>JAZNLL010000001.1:0-52422 GCA_045579045.1 Candidatus Avilachnospira sp.
AGCATAAAAACAGGCCGCTTTAGCGGCGGCCTGTAAAAATTATGCGGTTGGCGGATCTTTTCGGTGCATCTTAAGATGCGGCTAGTAATAGGCCCTTGAAGGGCCTGTGCAAACCACTAGTTACACTAGTGGTTTTGATTACCGATATAGCAAAGTTTCGCCTAAAGTGACTTTTTGGATGCTGCCGTTTTCGCCCAGAATGAAATCGTCATCGGTGAAACGGTTGGGATGTCCCTCCATGGATGCACCGCCGACGGTCAGGTTGTGGATGGTACCGTTGAAGGGCTTGTCGCTGTGGACTGCTACATGGTGCTCTTCCTTGTTGGAATACCAGAAGCAGAAACAGTTATGGAGATTGCCTGCACCCTGCAGGTGGAAGCCTGTGGCAAACTGGTCAGAGTAACAGTAGTCGAACCAGTTGGCACCGTTTTCACCTACACGGAAGCCGACGGTTTCATTGAACCGCTCCTGTGCCACAGGTGTCAGGGAAACCAAAGGATGGATATTCCGCAGCATGTTGCCGCCGCTTCTGACATCCACGCCGGTAAACACATTGTAGATGCGCATATTGGTCAGGGTGTTGTCATAGCCCTCAATGAGTACGCCGATGGAGTCGGGATGGCCGTTGCCTACAATATTCACATTCATGATGTCGGCATCGGAAGAACCGCTGTTGACACCGTATTTGATATGGATTCCCACAAAGGCATTTTTGATGTTGGTATTGCGGATGTAGGTTTCCCGACCACTGTCGATGGAGATGGCTTTGGCTTTGCCATTACCGTTGATGATGCCGCCTTGCAGACCGTAATTGCTGCCGGGCATCCGAATATTATTGAAGGCATCCTGTCCGCCCAAACGGATCATGGCTTCGTCACTGTCCCAGTCCTCTGCTGCCAGAAACTGGGCAAAGTTGGAAAGCTGTAAGTCCACGCTCCGCTCCGGGTGCGCCGGGGTGGTGATGGGCTTTTTCAGCAGGTAAATGCCATCGGGAAAAAAGATGGTCCGGTTGGGGTTTTCGTTGATGAGTGCTTGCAGATTATCGGAAACATCGGTTTTGCCGTCGGCACGAATATAGTCCGTTGCAATGAGATACATGGCAACCCCTCCTTTTGCTCTCAATGTACCATAGAAAATAAGCAAACACAAGCAAAGAATCAGGAAGTGCTTCCGGTTATGTCCGGAAGATCTTTCTGTATTTCAGTGGGGCGATCCCGACATGTTCTTTGAACCGCCCGGAAAAGTAATTGGAGTTGCTGAAGCCGACGGAGAAGGCGATTTCCGAAACATTCAAATTGGTTTCGATCAGCAGATTTTTTGCATCTGCGATACGGAGCTCGTTGAGGTATTCGCGGATGCTTTTTCCAGTGACCTTGTTGAATTGGGTGCTCATGACGGAGCGGCTGCAGGAGAGATGTCGGCAAATATCCCGGGAAGTGATGCTCTGGTTTCGGTTTTGTCGGATATACCGAATGGCCTGCTGAACCAAAGAGGGATCGGTTTCCGCTCTGCTGTCCTTCAGGCATGCCAGCTCCAGCATCCGGCACAAGGGCAGCAGGAGCGTGTCCAGTTCGGCATCCGTTGGAAATTGTGGACTCAGAGAACCATAGGATTCCGCCAACTCTTCCTCGGAAAATCCGTAGGCTTTTGACAGTTTTTCTAAATAAGTTTCCGGGTTTTCCGTTCGATAGCCGCTGACGGAGATGAAGCCGGTCACCTCTGTTCCGTCTGTGATGGGGTAGACTCGTTCCCGGACACCGGCATGGCAGGTGCCGTTAAAGGGACCGTTTTTGCATCTTACGAGCACCTTGCTCTGGCAGTCGATGCAATGCCGGTTGGCCTTTGGGTCACGCTTGATGCAGGCGCAATAGGAGTTTTCGTGAAAATTGAAAGAAATCAGATCATCAAAAAATCCATACATATGATCTCCCGACTTGGGGTGCAGAGAAACAGACAAGCCGCAGCGATGTTTGAGAAATTGGATGTATTTCATAATAGGAGCGATATCATACATAGGATCACCAAAAACAAAAGTATAGAAAATCAAGACAAATACAAATGAAAAATAGTGGGATTTGTTTTATTATAACATTATCTTCCGGAAAGACAAGGAGTGTTTCTTATGAGAACCATAACTTATCAAAGTGACCTTTGTGTGGTAGGCGGCGGACTGTCGGGTCTTTGCTGTGCCATCGCGGCGGCTCGTCACGGGATCAAAACCGTTCTGGTCCACGACCGTGCAGTTCTGGGCGGCAATGCATCCAGTGAGATTCGCATGTGGATCTGCGGTGCCCGAGGAAAAGACAACCGGGAGACCGGCATCGTCGAGGAACTCATTCTGGAAAACTTCTATCAGAACAAGGGTCTGAAATATCCCATCTGGGACAGCGTTTTGTATGAAAAGGCGAAAGCAGAACCCAATCTGACCCTGCTTCTGAATACCAGCTGTTTTGACGCACAGATGGACGGCAATCGCATCCGGTCCATTAAGGCCTGGCAGTCCAATGCGGAGACCTTCCATGTGATCGAGGCAGCTTATTTTGCCGATTGCTCCGGTGACAGCATTCTGGCACCCCTTTCCGGTGCGGAATATCGCTATGGACGGGAGGCGAAAGCGGAATTTCAGGAGACGATCCCGCCGGATACTGCCGACAAAAAGACCATGGGTATGAGCTGCCTTATGCAGGTTCGGGAGACCGATCATCCCACCACCTTTGTCAAGCCCGACTGGGCCTACACCTATGAGACGGATGCGGATCTGCCCTATAAGGATCATCAGAACGGATCTTCCACCAATTTCTGGTGGATCGAAGTGGGCGGCGAGTGGGATTGCATCCATGACACGGACCGCTGCCGGGACGAGCTGCTGAAGATCGCCTACGGCGTGTGGGATCATATGAAAAACCGCGGCGATCACGGCGTGGAAAACTGGGAACTGGAATGGATCGGCTTCCTGCCGGGCAAGCGGGAGAGCCGTCGGTATGTGGGTGAATATACGGTCACCCAAAACGATGTGGAGGCAGAAGGCCGGTTTGAGGATATCGTGGCCTATGCCGGCTGGTCCATGGACGACCATTTTCCTGCCGGCTTCTACTACACGGCAGGCCACCCCACCATCTATCATCCGGCACCGTCCCCCTGGGGTCTGCCCCTGCGCTGTATGATTTCGAAAAATATTCGGAATCTGACCTTTGCAGGCAGAAATATCAGTGTGACCCATGCTGCTTTGAGCTCTTCCCGGGTCATGGCCACCTGCGCCATTCTGGGTCAGGCTCTGGGTACGGCCCTTGCCCAGGCGGTCACAGAGAATACGGATATCCGTGAGATTCACATTCCGACCCTGCAAAAGACTCTCATGGATGACGATTGCTATATCCCCTGGAAGGAGCGGAAGGTTTCCGAGCTGTCCGAAAGGGCTGCCTGCAGCGATGACGTTGTCCGTAACGGTCAGTACCGGGGCGAGGAAAATCTCTGGAAGGGAGAAACAGTTTCTTATTCCTTTGGAAAGAATACACCTGTCCGGGAGATCCGGCTGGTATTTGACAGCGATCTGAACCGCAGCAGCCACAATATGCCTTTTCATTATCCCCTGCAGGAGACCGGCTTTCGGCTGCCGGAAACACTGATCCGGGAATACCGCATCGAAGGTGTGGCGGAAGATGGCAGCATTGTGACGCTGGAGGTGGACAACAACCACCGGAGATTTGTCACCCATGCCATCGATTGGTGTGTGAAGAACGTACGTTTCGTCCCCGTTTCCACCCATGGGTGCGAGGAATTCCACTTGTTTGGTTTTGAACTTGCATAAAAGTTGATCCCCGGTTCTTACGAACCGGGGATTTCTTAGAAAGGAAAAGAGAAAGAAAAACGGATCGGCGATCAGCCGCTGATGATGTCGGAAATGATGCCCATGATCTTGTCATGGCAGCCACCGCAGCCGGTGGAGCAATGGGTCAGCTTCTGGACTTCTTCGAATTCCTTTTCCACATCGGAAAAGGTCTTATGGCTGTGCAGAGCGCGGTCAATATCCACATAGGAGACCTGCTTGCAGTTGCAGATGATATCGTTAGGCTTGTAATCCATAAATTGTTCCTCCCAGACAATAAGAATGGTTACTATTTATATATTTAGTATACCATGGATGGCTTGGAATGTCAATAGGAATTATTCTTATTTTTGACTTTTTTTAGAAGGGGTTCGGCAACGGTTCTGTTGAAACAGGCAATGAGCGGCCCCATGAAGAATGCGGTGATGATCGTGCCGATGCCGGCGATGGTGGGGACTTCCCGAAGGGAACCGCCTGCCAGCAGAAAAATGGCAGTGCCCAGAAGAACACAGGCCAGATCGGCGGCGATGCGGCAGTATTGGAACTTGCCCAACTTCCACTTCCGGGAGAGGACGATAGCCACGGCATCATAGGTGGAGACACCCAGATCGGCAGTCATGTACAGGGCGGAGCCGAAGCACAGCACCACGATGCCGATGATGAGGAAAATCACCCGCAAAAGCAGGGAAGGCGCAGGGAAAAGCAGCTGCAACGCCTGCAGAGTCCACTGGGTGATGTAGCCCAGCAGGAACAGATTGATAAAGGTGGCGATGCCGATGTTTCTGCGGTCAAAGACCAGCGAAAAGATCAGAAGGGCGAGATTGACCAGCACATAAAGCGTGCCGAAGGGGATAGGAATGAGGGCATCGAGACCGCTCATGAGAGACTGAAACGGGTCAACACCGAGGGCGGCCAGCTTGAAAATGCCCACGCTGACGGCGCAGATGAGCACACCGAACAGGGACATGAGGATTCTTCTTTGTTTCATGGAACAACCTCCTTGGAAAACTGCCTTTATTTTACACAAAACCCCCGGCGGAAGCAAGTCCGTCGGGGGCATCTGTTTATCTGGAAAGAATTTCTCCGTTGGAGGTGATGTTGTAATTGTACTCCGTGCCATCCACGGTGATGTGGATGTTGTAGCAGGGGACATTTTCGTAGGTGGTCACATGGGCATGAACGTCATCCACATCCTTGGCGGCAAGACCGGCATCTTCCATGGCGATCTGCTGTGCCTTTTCGGCGGAAATAGCTTTGCCCTCACCGCAGCCGGTGAACAGGGTCAGCATCAGTAAGGCGGCAATCAAAACCGCAAGCAGTTTTTTCATGTTCAAAACTCCTTTTTACAGCGCCAGAGAAGGTGCGGTGTAGATTCTGGCGGCATACTCCTGATCCAGCGCATACAGACCCTTGGGATCGGAGCCGAAGAGTTTATAGCGACTGATCATGGAATCGGCATTTTCTTCCTCTTCCATCTGCTCGTTGACGAACCAATCCAAAAACTTCATGGTGCGGTAATCCTTGGCCTCGTGGGCTTCGTGATAAATGTCATTGATGAGGGAGGTCACATACCGCTCATGCTCGGCGGCGACCGTCAGAGGATCGAGGATGTTGTCATAGGTCTTGTCGGGCTTGCCGATGGCATCGAAAGAGACCTTCAGACCGTTGATCTGCATGTATTTCAGGAACAGCAGGGCGTGATCCCGTTCCTCCTGCGCCTGAATCATATAGTAGTTGGCATAGCCGTCCAAATTCAGACTGTCATAAAAATTGGCGATATCCAGATAAAGGTAGGCGCTGTAAAATTCCTTGTTGATCTGCTCATTGAGCAAAGCGGCAATTTTGTCGTTCATGGGATTACTCCTTTCCGATTGATTGAAAAGCCGCCGACCCGGCTGGGGGTCGGCGGTATATATGGTTTTGGATTAACCGAAGTAACGCTCCAGCAGACCCTTCGCGTCCTCACAAGTTCCGTATCGTTCGCTTCCGTGTGTGACACGAAAGCTCACTCACTTCACTGTTCGTCCTTTCCAAAACAAACTCCACTTCATGGACTTTGTTTTGGGGACGGCTTACTTGAAATATCTTTCGAGCAAGCCCTTCAGAGCCTTGCCGTGGCGGGCTTCGTCACGGGCCATCTTCATCAATCGCTTCGCTTTGCTCGCGATTGCGAGGGGAAACGCATTGACTTACAAGGCTTCATCCTGTTTTTTATTTTAACAGATAACTCATCCAAAAGCAAGAGATTTTGAAAAAGTGCCACTTAATATCCACTTTTAGGAGGCACACTATGGCAAAAATGAATGACACAGGCGTTTATCAACTGGCAAATAAGCATTGGGCGTTCCGCTATACCATCATGGTGGATGGGAGAAAAAAGGATGTCCGCAAGGCAAAGGACGAATTCGGCAATTCGTTTATGACAAAAACGGAAGCAATCAGAGCCAGAAACAAGGCACTTGAACAGGAGAGGTCGGGAAAGTTTCCTGCTCCAAAAGTCAGGAAGACGGTAAAGGAAGTGTATGCGGAATTCTGCGAAAACGGCAGGGAGGACAGAGCATACCGCACGAAACAGAAACAGGATAGTTTGTGGGAAAATCATTTGAAAGAACGGTTTGGCAAGCGGTTTGTGGATGAAATCACCACGGCGGAAGTTAATGACTACCTCGCTGAACTGTATTATGTGGAGGGCTTTTCGTATCAATACACAGGGGCCTTTTTGAAAATGTTTTATCTGATTTTCGGGCAAGCCTATTCCCGCAACTATCTGGAAGTAGATATTTATAACAAATTGTGCGTGAATAAGGACAGCAGAATACGGATGCCGAAAATGAAAGTAGAAGACGATACCGACATTGTAGCATTCAGCCGTGAGGAACTTGCCCTTTTGGATGACTACTTTAAGGGAACAAATGCGGAAACGGCGTATTTGCTTGGGCGGTATTGCGGTCTGCGGATCAATGAGGCTTTTGGACTGAAATGGGCGAATGTGGATTTGGAAAAGGGCACCATAACCATTGATAGACAGATGCAGTATCAAGATGGTCTTATCAAGTTGGTTTCGCCCAAAACCCGCAATTCCAAAAGGACAGTTTATTTGTGCCCTCTGCTGAAAGAACACCTGACAGAAAAACTTCGGCAGCGGGTAGAGGAGGAACAGCGTTTTGCGGAACTGCGGGAGCAAAAGCAACGCATCATTGATGACTTGGACGGCAGTAAAATTTCTTCTACGGAATTGGTGAATTGCTTGCCGAACGGCACAATTCAAACCGTCAATTCCTTCAAGTACCCATCCCGTGAAATCAAAAACAAATTAGGTATCAATTTCAAGTATCACATTCTCCGCCATACCTATGGAACACTCATGGCGGAAATGAACACGCCCACGCACTTGCTCTGTAATCAAATGGGGCATGGGCATATCCATGTCACCCAGCGTTATTACATCGCAGTTTCCAAAACAGGCATTGACATTCTGCGGGACAATTTAAGCCAGTTGTGATTTGCGGGAACGACTTTGAACATCTTTCTACATTTATAAACAAATGGGGAGAAGTTTTTACTTCTCTCCATCATCTTTGTACATAGTATAATTACTTGCAATCAGTATCATTATTTGGTAAAATATTGAAAAAAGAGGGTGAGATTCTGTGAAAATGCACTTATATGATTTGGTTTCAACCTTTATCGTCGATCCCAAAGAAGAAGCTCTGAAGATTTTTTGGCTCTTGTCATCAGAAGAATTCTTTTTCGGTCATAGATTGACTCTTGAAAAATTTATTGACGAAAAAATTTTCCGTGGATTATCATTTCGGGGAACATTTATCAGTGTTTCAGATCTGAGATCTGCACTTGGCATTGCCGAAGCGGATTTTTCGCTTAATAACCCCCTCATTGAAGTTCCAATCGAAAAGTTGTTTCTTCTGTCAGAATTACTCTTGGGTATTTATGAAGAAGGAAAACAGGAAATTGAACGCTGTACGCAAGCCGAACAGCTGATGAAAACCATTATTTCCAACATTAAGACAATCGTTGATAAAACCAACCATGAACTCCACAATATATGTGCAGTAAAATACAGACCTCCTCAATACATTATTGTGGAGAAAAACAAGTTGGTTTCAGAGGCGGTTAGCCTTATTGAGGACAAGAACTTGTCCCTCGCTGTCATTGAGTATAACCATTATGTGTTGCGTGGAAAAATGACAGAAAAACGTAATATCCTTAGTCTGTTGGCAAACCATGTTGAGCCAATGCTAAACGACAAGACTCTTCGGGATGGCGGATATTCTAATCTGCAATCTGATGTTCGTTTCTTGGTTAATAACTTTCAAATCAGGCACAACAACAAAGAGGGAAAGAACAAAAGAGATTATATCCTTTCGCTTTCTGATAAAGATCTGGAAATGTGGTATGATCGTGCGTACAGCTTGATGCTTGAATTGATTGTAGGGAACGAAAACTGTAAAATTCATGCAGATATTACAGAATTGAAGAGCAAATACAAATGGACGTAGGTGAGGGTTCATACCTCACCTACGTCTTTATACATCTCTGCTAATTTTTCAACAAACTCACGCATCTTTTCCACCACCGGAGCGGGACTTAATATCTTGGCACCTCGTCCAAAAGTAGAAATCCACGCAAAGAACGGCGGGCTGACCTCAATATCGGCAACGAAATTGAAATGTCCCTCGTCTGCGGGTATCAGCATCACATCTTTGCCGAACTCATCAATGACCGCACTTGCCAAATGATTGCGGAACCGCATCCGCACAGTATATTTTTCGCCGTGATACATCTGGAAGACTTTGACATTTCTTCTTGTCAGGTCTTCTTTTTTATACTGATCCACGCCCAACCGTCCAACAGGCAGAGGCTTGCTGATGCGATCCATGCGGTCAATGCGGAAACTGCGGAATTCCTCTTTGTCATTGACATAGGCATACAGATAATAATTGCCGTTCTCCCAATGTAGGGCGTAGGGACTGACAAAAAAATTCTCTCCGCCTTTGGAATACTTCTTGCTCTTGTCGGGTGCGTAGTGGAAATAGCGGAACCCGATCTGCTTGCCCTCGGCAATGGCCTGATGGATCTTGTCCGCCTCTTTCATAATGCTTTCGTCTCGGCTGCGGACACGGTCAGCAACATAGGCAGTTCGGCTCAGGCTCTCTTTTGTATAGACATCCGCAAGGCTCTTGATTTTGTTCGTAATGCGTTCCGCATCTTTTTGCGTGATAAACTTGGATGCCTGAACGCTATCTACCATCAATCGCAGTTCGTTGGGCTCAAATTGCGGTTCTGTGATGTAATAGCCCCATTTGCTTGCGTTGTATTCTACTGGAACGCCAAAATCAACCTGTAATCGCACGATGTCGTTATAAATGGTTTTGACGGATGCATCAATATCGTGCTGTGCGAGAAACTTTTGAATGGCTTTTGCGTTTTGTGGATGTTCCTTGGTGGCGTGATGGTATAGGTAGTCCCGAATGTAGAGCAGTTTCACGCCTTGACCGGACGAACGCCCGCCACGGTTTTTCCCTTTCTGCTTTCGCTCTTGGCTGTTTTTCTGTATCCGTTCTTCTATTTCCTCTCGGCTCAGTTCCCATTTCTCTTGGTCTGCCATACAATCACCGCCTTTCCAATAGTGTATCATACCAAAAGGAAAGAGAAAAGGGCAGATTTCTCTGCCCTTAACGCAACATACGATTGATAAAACCTAACAGCATAAGCATATCGCTTTCATCTAACTGCTTCATTCCCTCAACTGCCTTTTGGATCAATTCGGGATTTTGTGTGCTGTCATCGAAAAATTGTTGTGGAGTGATCTCAAAATAATCACATATAGCAAAAAACTCTTTAAGTGGGGGTAATGCCTTTCCAGAAGAAATATTATAGACATAACCTCGGCTATGACCCAAATCATAACTCATTTGATATTCAGAAATACCCCTTTTCAATCGTAATTGTGTAATACGCTGCCGAACAAAATCTTCATACATGGCTATCACCTCTTATTTATAATGATAACCCGGTGCTACGAAGAAGTAGTCGCAGATTATTTGTCGTTATATGTTGATAAATCAAAGAATATATGTTATTATGTGATACACGCTCATTATTTCTTGATTACATGAGCGAAAACAACAACAGAAAGAGGCTTGATTATGAAAAAAGCAATCGCCCTAATCTTGGCACTAATCCTGTGCCTGTCCCTCGTTGCTTGTGGAAAAAGTCCCGAATTAGTCAATGTAGAAACACTTATTGACCGAATTGGCACAGTAACGCTTGAAAGTGAAGAAGCGATTATCAAAGCAGAACAGGCATACGAAGAACTGTATGCCCAAGATCAAGACAAAGTAAAAAACATCAAAAAACTTCGTAAAGCCAGAGAAGAATATAATAATCTTGTGCTTGTTCAACCTACAAACTGTATTCAGATTGATAGAATTGTTACCGAGGAGAAAACCTATGACATCTCCTACAATTATCAATCTGACGGATTAATCCAACAATATACCATTTCTTATGCCACAACAGTGAATGGTACTTTATACCATTATGAGAACACCTATGACATTACATATAATTCTGATGGTTCAATCAAACGAGTAACCGAAACGGCACATGCTCTTGATGAAGGTATTGTAAATGAGTTCGACTGGACTGATAAATATTCTTCTGATGGGAAGTTGATTAAACTTTACTATGATTCTTTTAACATGACATTTGACCAAAATGGATTTATGGATAGTGCCGAAGATATTGCCAACAGCAGGACAAGAACATATAAAAACACCTATGATTTGGATCAAGGAACGGGCAAAATAGTCCAATCAGGCAAACCTGCCGTGAGTTGGGATTACAGTTTTTCTATTATTCAAGTACCTAACTATAACCAGCAGGTAGTTATGAACCTTATGAGTTCCATCCTTTTGACTTTCGGATAAGTGGCAAAACAGGGAGCCAAACGGCTCCCTGTTTTCTATTCCAAAAGCGAAATGTATTTATAAATCGTTGTCCGGCTCAAATCACAAACCCTCGCAAACTCACTCAAATTCAACTGTCCCGATTTGAACGCAGGATAATGACGATAGAACACAGGCGGAATGGTGTCTGCGGTTGCCCTCGGTCTGCCGATCCTCGCACCCTTGGCTTTGGCATTTGCCATGCCAGACCGCACGCGCTCTCGGATGATCCGCAACTCCAATTCCGCAAACACGCCCGACATTTGAATGAATGCGTTTGTCATGGGGTCAATCTGTCCGTTGGCGCAATCCACCGTAATGCTCCCCACTATCACCAACCGCAAATGCTTCTCCCGAATGACTTCAATAATCTCACACAACTGCTTTGTGCTTCTGGCAAGTCGGGACACTTCCAATGTGATAATGGTGTCGCCCTCGGCTGCCTGTTCCAAAAGGGCAGACAACTGACACTTCACAACCGCATCGCCGTGTTCGTATTCGATGAAGATTTCTTCCGCTCCTGCGGTTTTCAGTTCCCGCACTTGGCGGTCAATGTCCTGTTTGCTCTCGTTGGTGCTACATCTGGCATATCCGTAATTCATAACCTTTTCTCCCTTTTGGAGCGGGGCTAATGCCCCGCCCTTTACGCACTAATGGTGAAACGCTTGCTTGCGGTCTGCTTGGTGAAAGCCTTGTAGAGATCACCATAGACCTTCTTAAAGCCGGTGGTATCAAATCGGTTGGAAAGGATGGATGTCCAACGGATGATGTAAGCACCTGCCTCCAACTCTTCCACATCTCTTTCAAGCATTTCTGCCTTGATACTGTCCCGCAGGGCTTCGGCCTCGGCCTTGGCTTCCTCAATGATGTTCTCCCATTCGTTCAGGGCTTCAATCTTGGCTACGATTTCATTTCTACTCATTTTCCATTTCTCCTTTTGGTTTGGTGTTTGGCAAGTGGTGGGTGGCCTTAAAGTATCTTAGGCTTTGCCGTCTCACTATCCCCTTATCCGTTCCCACTCTTATCTGGCGTTCTTGGCTCGGCTGTCGCTTACTACATCCGCTTTGACTTGCCTTTGACTGTAATCATTATAGCACTAAAATATAGTGTAGTCCATTGACAAAATACACTAATATCTGGTGCTTATTTTGTTGAAATTTAGCACTTGTTTTTAGTGCTGTCCTGTTATATAATGGGGACAATGGAAAAGGAGGCGATTTTTTTGGCAATCCGCTACAAAGTAGATATTATGGCAGAACTGAAAAAGAAAGGGTATTCCTCTGCCCGCATCCGTGAAGAAAAACTAATCGGTCAATCCTACTTACAACAAATCCGCCACGGCGAACTGGTATCTTGGAAGACATTAAACACGCTTTGCTCTCTCTTGGAATGTCAGCCTGGGGATCTGGTTGAGTTCGTGGAGGGCGTTCAATAAACCAACTGGTTTCCTGAACACCTAAACCGCATTCCAGAAGCAGGAAAATTCACCTAAAAATGCCCTAAATTTGTCAGCGAAATTAAACTGACCCTTTTGCTGACACGGGGGCTATCTTTCGAGAAAATTTCTTTTTGCTTGCGGTTGCCGGTAATGGGGAGGGCAGAACTCTCACCAAATGGCTTTTTTGATCCAGAAGACGGTTTTGTGGGCTGACCACGATAGAATAGAAAAAAGTGCCGTCAAACGGCACAAACGAAAAATAGCGGTTTTAAGTCAGGTATTTAACAGCAATCATTTATAAATTACTGTTAATAGCCTAACTTAAAACCGCTATACTTTATTTCCAATCCTTGAATAGATCATCCAATACCGCATCCAGAGCCGTTTTCAGGCTCTTTTCCATAATGCTGAATACTTCGCTTTCAAGGGTTGATTTCTTCTTTTTCTTTTTGTCTTTTTCTCGCTGTGAGGCACTCATTTTATTTTCACCTCACTTGTGATCTTGATACTGTCAATCTGGCTCTCCTGCTCTCTACGGAACTTCTTGCGATGAGCGTATAGGATTTGGGTAGGTGTGTAGCCGTCCTGATACATACTGGGGTAGTATTCTGGGATCTGGCTGTCGTAATAATCAAACAAGGTCATGACTTGCCCTCCTTTTTCCTTTTGCTTTTGGATCATTAAGGGATTAAAAACCCTGAGCCGTAGGCGAAGGATTTTTAATCCCGCATAGGGGTGTCGGGGGCAACGCCCCTGACGGAGCATTTTAGGGGGAACCCCCTAAACATAACTATTCATTAAATCCCTCCATTTGTATATACGAAATGCTCCAAATGGAAAATCCTGTTTTGGCCAAAAATTTTTCATCGGTCTGCCTCCAAAATGTCGGTTTGCTCGTTCCGGTTAAGTAGGTGTGGAAACGGAACTTGGTGGGGATAATATCCTCTTCGCTTCTCCTCCATAATGATGTTATAGGCACGGAACACTTCTTCTTTTTCGTGTAAGCAGATGGTTAGTGCCATTTCCAGATTAAATCCTCGTTCCATATAATGCTCCACGCAAACAGCCAAGGCGTGAATGTAACTGACACCCATTTTACTACCTCCTTAAAAATTTACGACATTATCGGTTTCGTCTGCTTCCATCTGCTTCTGGATCTCCGCAAACGGAATGACTGCGGGCTGATTGTTGAGATAGAACATGGGGTTCTTGCGGAACTGGGGGAACTGCTCCACAAACCACTTGCGGACGATGGGGTAGCCGTTACGCTTCGCCGCACACGCAAATGCCATTACCTTATCATACTCGGTCAGGTATGCTTCCTTCTGGGGCAGAACGGACATGAACTTTTCCATACGGTCATAGGTCAGGTCTTTGAACTGATTACGCTTGTATTCCTCGCCCTGCTTGTTGATATACTTGGCAGGGGTTCTGTGGGTTCTTTTGGCGATCCGCAGATTGGGGAAATCGGCCTTGAACTGGGTGACAAGTTTGTATTCCTTGCTTTCGGGGTTGTTCATCATTTCCGCAAACTTGGCAGAAATCGTCAGGGTGTGATTTACGACATCCATCTTAAACTTTTCCATTTTTATATTCTCCTTTATTAAAGATTGATTACGGACTTGGTAGGCTGATTGGCAGAGGCTCGCTTGATAGTTGCCTTTACCAGACTGACCTTGGCGTTGCTGACGGTCTTCTTGACTTCGCTCATCTTAAAGCCGTTGGTTTCATCCTTGAAGGTAGCCAAAAACCACTTCTTAATGAGAGGATACTTACCACCAAGCATCTGCATAGCGGTTTCAAACTCGGCCATCAGATCGTCGGCATTGTCCTGTGCGTTGATGTAGGCACGCATCGTCTTGAAATCCAGACCCTTATAGGTGGTCTTGCGAGCAGGTTCCTTGATCTCCTTTTCAGCAACGGTGAAGGTGGGGTTCTGCTCCATCAGTTTTTTCAGTTCCTTGTATTCGGGGGAATTTGGAACACCGGCCTTTTTCAGGGTGGTCTTGGAAGCGATGATGGTGTTCTCGGTGAAGTCGATAGCAAACAGGTTTTTCATGGTATTTTTCCTTTCTTGGCTCTTGGCCATTGGCGGTAGGTCGCAACCCTAATTTTTTGTGTTGAGAGGTTTTGTCTCTCTCAATCTTTCTGAGCCTATTATAGCAAAAGGGGTGTCCAATATTGCCGGACATCCCTAAAACAATTTTTATTTATTTTTAATCTTTTTTCTTCTGGACTTCTTCAAAGATGTGCGGAGGTGTTGAATGTTCAGGGAAGACGAAAAAAGATGTTCAATCAAGTTCAAACATCTGGTTTCTTGAACACATCAAGGTGTATAATCAAAATATCCACTTTTTCAATATCCACTTTTGGCTGTTTTGGAGGCAGGAGCAGGTGGCGGTATCCACCTATTTATCCACTCATGGCGGTGGAAGGAACAAAAAAAGAGGAAGCATCGTGTGATGCTCCCTCTTGGAAAAGTCCTTATTTTATAAGGTTTTGCGGATTACTTAAAGTAACGCTCCAGCAGACCCTTCAGAGCCTTGCCGTGGCGGGCTTCGTCACGAGCCATCTCATGGACGGTGTCGTGGATGGCATCGAGGCCGTTCTTCTTAGCGCAGGAAGCCAGATCGAACTTGCCCTGGGTAGCGCCGAACTCGCAGTCCACACGCCATGCCAGGTTGGCCTTGGTGGAAGCCTTCATGTTGGGCTCCAGCACTTCGCCCAGCAGCTCTGCGAACTTTGCAGCGTGCTCAGCTTCTTCGTAAGCAGCCTTTTCCCAGTACAGGCCAATTTCGGGATAGCCTTCGCGATGAGCGATGCGAGCCATGCACAGGTACATACCCACTTCGGAGCACTCGCCGTTGAAGTTGGCGAACAGCTGTTCCTTGATGTACTCCTTGTCGGCATCGGAGATGTCGGGGTTGTTGGCTACGGTCTTCTCATAGATGCCGTATTCATGCTCAGCGGCCAGCTTGCCGGACTCCATGGGCTTGAACTTTTCACCGGGAACCTTGCAGGTGGGGCAGCGGAAACCTTCTTCGATTTCACCTTCGTGAACATAACCGCAAACGGGGCATACATACTTCATAATCTTGTCCTCCCAAAAAGATTTTATAAATTTCAAATTTAAAATAAGAATGTTTCTTATTTATGGCCTAAGTATAGCATAGCATAATATGTTTGTCAATAGGAATTATTCTTATTTTGGAAAAATTTTTTTTGAAAAAAGAAACAGGTCACAAAAGTGGCCTGTTTCTCATGAAATTAACCCAGAGGCAGAACGGTTTTGCCGAATTCGGCGTTGAGGATCTGACCCATGGCGCTGTAAATGGCAGACAGGCCGCAGAAGATACCCACAACACCGGCCACGGTGATGATGGCATGAATGCCGGTGAAATCACCGATGGACAGCAGGAAGAACAGCACAGTCAGAGAACCGAAGACCACCTGCGTGGCGCGGTTGTGCTTCAGCGTGCCGATGAACATAAACAGGGTGAAGATGCCCCACAGGAGCAGATAGTAGCCCATGGCCGTCTTGCTGGCGGCTTCGATACCGTTGGCGGCGAAGGGGTTGGTCCAGATTAGGACAAGGGACCACCAGAACAGACCGTAGGCGGTGAAAGCGGTACCGCCAAAGGTGTTGCCCTGACACAGCTCACGGATACCGGCAATGATCTGAGCCAGACCGCCCAGAGCGATACCCATGGCAACGATGACGATAGAAAGAGGCAGCAGACCGGCATTGTGAAGGTTCAGCAGCACAGTGGTCATGCCAAAGCCCAGCAGACCCAGAGGGCCGGGGTTGGCGACTTTGGTTTTCAGTTCGGACATGATGTTTCCTCCAACATACAAATTTTGACAATATTATTATAGAATAGGGGAGGAAAAAGCAAGAAAAAGAAGGACAGCAAAGCTGTCCTTCTTTTAATGTGTGTGTTTGCCGCTGCACTGGGGGCAGATACCGGTGAACTGCAGCTGATAGCCTGTAACGCTGCCGCCGGCGGCTGCTTCATCCAGCACACTCTGAGGCAGAGCCACATGATGCAGATCCAGCACCTCACCGCACTTGGTACAGATGAAGTGGGTGTGGGGCTCTGTGTTGTAGTCAAACCGCTCCAATCCGTTGACCACGCCGATGGACTGGATCGTCCCTTCCTCTTTGAACATGGAGATGTTCCGGTAGACGGTACCCAGGCTCAGATCGGGGAAGCTGGGCTTCAGCTGCCGATAGACCCATTCGGCGGTGGGATGGCATGTGGTCTGGCGGATACAGTCTAAGATCGCATCACGCTTCTTGCTGTGTTTTCTGACAACTTCCATAAGCACCTCCTAAATTGGTAATGATTATCGTTACGATTATCATTTTAGCATAGAGTTTTCCGTTTGTAAAGGGGAAAATGAAAAAGATTCTCAAAATGGAGTCCATCACAGACGGACAAAATCCACCATGGATGGAAAAAGAGAGAAGGAAGAAAAAAATTCACCAATTTCTGATTAAATCCTATTTTTATGTTTGCAATCGTGGGATTTTGTGGTATATTATTGAATCGTGAGTATTCTAATATAGTATATCAAGACAATCGTTTTGAACATTCGAAAGGAGTCTATAAGAATAATGGCTAAGAAATTTGTCTATCTGTTCTCCGAAGGCGACGCCAACATGCGTGAGCTGCTGGGCGGCAAGGGCGCCAACCTGGCTGAAATGACCAAGATCGGTCTGCCTGTTCCCCAGGGTTTCACCATCACCACCGAAGCCTGCACCCAGTACTACGAAGACGGCAAGAAGATCAATGACGAGATTCAGGCTCAGATCATGGAGTACATCGTCAAGATGGAAGAGATCACCGGCAAGAAGTTCGGCGATCTGGAGAATCCTCTGCTGGTCTCCGTCCGTTCCGGTGCCCGTGCCTCCATGCCCGGCATGATGGATACCATCCTGAACCTGGGTCTGAACGAGGATGTCGTGGAAGTCATGGCTAAGAAGTCCGGCAACCCCCGCTGGGCCTATGACTGCTATCGCCGCTTTATCCAGATGTATTCCGATGTCGTTATGGAAGTCGGTAAGAAGTATTTTGAAGAACTCATCGATGAGATGAAGGAAGCCAAGGGCGTCAAGCAGGACGTGGAGCTGACCGCCGAAGATCTGAAGGAACTGGCCAACCAGTTCAAGGCCGAGTACAAGGCCAAGATCGGCAGCGACTTCCCCTCCGATCCCAAGGAACAGCTGATGGGTGCCGTCAAGGCCGTCTTCCGCTCCTGGGATAACCCCCGTGCAAACGTCTACCGTCGTGACAACGATATCCCCTACTCCTGGGGCACTGCCGTCAATGTTCAGGCTATGGCCTTCGGCAACATGGGTGACAACTGCGGCACCGGTGTTGCATTCACCCGTGACCCTGCTACCGGCGAGAAGAAGCTCATGGGCGAGTTCCTGACCAATGCTCAGGGCGAAGACGTCGTCGCCGGCGTCCGTACTCCCATGCCCATCGCTGAGATGGCCAACAAGTTCCCTGCAGCTTTCGAGCAGTTCAAGAACGTCTGCGAGATTCTGGAAAACCACTATCACGATATGCAGGACATGGAGTTCACCATTGAGAACGAAAAGCTCTACATGCTCCAGACCCGTAACGGCAAGCGTACCGCTCCTGCCGCTCTGCAGATCGCTGTGGATCTGGTGGCTGAAGGCCACAAGACCAAGGAAGAGGCTGTCCTGATGATCGACCCCAGAAACCTGGACACCCTGCTCCATCCCCAGTTCGATGCCAAGGCTCTGAAGGCTGCTACCCCCATGGGCCGCGGTCTGGGCGCTTCCCCCGGTGCTGCCTGCGGTCAGATCGTCTTCTCCGCTGAAGATGCTGATGCATGGAACAACGCCGGCAAGAAGGTCGTTCTGGTCCGCCTGGAGACTTCTCCCGAAGACATCACCGGCATGAAGGCCGCTCAGGGCATCCTGACCGTCCGCGGCGGTATGACTTCTCACGCTGCTGTCGTCGCCCGCGGCATGGGTAAGTGCTGCGTTTCCGGCTGCGGCGAGATCCACATGGATGAAGAAAACAAGCAGTTCACTCTGGCAGGCAAGACCTTCCACGAGGGTGACTATATCTCCATCGACGGCTCCACCGGCGCTATCTATGATGGCATCATCGCCACTGTGGACGCTGAGATCTCCGGCAACTTCGGCACCATCATGGGCTGGGCTGACGAGTTCCGTACTCTGAAGGTCCGTACCAATGCCGATACCCCCGCTGACGCCAAGAAGGCCCGTGAGCTGGGCGCAGAAGGCATCGGTCTGTGCCGTACCGAGCATATGTTCTTCGAGGCTGAGCGTATCGCTGCTTTCCGTGAAATGATCTGCTCCGATACCGCTGAAGAGCGTGAAGCCGCTCTGGCCAAGATCCTGCCCTATCAGCAGGGTGACTTCGAGAAGCTCTACGAGGCTCTGGAAGGCAATCCCGTCTGCATCCGCTTCCTGGATCCCCCTCTCCACGAGTTCGTTCCCACCACCGAGGAAGACATCGCTCTGCTGGCCAAGGCTCAGGGCAAGTCTGTGGAAGACATCAAGGAGATCATCGCTTCCCTGCATGAGTTCAACCCCATGATGGGTCACCGCGGCTGCCGTCTGGCTGTCACCTATCCCGAAATCGCCAAGATGCAGACCAAGGCTGTCATCCGTGCTGCCATCAATGTCAAGAAGGCTCATCCCGACTGGAACCTGGTTCCCGAGATCATGATCCCCCTGGTCGGCGATGTCAAGGAACTGAAGTACGTCAAGGATGCAGTGGTCGCTACCGCTGACGCCGAGATCGCTGCCGCCGGTGCTGACATCAAGTACGAAGTCGGTACCATGGTCGAGATCCCCCGCGCCTGCCTGACCGCTGACGAAGTCGCCAAGAACGCTGACTTCTTCTGCTTCGGCACCAACGATCTGACTCAGATGACCTACGGCTTCTCCCGTGACGATGCAGGCAAGTTCCTGAACGCCTACTACGATGCCAAGATCTTCGAGAACGATCCCTTTGCAAAGCTGGATCAGAACGGCGTTGGCCGTCTGATGGATATGGCTCTGAAGCTGGGCCGTCCTGCCAACCCCAACCTGCACGTCGGCATCTGCGGCGAGCACGGCGGCGATCCCTCCTCCGTGGAGTTCTGCCACAAGCTGGGTCTGGACTATGTCTCCTGCTCTCCCTTCCGTGTTCCCATCGCCCGTCTGGCCGCTGCCCAGGCTGCTATCAGCAATAAGTAATTGCAATCATAAAAAGCCGTCCGGATTTTCCGGACGCCTTTTTTGCCGCTTATGAGGGCAGAATGACCGAAGAGGCAAAAGCCCTTGCAATGAATGAAACAGGGCAGTATGATGGCTTTGAAAGGAGGGCTTTTATGAAATGTGAAGTGATCATCGATCCTGCGGCCGAGGAAAAGGCGGTCATTTACGCAAGAGAACATAACGAGCAGATCGAGAAACTGAAAAAACTCATCGAGGAGACCGGCACCACCCTGACCGGTTGGCGGGACCGGGAAATGGTACCCCTGAACCCGGCGGAGGTTTTCTGCGTGACGGTTTTGGATGGAAAGGTCTGTGCCGTCTGCGAAACGGAAACGCTGGTGCTGAAGCAGCGGCTCTATGAAGTGGAAGCCATGCTCCCGGAAACCTTTGTGAAGGTCAACCAATCCTGCCTGGCCAATCTGCGGAAGGTGGAGCGGTTCGATGCCTCTGTTTCCGGCACACTCATGCTGCGGTTCCGAAACGGTTACACAGACTATGTCTCCAGAAGACAACTGAAATTGATCAAAGAAAGGTTGGGTATGAAATGACGAAACAAACTTGGAAGGAATTTTGCCATCGGGGTCTGATGTTCGGCGGCTTTGGCCCCATCATCATGGGCATCATTTATGCCGTTGCCGAAAGAACCGCTCCGAACTTTTTCCTCAGCGGTATGGAGATGTTCATTGCCACCGTCTCCATCTATCTGCTGGCTTTTATTCAGGCAGGAACCTCCGTGTTCCATCAGATCGAAAGCTGGAGCGTTCCCAAAGCGGCTTTGTGTCAGCTGGGCACCCTGTATGTGACCTATGTGAGCTGTTATCTGCTCAACAGATGGATCCCCTTCCGGCTTTCCGTGGTGCTGATTTTTACGGCAATTTTTGTGGTCGGCTACTTTGTCATCTGGCTCATTGTCTATCTCTCCGTAAAGGCAGTCAGCCGAAAATTAAACAAGAAAATGCAAGGGTAACCTTGCATTTTTTTTAGGGCTATTGTAAGATAACCTCAAACTGACAGGGGGAGAGGAGCCATGACGGAATTTCTTTATCCTGTGCGAATCGTGGAGAGCAAAGGTGCTGCCAATATCCGATATCTTTTGGAAAAACAGCCTCTGCAGATCAGCATTTCCGAAACAAAAACCGTAACTTTCGAAGAGGGTGGCTACGTCATTCTGGATTTCGGCAAGGAACTGTGCGGCAGTCTGCGAATACTGACAGTCATCTCTGATGGCAAAGTGCGGATTCGGTTCGGTGAAAGTCTGACGGAATGCTGCAGCGACCTTGGCGGCAGACAAAATGCCACCAACGACCATGCCCTCCGGGATTTTACGGTGGAACTTCCGGATCTCTCCGATCAGACCTTTGGCGATACCGGTTTCCGTTTTGTGCGGGTGGATTTTCTGAAAGAAGCGACGGTCAAAACCATGGTCGCCGTCAACCGTATCCTGAAAAAGAAAGCCCTGTATTCCTATGAAGGCAAGGATACCCGGATCAAAGCCATCTATGAGACTGCCAGGCGGACAGTGGATCTGTGTGCGGCCAACGGTTATGTCTGGGACGGTGTGAAACGGGATCGGCTGGTCTGGATCGGTGATCTTCATCCGGAGATGCTGGCTTTGACAGCTCTTTATGGCAGAATGTCCGAGATCGAGCGGTCTTTGGATTTTATCAAGGACCAGACACCGCTGCCAAACTGGATGAATAATATTCCCATGTATTCCATGTGGTGGATCATCATTCTGGGAGACTACTGCGAAAAGACCGATGCCGGAGCCTTTGTCAAAAAACAGCTGCCCTATCTGGAAGGACTGGTCAGTCAGATGCTGGGCTGTGTGAAGGAAAACGGTGAAACGGACTACCCCGGTTACTTTGTAGACTGGCCCACCAAGGATACCCCCGATGCCGTTCACGGCAGCCGTGCCATCAACATCATGGCGGCAAAAAAAGCGATTTACCTGCTGAAAGCCATGGAAAGAGACACAAGGCAGACAGAAGAGCTGCTGCAGCGATTGATGGCGAAAGAAATTGTTTCAGAGAGCAAGCAGGTTCTGGGGCTGAAGCATTTTGCTGTAGGACTGACGGAAGCAGATCAAAAAGCCCTGACTGCCGGTGGTGCCAAGGGCCTATCCACCTTCATGAGCTATTACATTCTCAAGGCCGTGGCTTCTTTTGACAAAAAGACGGCCATTGCCATGATGAAAGAATATTACGGTGCCATGCTGGACAAGGGTGCCACCACCTTCTGGGAGGATTTCTCTCTGGATTGGGCGGAGAATTCCTGCCGGATCGATGAATTTCCCGGGGAAGGACAACGGGATATCCACGGTGACTTTGGTGCATTTTGCTATGTTGGTTTCCGGCACAGCCTGTGTCATGGCTGGTCTGCCGGTGTGATACAATTTATCAAAGAGGAGTGCGAAGAATGAAAGTATTGCTGATTTTGGCAGACGGTATGCGTCCCGATGCCCTTGCGAATCTTCCTCAGGTGGAGGAAATGAAGAAAAAGGCAGCCTACACCCTGAAGGCCGATACGGTCTTTCCCTCTGTGACGCTGCCCTGCCATATGTCTTTGTTCCACAGCGTGCCCCCCATGCGCCACGGTACCACTACCAACATCTATGCCCCTCAGGTGCGACCCGTCAAGGGCCTGTTTGAGGTGCTGGCAGAGGCAGGTAAGTCCTGTGCCATGTTCTACAGCTGGGAAGAGCTCCGGGATGTGAGTCGCCCCGAAAGCCTCTATGACAGTCTGTTTATCAACTCCTTCAAGTATGGTACGGCGTGCGATGATATGCTGGCTGAGCGTGCGGTGGAGTATCTGAAAAAGTACGACCGGGATTTCACCTTCCTGTATCTCCACGGACCCGATATGACCGGCCATGCCCATGGCTGGATGGGCGAGGAGTACATGCAGAACGTCCGCCACATCTGGGAGATCATTGAGAAGGTAGTGGCCTCTCTGGATGAAGAATATACTGTGCTCATCACCGCTGACCACGGCGGTCACGACCGCATCCACGGTACCGATGCTCCCACAGATATGATCATTCCCTTCTTTGCCATGGGCAAGGATTTCGAAGCCGGCAAGGAACTGGAGAACGTGAGCATTCTGGACTATGCTCCCACCGTAGCAAAGCTGCTGGGCGCCAATGCCGATAAGGATTGGGAAGGTAAGGTGCTGATCTGATGAAAGTACTGCTGATTCTGGTGGACGGTATGCGTCCCGACTCCCTTGTGGATATTCCCCAGGTGGAGGAAATGAAGAAAAAAGCGGCCTACACCCTGAAGGCCGATACGGTTTTCCCCTCTGTGACGCTGCCTTGCCACATGTCTTTGTTCCACAGTGTGACGCCCATGCGCCACGGCACCACCACCAACACCCATGCACCGCAGGTGCGGCCTGTGAAGGGCCTGTTTGATGTGCTGGCGGCCAGCGGAAAGATCTGCGGCATGTTCTATAGCTGGGCCCAGCTGAGAGACCTCTGCCTGCCCGGCAGTCTGGCCCGCAGCTCCTATTGGGGCGGCTGGGAGGCTGGCTACGAAGAGGCAACCGATCGGTTGGTGAAGGAATGCATTCCGTTCCTGCAGGAATCCAAACCCGATTTCACCTTCCTCTATCTGGGCGCTCCCGATGAAGCCGGTCATGCCCACGGCTGGATGGGCGAAGAATACCTGCAGTCTGTCCGGAACAGCTGGGAGTATATCGAGAAGGTTCTGGCCTCTCTGGATGAGAACTGGACGGTGCTCATCACCGCCGACCACGGCGGTCACGACCGCCACCACGGCACGGAACTGCCGGAGGATATGACCATTCCCTTCTTTGCTATGGGCAAGGATTTCGAAGCCGGCAAGGAACTGGAGAATGTGAGTATTCTGGACTATGCTCCCACCGTCACTAAACTGCTGGGTGTGGAACCCAACGGAGAATGGGAAGGCAAGAGCCTGATTTAAACGAAAAAACTCGCCTTTTGGCGAGTTTTTTCGTTTATGGAATGAGCTTCCTGGCAAGTTCTGCCAGCTTTTTCAGTTCCTGCTCATATTCTTCGTTGGGCAGGTCTTTGCTGGGCAGCGTTTCCAGAGAAAGAACACCCTTGTAGGCGATATCGGTCAGAGCCTTGGTGAAGTCCGCCCAGTCGATGATGCCGGTGAAAGGGAAGGCATGGGCATCCCGGGTGCGGTCGTTGTCGTGGACATGGAGCGTCTTCACATGTTTTCCCAAAAGACGCAGGCCGTCACCGACATCTTTGCCGTGGAAGATGGCGGCATGGCCGGTATCGAAGCAGACTTGGAAATCCTCATCGTTCATCTCTTCCACAAAATCCAGAATGTGCTGCGGTGTGGACAGGGGGTACGGATTCATGGGCATGTTTTCAAAGCAGATGATAACGCCATGTTTTTTTGCTTCCGGTAGAAGCTTTTTCATAAAATCCCGGGTAAGGTCCACGGTCAGGGCGATTTCATCTCCCTCAGGCGCACCGCCAAAGGGGAACAGGGGATGGATGACCCAGTATTTACAGCCCAACTGTGCCGTCATGGCGATGGACTGCACCATTTTTTCAAAGCGTTCGGCGCGGTCTTCTTCGGTAAGGTCTTTCGCAGGCCATCGCCAGGGACCATGAACCTGACAGAAGGTAATGCCTGCGGCATCTGCCAGCCGCTTTTCCTTTTCTATCATAGTGGGATCGGTATAGTAAAGGCTTTCTGTGTTGGCGAGATCCAGATCCACACAGTCGTAGCCCAGTTCTTTCAGCTTTTCGTAATGCTTGTCGCCCCAGCGCCCGTATAGGTCGTGACGCATTTTGGCAGAGAGTCCCAGTTTCATACATAGGCTCCTTTCATTTTGCTGATGCCATGTTATAACAAAAACGGAGAAAAGTCAATTTAACCTTTTCAAAAATCAGAAAAAAAGGTGAAAATACGGAAAGGACTTGATTTTTTATCTGTATTGCGGTATAATCGCAAAAATGCTTTGAGAGGGGAAGATTGAATGGAACAGATCAGAATTTTTTTGGAAGCCAGTCCGTTGGATCTGACTGCCGGTGTAATTGCCTTCCGGCTGTTTTGCGCCTTGGTGATCGGCGTATGCATCGGCATTGACCGGGAACTGACCCGCCGCCCTGCCGGACTGCGGACACATATGCTGGTGGCCTTGGGCGCCTGCGTGGTCATGATTACGGGACAGCTGATTTTTGCAGAATACAGCCCTCTGGGCGCTACCCCCGATCCTGCCCGTATGGCAGCCCAGGTGGTTGCCGGTGTCGGCTTTTTGGGTGCAGGCACCATCATGCGTGAGGGTTTGTCCGTTCGTGGCCTGACCACTGCTGCCAGCCTTTGGGCTGTGGCCTGTCTCGGTATGGCCGTGGGCGGCGGCTACTATGCCCTCGGTCTCTTCGGCACGGTATTCATGCTTGTGACCCTGATCGTCTTTGACTGGCTCCAGAAGGTCATGATGAAGGATCGGTACATCCAGTTTTCCTATGTGATGGAATGTCGGGATCTGGCAGAGGGTCTGCGGCAGCTCCATGAGATGGCGGAAAAGTGCGGTATGGGTCTGCACAATGTGGAGGCAAAGAAGGATTCTGCCAAGGGCGGTACCATCACCTTCCGTGCTGAGTGCAAGGGTAAGCACGCAGGCGATCATGCCAGAGCGTTCCATGCCAAGCTGCTGGAACTGGAATTGGTGACGGAGGTCGCAGCGGTGTAACAACAAAAAAAGACACCCATTCGGGTGTCTTTTTTGTTGTTATTTCCACAATTCTGCCGGGTAGTGACCCTCGGCTTTCAGCTTTGCGATGCTGGCCTGCACACCGGGCAGGTCTTCCCGATAGGTGACACCGTACCAGCGGGCAGGGCATCGGAGCACTTCGATGGTGCCTTCGCCGCTGCGCAGCAGAGTATCAGCAATACCGGGAAGATAGAACTCCGCCTTCAGAGGATTCTGGGGGACAGTGTTGGTCAGGAACTCTTTGAACAGTCCTTCCAGCTTGGGCAGAACTTCCTTCTGGAAACCCCAGAAGTTCAAAGATACGATGGTGCCGGCGGTCAGAGACACTTCGCCGTCTTCCGTCTGGTCTGCCATGGAGCCATCTTCATGACGGACAATCTTCAGCCGTTCCACAACGGAAGTCAGATGACCGGTCTCATCCACAGAACAGACACCTCTGGAAACGGAACCGTTTTCCGTCAGGGTGTTTTCCAGTGCATAGCCAACCATAGCATGCTCCGTGGGAGCGCGGTCGGCGGAGAGGAACTTTCCAATGACCTCAAAGGCCTCTTTGCCATAGAAATCATCGGCATTGAGAACCGCAAAGGGTCCGTCGATATAAGGCATGGCTGCCAGAGTGGCATGTCCGGTGCCCCAGGGCTTGGTGCGGCCTTCGGGGATGGAGAAACCTTCGGGAATATCCGTCAGCTTCTGATAGGCATAAGCCAGTTCCACATGGGGACGGATGCGCGTGCCGATGATTTCCTCAAAGGTTTCGGTCATTTCTTCCTTGATGATGCAGATGACCTTACCGAAACCGGCACGGATGGCATCAAAAATGGAGAAATCCATCATAAAATGACCCTGCTCGTCCACAGGGGTCATCTGTTTCATGCCGCCAAAGCGGCTGCCCATACCGGCGGCCATAATCACAAGAATCGGTTTTTTCATGAAAGTACCTCCAATCGGCAGTACATGTTATCTATATAATGATAGAACCAAAAACTCTTTGTGTCAACCTTACTTTTTCACAGAAATTGTTGAAAAAAACAGGGCAATATGCTAAACTTATTCGGGATTTTTTCAAAAAGTGAGAGGTCTGATCCGAAAAATGAAAGAAAGAAAGAACTGGGCCGCCCTGGCTGCGGCATTTTTGACCCCTGTTTATCTGGAACTGGTGCTGCACCTGTTCATTTATAAAACTTTGGGTCTGCGAATCGTCTATCCCATCCTCTTTGCATTGGCATGGGGTTCTGCGGTCTGCTGCATTTGCAGCGCGCTGCCGAAAAAGGCGGGAAGCATCGTTTTATGCGTGCTGGTGGGCATTTTGACGTTGTATTTTGAGATTCATCTGGTCTATAATTCCATATTCGGTGAATTTATGTCGCTGATGCAGATGTTTACCGGCGCGGCGGCTGTGACCAACTTCTTCAAACAGATGCTCCATGGCATCCTGCAGGTCTGGTATCAGATCATCATTCTCCTGCTGCCGCTGGCGGCGACCATCACCCTGACCTGTGTGAAGCTTCTGTGGTTCCCCAAGTGGAACTGGCAGCGACCTGTGTCAGCGCTGGTCATCTGCGTGCTGCTGCACTTTACCGCTGTGGGTATCATGGCTTCTGCCGGTACCGGCGCTTACACCGTTTTTGGCCTTTACAACAGCCGCAACACCGGCACGGAGATCAGCGTCAACAACCTTGGTCTGTTGACCACCACCCGTCTGGAGTGCAAGTATATGCTGTCTCTGGACGGAGAGGAATTGCCCGGTGCCTATGCCACCGGCGGCAGCTATGTACTGGACCCTGACAAGACCTATAACATGCTGGAGATCGATCTGGAAGCTCTGTCTGCTTCCAGAACCGATACCAATCTCAAGAATCTGGATGACTACTTCCTTGGCATCATGCCCACGGAGCAGCATGAATATACCGGTACTCTGGAAGGCTATAACCTGATTACGATTTGCGCCGAGTCCTTCTCTCCCTTGCTCATTGATCCCGTTCGGACACCTACCTTATATAAGCTGGCCAATAACGGCTTTGTCTTCGAAAACTTCTTCGGCACCTACGGCAGCAACACCACCAACGGCGAATATACCTTCTGCATGGGCAACTATCCCGATATGTCCAGAAGCAAGGCCGCTGCCAGCTTCTTTGCCTCTCAGTTCAACTTCCTGCCCTTCTGCCTGGGCAATGAATTCCGTACGGAAGGCTATCAGACATGGGCCTATCACAACTACTCCGGTGAGTATTATTCCCGTCGGGACACCCATCCCAACATGGGCTACGATCAGTTCCAGGCTGCCGGCAGCGGACTGGATATCGAGATCAACTGGCCTTCCTCTGATCTGGAAATGATCGAGGATTCTGTGGAAGATTACCTGTCGGTTGACAAGCCCTTCCATGTGTATTATATGACTTTCTCCGGTCACTATCAGTACGACTGGGAAAACCCCATGAGCCTCAAGAACAAGGCCATGACGGAAGGTCTGCCCTATTCCGAGACCGTCAAGGCTTATATCGCCTGCAATCAGGAGCTGGAACTGGCACTGGCAAAGCTCATGGAGAAGCTGGAAGAAGCCGGTGTGGCGGACAAGACTGCCATCGTGCTGACCAACGACCACTACCCCTACGGACTTACCGATGAACAGTACAATGAACTGGCAGGCAAGACTGTGGATACGGTCTTTGAAAAGTATCGCAACAGCTTTATCTGCTATGTCCCCGGTATGGAGCCTGTGACCGTAGATACCTATTGCAGCACGGTGGATATTCTGCCCACCATGCTGAACCTCTTTGGCCTGCCTTACGACTCCCGTCTGCTGGCCGGCAGAGATGTGCTGTCCGAGGGCGCCAGCGGTATGGCAGTCCTCTCCGATGAAAGCTTCATCACCAAGGATTATGGCTTCAACGCTGCCAACGGACAGGTGACGGTGTTCACCGATGGCTATACGGTGGACGAGGCGGATCTGGCTCGCCGCCAGAGCCTCATTCAAAGCCAGTTCCGGGTCTCTCTGGATGTGCTGAACCGTGACTATTATGAGCACACTGTGCCCAAGACCCAGGAGCAGATGGCAGAGGAAAAGGAAAACAAAGAGCAAATTACCCTGCCCTTTACGGATATCCCTGAGGGAAAGAGCACCGACTGTCTGGAGTTCCTCTGGGGCAACGGTTATCTGGAGGCTGCCTCCGAGACGAAATTCGGCTACGATGCCAAGGCGACTTACGCTGAATTTTTGGATGTGCTGTTCCGTATGCACGGCTCTCCCGATCTGAGCAACACCTGGGTTTACCTGGGCAGCGGAAGCAAGCCCAATATGACCGGTAAATACCTGCCTGCCGTCAAGTGGGCGGCTCACAACAAGCTCCTCAATGTCTATCCGGAGAATATGGACAGCTACCGCAGTCTCTACCGCACCCATGCGGCGGTGACACTGATGAAATATGCCGCATCCATGGGTATTTCCACGGAGGTGGACGATCAGGAACTGCTGAATCAGATGGCGGCAGAGCATCCCGAACTGTCCTGGCAGGAGTGCCATGCCCTTCACTGGTGCTATAACCACCTCATCATTCAGGGTTCCGGCGGCAAGCTGCGGACAGTCATGGACAGTGACCCCGTCCTGACCCGTTACGACATGGCAAGAGTGATCTATCACTTCTGGCTGTACGTCATGCAGGGAAGTTAAAAGAAAAACAGACACATGGGAAAACCATGTGTCTGCTTTTTTGTTAGCTGAGCGAAAGAAGGGAAACAACTGCCCCATCCAGAAAAACGGCAGCGAAAAAGACAGCGGTGGTCAGAAGTGGGAACAGGATATCCCTCAGCGTCACAGAGGAAACGTAGTATTCCGTTCGACTGCCGCCGCCAAAGCCTTTGCTTTCCATGGCAGCTGCCAATGCCTCTGACCAGCGGATGGTTTTGACCAGCAGCGGCTTCAGAAGAGCCGGTGACCATGGCATCGGCGAAAGCCCACGAGCCTGAAAAGCGGCCCTTGCCTTGCGATATTCCTGTGTCATATTGGGCATCGTGTTCCAGGCTGCCAGCAGACCGTAGGCAAATTTAGCCGGAAGTTTCAGCTGCTGCCGGGCAGAACGAACCAGATCCATCGCATCCGTTGTCAGAACAAAGAGAAGTCCCAGACCGGCAAAAGCCAGCACACGGGAAGAAAGCTGCAGTCCGTTCCATGCGGCACTGCCGGCGAAGAGGTCATAATGCAATGCCAAATGAGAATCGGAAGGGAAATGCATGCCGGTAAAAAACAGGGCAATTGCCGAAAGAAAAATCGGTATCATGGTTGCAGCCAGAGCTTTTCGATTACATTTCCACAACAGGACAGCGGCAAGGCTTATGAGGAAAACCAGCAGATTTAAAACAGGGGAATAGAAAAACAAAAGCAAAAGAGTGGGGATGAGAATCCCGATGAATTTACAGGTGGGATTAAGATCTTTCAAAAAGTTTTCCCTCCCTCATGTGATAAATATGATCGGCAAAGCTCTCCGCCAGCAGTGTATCGTGGGTGGAGAAAATCAGCGTCAGCCCATCTTGTACCACATGGCGCTGAAGCTCTTCCATAATGGCCAGAACATTGGCCCGATCCTGTGCATAGGTGGGCTCATCGCAAATGAGAATGCCGCAGCGGTAGGCCAGCAGGGCGGCGGTTCCCAACCGCCGCTGCTGCCCCTGACTGAGCATATAGGGGGAGAGATTTCTGTGCCGCCACAGACCGATCTCCTGCAGGATGCGCTTGGCCTCCTCTGTTTTTCCGCCCAGAGAAACGCCGATCTCATCCCATACGGTGTCCGCCACAAACTGATCCTGTGGGTTCTGAAACACAAAGCCCATCATACGGCCCAGCTGTTTTCGGCGGATGCATTTCAATTCCATTCCATCGACAAGGATGCTTCCTTCATAGGTCTCCATGCCGCACAGAGCATGGAAAAATGTGCTTTTTCCGCAGCCGCTCGGGCCGAGAATGGCATGAATCTTCCCTGCTTCAAAGCAAGCGGAGAGCCCGTCCAAAATCGGCTGGCTGCCTTTCCGAACCGTAAGGTTCTGTACGGAAATCGCTGTGCCGCCCACTTGTTTTAAGGGCAATTCTGTTTGGTAAGGCTGAGAAAACCGTGCCGGGAGGGAGGGAGCGGTTTGGCAGACTTTGCCGTCGGCGGACAGCTCGATCCATTCATCCGGCGCATTTTTCCAAAGACCGGGATTGTGATCCACAGCGACAATGCCGACACCGAGTTCCTGATGAAGCCGATGCAGTTTGCCGACCAGTTCGGCGGCAGATTCTTCGTCAATGTTTGCAAAGGGTTCGTCCAAAAGCAGCCAACGGGGCTGCAGGACAATGGCACAGGCCAGCATGGCCCGTTGCTTTTCACCGCCGGAAAGCGTCGTGAGCCGTCGGGTACGAAGGTGGGAAATGCCGCAGAAATCCAGTGCTTCTGCCAGTCTCTGATCCATCTCATCTACGGGCAGAGATATATTTTCCATGCAGAAGATGAGCTCCTGTTCCACGGTATCCATACAGAACTGAAGATCGGGGTTCTGGAACATCATGCACAGAAGAGACGCTCTCTTTTCAGGCGGCAGACTGCCGGGATCCACACCGTCCACCGTGACAGAGCCGCTGCGGAGGAAGCCGCCGTTGGCAGGATAGATACCTGCTGCCAGATACAGGAGGGTGCTTTTTCCGCAGCCGGAAGGCCCGGTAATGACGGTAAAACGATTGGCCCGGACGGTCAGATCAACTTGCTCAAGGGTGTTTCGTCCGGCGGTCTCGCTATAAGAAAAACAGATGTTTTTCCAGCGGATACAGCGGTCATCGTGGCAGAAATTCATTGGTATACTCCGTTGCCCGCCGCTTGTCGTAAAGTCCCTGCTCGATCATAAAATCTGCCATGGGGTCCCAGCGACGGGGATGGATGTAACCCCAGTGACCGGTTTCGTCCAGCAGGATATTTGCCAGATGACGCTGACCGTCGATGAGGACCTGATCCGGCGTACCGGCAGGCATGAATTCTTTGACAAACATGACACTGCCATCCGGGTCGGCAGCAGCCTCCTGATAGCCCCGGTCAGCGGCATAGAGCAGGGCACGGATGGCATCGGGATGTTCCTCCACCAACTGTCTGGTGGCACCCAAAGCAGGGGCGCAGAAATCAAACTTCGGGTCTACATCGGCAAAGGCGAAATAGTTGATCTCCTTTCCTGCCAGACGAAGAACCTGATTTTCCCAGTATTCATAGACCCAGGTGGCATCTGCGATCTCACCCAGAACGGAGAGGATATCGGGAACATTCATAGGCACCAGTTGGATCTTGCTGTAGTCGCCGCCGTCGGTACGGACGGCATCACCCACCAGTGCATGGAACCAGTCCAGTGTCCAGTGGGTCAGCCGCTTGCCTTCCAGCTTGGCAGGAGAGGTGATACCGGCTTCCTTCAGAGAGACAATGCCGGAATCGCATTTCTGCGTGAAGGTGGCAACGGCGGTCATGTCGGTGCCTTCCATCATGTTCACCAGCATGGAGGTGGCAGGGCCGCAGATCATATCGGCACCGCCGAAATCCATGATATTGTGAGGAATACCGGAGATCTCCACATCCACACCGGCTTCATGGAAATACCCCTTTTTCTGTGCCAGCAGCAGGCCGGTATGTACGGTGTTGGGGAACCAGTCCAGAACGATTTTGACCTTTTTCATAGGGCACACCTCTCAGTCCTCTTCGTCAGCCAGATCCATAGTGACCCGGCTGCCCAGCGCATAATTCTTCAGCACACCGGTTCTGGCCAGACCGTCTCCTGCCAGTTTGGAGACAAGACCGGAGAACAGACAGGCACTGACCAGACGGATGGCCAGCTTGACTGCCAGCAGACCGGGAGAGAGCAGACCGTAGCCGCTCTGGACAAACTCCCACAGGAAAATGAACACGGCGGTGGTCATACCGGAAACACACATAGAAAGCAGATCATAGCGCTTGTAACGGAACAGAGCAAAGCCGGCTTCGCTGCCGAGACCCTGTACTGCACCGGTGATGACCACACGGATGCCGCCTGCATTGCCCATGAACAGCTCCATGACCGAGGCGAGAACTTCCGCCGCGAAGGCCACGGTGGGCTTACGGATGATGTAAGCTGCCAGCGTTGCTGCCATGAACCAGATGCCGTAAACGAACTCAAAGGCGAGGTCACCCAGTCCGAATGGTGTCAGCACAGCCTGAATGGCCAGTCCCAGATGGAACACCGCCATATATACGGCGGCGAATACCAAGCCAAGAATGGCGACCATGATGATGTCTTTCAGCTTCCAGGAAATGCGGTTTTTCATAGAGAATCCCTCCAAATAAAATGTGTGATAAAGACAAGTCTTGGAGGGAGAATGGCAAAAAGAAAAGCTCTTTTCACCGGTCCTCCGGGAAAAGAACTTTGAAAATACGGGCATCATAAAGCGATTGCGCAGATCTGCCCGGATAAGTTCCCTTCGACGGTACTAACCGTATCAGGTTCAATGGGTCAAAACCTTCAGGAGGTTTACTCTCAGCCAAACGGCTCCCCTTTATCGCAGTCAGTATAACGCGGCTTGCGGATAATGTCAATATGCAGATCGGAAATAAAAACGCATATCCCAAATGAAAGATCATTTGGGATATGCGTTGATATTGCAATGCTGTCTGCTGCACAACTCCATCCATTCTCCCGTGATGGGATGGGGAAATTCCAGTTTCACGGCGCAGAGCTGCTGATGGGGCAGACCGAAGCTGTCACTGCCGTACTGGGGGTCGCCTAAAATGGGACAGCCCACATGGGCGCAATGGACCCGGAGCTGATGGGTTCGTCCGGTGATGGGCTGCAGTTCCAGATGGCTGTATGTATCGAACCTTTCCAAAATTCGGAAATGGGTCTGGGCAGACTGTCCGTCCTCCCGGACCTCCCGAAGGAGACTGCCGCCTCCTCTTCTGGCGATGGGGAAATTCCAGATACCTTCCTCTTCAGAAGGGCAGCCCAATACCAATGCTTCATATGTTTTCTGCACCTGACGGGCTTGGAGCAGTTCCATCATCTTGCCGTGGATGTGGGCGTTTTTGGCAAGGAGCACCACACCGAAGGTGTCTCTGTCCAGTCGGCTGACGGGATGGACGGCACAAGCCTGCCCGGTTCGCTGATAGTAACCGCTGACCAGATTTGCCAGTGTGCCCGTATCCCGGTAGAAGGAAGGGTGCATCAAAAGACCGGGGGGCTTGTCAATGGCCAACAGGCTTTCATCCTCATAGAGAATATTCAGCTCTCCGTCCTCAGGCGGAAACTCCGGCGGCTGTTCGTCCAGACAGACCCGGATGGTATCCCCTGTATGGAGAATATGGTCGGTATGGGCCGGCTGACCGTTGACGAAGAAGGCATTCTGCCACTTGAGCCGTTTGACCAGAGAGGAAGAAAGGGCCAGTTCCCTGCGGAGAAAGGTCAGAAGTTTCCCGTCCCGATCGGCAATATACTTCAGTTCCATGGCAGCACCTCCTTTTTGCCTATAATATCACATCATTGTTCGGTTTTCCAGAACTGCTTGACCATGATGGCGGCGATGGGGAACAGAATCATGCCCCAAAGACCAAGAAACCGGAAGCCTGCATAGAGGGATAAAAGGGTCAGCAGAGGGTCAAGCCCCATCTGTTTGCCCAGCATCCGAGGCTCCAGTGCAGCCCGGAGGAGGGCTGCCCCACCGTACAACAGCAGCAGTCCCACACCCAGAAAGGAATTGCCCTGTAAGAAAGAGAGCAACCCCCATGGCACCAAAACCAGCCCTGTACCAAGAGCAGGCAGTGCATCCACCAGAGCGATGACTGTGCCGAAGAGCAGGGGATAGTTGACACCCAAAACGAGAAACCCTGCTGTCAGCACCAGAGCGCACAGCCCCATGAGCTTCAGCTGGGCTTTGCACCAGCCGCCAAGGGTGTCTTTCAGCCGTGCCATGACCAGATCGGAGCGGCTGCGCCATTTTTTCGGCAGTTTCTGATGATAAAACTGCTGCAGCCAGGGGAGCTTGGCGGAAAGCATAAAGCCGGAAAGCACTGCCGTCAGCAAAAACAGCGACAGATCGGGGATCTGTTTGAGAAGCCTTGTGACCAGATCAAAGACCCATGTATAGATCTTTTCGGTCAGGCCCGCACCGCTGCGGAAAAACTCCGCGATACTTGTCTCCAATGCCTTTCCGATGCCATCGGGGAAACGACTTGCCAATTCCAGCAGCCGCTGCTCCAGAGAAGCTGCCGGCTCTGCCAGTGTACCCAGCAGGGAAGGCAGGGCGCTGACGAAGGAGGCAAGCTCTCTCCATAAGAGCTTGCAGGAAATGAAAAGAATCAGGGTGATGAGTACGTAGACCGCTGTGATACCGATACCGGAACAGAGCCACCGTGGGATTGTGGTGCGGTTTTGCAGACGGGTCACCAACGGCTCCGCCGCCAGTGCGATGACCAGACCAAAGGCGAAGGGCAGCAGCACCGGACCCAAAAACCGCAGTGCCAGAAAAGCACCTGCGATTCCGACGGCACAGAGCAGTATTTTTTGCCACAACTTCTGTTTTTCCATAAGTCCTCCTGGCAAAATATGTGTGAGTTGACAGTTGCAATCCTAAAGGAAATGGTGTATAGTATACCTCGATGTGAAAACATTTGATTTTCCACCGAGGACAAAACAAGGAAATGGAGGGTGTGAATTGGAGAAAACACCGAAATTCTTCATTGTAGAGGCGGCCGCCCTGCCGGAGATTTTTCTGAAAGTGGCAGAGGCCAAGCGGATGCTGGAGACCGGTGAGACAGATAAGGTCAACGAAGCTACCAAGGCTGTGGGTATCAGTCGCAGTGCATTTTATAAGTATCGGGACACCATTGCTCCCTTTCAGAATATGATGGCAGGCCGTATTATCAACTTCCAGCTGATGCTGAAAAACAAATCCGGCGTCCTGTCCGGTCTGCTTTCCAAGTTCGCCGAGTTCGGCGCCAACATTCTCACCATCAATCAGGCCATCCCCACCGGCGGCAGAGCCATGGTCACCGTCTCGGCGGAGACCGGTGAGCTGAACTGCTCGTTGGAAGAACTGCTCCATCACATCGAGGAGACTCCCGGTGTGGTGAAAGCGGAAATGGTTGCAGGCTGACAATTTAGTATATCCCAAAATATGGGAGGACATACATCATGCGTAGTTTTCAGTATTATATGAAAACCGAGGTGGTCTTCGGGGCCGGTAAGGAAATCGAAGCCGCCAATCTGGTGAAAAAACACGGGGGCAGCCGATGTCTGGTGGTCTATGGCGGCGGCAGTGCCGTTCGCTCCGGGCTGCTGGACCGGGTCTGCAAAGGTTTGGAGGCTGCCGGAATCGCAGCCGAGACCTTCGGCGGTGTGCAGCCCAATCCTCGTTTGGCCCATGCCAGACTGGGCGTGGAAAAGGCCATGGAAATGGATGCCGATCTCATTCTGGCAGTGGGCGGCGGCAGCGTCATCGACACTGCCAAGGCCATTGCCCATGGCAAGGCCAACCCGGAGACAGATATCTGGGATTTCTGGATGAAGAAGGCGGAAGTGACAAAGAGCCTGCCTGTGGGTGTGGTGCTGACCATTCCGGCTGCCGGCAGTGAGACCAGTGACTCGGCGGTGCTGACCAACGAGGAACTTTGCTCCAAGCGGGGTCTCTCCACCGATTTCAACCGCCCTGCCTTTGCGGTCATGGACCCCTGTTTGGCGGCGACGCTGCCCAAGTATCAGCTGGCCTGCGGTGTGACGGATATCCTCATGCATACATTGGATCGGTATTTCAATCCCGTTTCCGACAATCACATCACCGACGAACTGGCAGAAGCCCTTTTGCGTGTGGTACTGGCGCACGGTCAGGCGGTGGTGGATGACCCCTCGGATCTGAACCATATGAGCGAGATCATGTGGTGCGGCAGTATTTCCCACAACGGCCTCACGGGACTTGGCGGAGAAAAGGACTTTGCCGTTCATCAGCTGGGTCACGGTATCAGCGCCAAGTATGACACAGCCCACGGCGCAGCCCTTTCCGCTGTCTGGGGCAGCTGGGCAATGGCTGTTGCCGATGCTGACGGCTACAAGCGGTTTGCACGGTTTGCCAGAAATGTCTGGAAAATCACCGAGGCAGACGATGAAGCCGCCGCAAAGCTGGCCATCGAAAAGCAGGTGGCATATTTCGAAGCTCTGGGCATGCCTGTGGGCGTATCTCAGCTGGGCTTCGGAAAACTGCCGGAAAGTGATGTGGAAACCCTGACTGCCCTGTGCAGTTATGATTATTCCAGAACCATCGGAGCCTTCCGGGTTCTGGATGCGGACGCGATGAGAGAAATCTATCGTGCCGCCAATTTCTAAGGAGGAACAGCTATGATTTATGCAGCAGTTTTGGGCTTCGGCACCGTCGGCGGCGGTGTGGCGGAAGTTCTGACCATGAACAAGGATCTGCTGGCCAAGAAGATCGGTCAGCCCATGGAGCTGAAGTATATTCTGGATATCCGGGAGTTCCCCGACAGCCCCTTTGCCGATAAGATCGTCCACGATTTCGCCGTCATTGAAAACGATGACGATGTAAAGTTCGTGGCAGAGTGTATCGGCGGTGCCACCCTGGCATATGAATTTGTCAAGCGCTGCCTGCTGGCAGGCAAGCACGTGGCCACTTCCAATAAGGAACTGGTGGCCACCAAGGGCTATGAGCTTCTGCAGATTGCCAAGGAGAAGAACGTCAACTTCCTCTTCGAGGCCTCTGTCGGCGGCGGTATCCCCGTTCTGCGTCCCCTGTACTTCGATCTGGCAGGCAATGAAATCACCGAAGTCGCCGGTATCGTCAACGGTACCACCAACTATATTCTCACCAAGATGTTCACCGAGGGTGCTGCCTTTGAAGATGTTCTGAAGGATGCACAGGCCAAGGGTTATGCCGAGGCCAATCCCGCAGCCGATGTGGAAGGTCTGGATGCCTGCCGCAAGGCCTGCATTCTGTCCGCTCTGTCCTTCGGTTTCCATGTCTATCCCGACCAGGTGGCAACGGAGGGTATCACCTCCATCACTGCCGAGGATGTGGCTGTGGCAGCTGCCGGCGGCATGAAGATCAAACTTCTGGGCAGAACCCTGAAGACTGCCGATGGCAAGGTCTGTGCCTATGTTGCACCTCATTACATTCCCATGTCCTGCCAGCTGGCCCATGTGGATGATGTGTTCAATGCCATTCTGGTCCGCGGCAATGCCGTCAATGAGACCATGTTCTACGGTCCCGGCGCAGGCAAGCTGCCCACCGCCAGCGCCGTTGTTGGCGATCTGGTGGATGCCGCATGGCATAAGGATGCCAGAAGACCTCTGGACTGGAGCGACGCCCAACCTGCATCCATGATGGACAGCCGGGAACTGGCTCTTCCCTATGTGGTTCGCACCGATGCCCCTCAGGCTGAGGTGGAGGCCAAGCTGGGCAAGGTCGAAAAGCTGGGCAAGGACGGCTACAAGCTCCTTCAGCCCATGGCGAAGGCCACCATCGAGGCATCCGGTCTGCAGCTGACTGCAGTCCGTCCCATTTTCTGTTAAACGATCCCAAGGAGGGTTATTGATATGGCTTTGATCGTACAAAAATTCGGCGGCAGCTCTGTGGCTGACGCCCAGAAGATCCAGAATGTCTGCAATGTCATCACGAAGAAGTATGACGAAGGCAACGATGTGGTCGTGGTCCTGTCCGCACAGGGCGATACCACCGATGATCTCATCGAAAAGGCAAAGGAGATCAACCCCAACGCTTCCAAGCGTGAGATGGATATGCTCCTTTCCACCGGCGAGCAGATCTCCATTTCTCTGGCTGCCATGTGCCTGGAGAAGATGGGCTACTCCGCCGTCAGTCTCACCGGTTGGCAGGTGGGTATGGAGACCAACTCCGATTACTCTGCTGCCCGTATCCACAAGGTGGAAGCCAGCCGTATCCGCAAGGAACTGGATAAGCACCGCATTGTGCTGGTGGCAGGTTTCCAGGGCATCAACAAGTATGGCGATGTGACCACTCTGGGCCGAGGCGGCTCCGATACCACCGCCGTGGCTCTGGCTGTGGCACTGAAGGCTGACCTGTGCCAGATCTATACCGATGTGGACGGTGTCTACACCACCGACCCCAGAATCGTCCCCAATGCCCACAAGCTGGACGAGATCACCTATGATGAAATGCTGGAACTGGCTTCTCTGGGTGCACAGGTCCTGCACAACCGCTCTGTGGAGCTGGCTAAGCGTTATCGCATTGAGATGGAAGTTCTCTCGAGTTTCTCCGGTAATCCCGGTACCATTGTCAAGGAGGCAGTTAAAGTGGAAAAAACTTATATCAACGGTGTTGCTCAGGATAAGAAGATTTGTAAGGTTGCCGTCGTCGGTCTGAAGAATGTCCCCGGCATGGCTTATCAGCTGTTCGGTCTGCTGGCAAAGCATAAGATCAATGTGGATATCATTCTCCAGTCCATCGGCCGCGGCGAAGAAAAGGATATCACCTTCACCGTCGGCGAAGGCGATATGGAGCTGTGCCGCAAGGTTCTGGAAGAGAACAAGGAAACTCTGGGCTTCCAGAAGTTCAGCATTCGTAACGATGTTTCCAAGGTCTCCATCGTCGGTTCCGGCATGGTCAACAACCCCGGTATCGCAGCTTCCATGTTCGAAGCTCTGAGCCAGGCCAACATCAACATCCACATCATCTCCACCTCCGAGATCAAGGTCTCCGTTCTGGTGGACAAGGTCGACTCCGAGCGTGCCGTCCGCGCCATCCACGATAAGTTCTTCGATTAATCGAATAAAAAACAAGGGCTTCCCTTTGGGGAAGCCCTTGTTTTTTGCAAATCATGATGGTTTTTTGTTATTTGTATTCGCCGTGGCAGATGCCTTCATTGGCACAGCCGCCGCAGCTGCAGGAGCAGCCGCCCTTGCCGGCTTTTTTTGCTTTGATTCGGGAGACGATGACAGCGATCACTGCCACAGCGACCAATATCAATACGATGACGGTGGGGATGTTCATGGGATCACCTCTTGAAGGGCTGCGCCGGAGGCTTTGGGAGGAAGACCTCCGGCGCAGCGGATTAACGGGCGTGGATGCTGAGGGTGTCAGCAGTCAGCCCTTCGTACTTGTTTTTGCGAACCAACAGCCAGAGCAATGCGATCAGAACCACAATGGCGATGGCAGTCCAGATGGAGAACACACCGCCTGCCAACAGACCCAGCTGATAGACGATCAGGGAAATGGCATAGGCGAAGCCGCACATCCAGCCGATGGCTGCCCAGGTCCACTTGGCATTGTTCATCTCTCTGCGAATGGCACCGATGGCGGCAAAGCAGGGAGCGCAGAGCAGGTTGAAGATCAGGAAAGAGAAGGCAGCCAGCTTGCTGCCGCCGAAGAATTCCAGACCGATGATGGACAGGTTGGAATCCATGGCTTCCACAGCCTCGAAAGCCCAGTCGGCGTCTGCCATGGAGCTAAGGGAGCCGAAGGTGCCGACCACTTCTTCCTTGGCGACCAGACCCAGAACGGTGGCAACGGCGGCCTGCCAGGAGTCAAAGCCCAGAGGGGCAAACAGGAAGGCTACCGCAGTGCCCATGACTTCCAAAATGGAAGCACCGCCTGCTTCGCCCGTGATGTAGTGGAAGCCACCCTCAAAGGACAGAGAGTTCAGCACCCAAATGGCAACGGAGGCTGCCAGAATGACGGTGCCGGCTCGCTTGATAAAGCTCCAGCCCCGCTCCCAGGTGGCACGAAGGACATTGCCGGGAACAGGCAGGTGGTAGGCAGGCAGCTCCATGACAAAGGGAGCAGGCTGACCTGCAAAGGCTTTGAATTTCTTGAGAATAATACCGGAGATCACCACGGCTGCCATGCCGATGAAGTAAGCGGCTGTGGCGACCCATGCACTGCCGCCGAAGAGGGCGGCTGCAATGAGACCGACGATGGGGGTCTTGGCACCGCAGACCATGAAACCGGTGGTCATAATGGTCATTTTGCGGTCCCGCTCGGATTCGATGGTACGGGAGGCCATGATGCCGGGAACACCGCAGCCGGTGGCTACCAGCATGGGAATAAAGCTCTTGCCGGAAAGACCGAACTTGCGGAAAATGCGGTCCATGATAAATGCTACACGGGCCATGTAGCCGCAATCTTCCAACAGGGCCAGCAGCAGGAACAAAATGAGCATCTGGGGCACAAAGCCAAGAACAGCGCCTACGCCGCCGACGATGCCGTCTGCGATCAGGCTTACCAGCCAGGCTGCAACACCCATGCTTTCCAGCAGAGCGGTGACACCGGGAACGATCCACTCACCAAAGAGGGTATCGTTCATGAAGCCCACAGTCCAATCGCCGACGGTGCCGATGGAAATAGTATACACCAGATACATGACAATGGCAAATATGGGCAGAGCCAATATCCGATTGGTGACGATCTTGTCGATCCTATCAGACACCGTAAGCCCGTGGCTGGGGGCTTTTTTCCTGACGGAACGGGTGATGACAGAGGAAATGTAGCTGTACCGCTGATTGGTGATGATGCTTTCGGCGTCATCGTCCAGTTCGGTCTCGCAGTCTGCAATATGTTCTTCCAGATGGAAATGTAGCTCTGCATCCAGATGAAGGTCTGCCAGAACCTTCTCATCCCGCTCAAAGAGCTTGATGGCGTACCACCGGAGCAGATGGGCGTCTACCTTCTGGGAAATGGATTCTTCAATGTGTGCCAGCGCATGTTCCACAGAGCCGGTGAACACATGGGGCAGCTCAGTCTTTTTAGCGGTCTGGGCCAGCGCAACTGCTTCTTCAGCAGCAGCCACAGTGCCTTCATTCTTCAATGCACTGATCTCCACCACCTTGCAGCCCAGTGCCTGAGACAGCTTCTGGGTATCGATCCGGTCACCGTTCTTCCGAACCACATCCATCATATTGATGGCCACCACAACGGGGATGCCCAATTCAATGAGCTGAGTGGTCAGATACAGGTTGCGCTCAATATTGGTGCCGTCCACGATGTTCAAGATGGCATCGGGCTTCTCGTTGACCAGATAGGTCCGTGCCACCACTTCTTCCAGGGTGTAGGGAGACAGGGAATAGATGCCGGGCAGATCCTGAATGATCACATCCTTGTTGGATTTCAGCTTGCCTTCTTTTTTCTCTACGGTGACACCGGGCCAGTTGCCCACATACTGATTGCTGCCGGTCAGGGCATTGAACAGTGTGGTCTTGCCGCAGTTGGGATTGCCCGCAAGGGCGATTTTGATTTGCATGGTGTATGCTCCTCTCGATGTTAGTTAAGGCTAACTTTCTGCTAAAAAATTAAACCAGTTCGATCATTTCTGCGTCAGCCTTGCGGACGGACAGCTCATAACCGCGGACATTCAGTTCCATGGGATCCCCCAGAGGGGCTACCTTGCGGATCTGGATCTCCACGCCCTTGGTAATACCCATGTCCATGATTCGCCGCTTCACCGGACCGGTACCGTGAAGCCGGGCGACGGTGACGGTTTCGCCGACCTTGGCATCTTTTAAAGTTTTCATCGCTTTTCTCCTTTATACCATAATGCGGTTGGCCATGGAGCGGTCCAGAGCCACACGGCTGTCCCGAACCTGCAAAATGACGCTTCCGCCGATTTGCGTGATGACACTGACTGTGGTATCCACCACAAAGCCCAGCTCTGCCAGATGCAGGCGGATCTCGTCTTTACCTGTGATTTTGCGAATGGTGCAAACATCGCCTGCGTTTGCCATGGTTATGGGCATCATGGGAGTTCCTCCATCTGCCAGTTAGAGATAACTAACCAACTGGACTTAAAATGTGGTTAGGCATACCTAACCGTTAACTAAGAGGAGTTTATCATAACTAACCGACCTTGTCAACAGAAAAATGGAAAAAGTTTCATAAAAAAAGGTGCGCCCGTAAAGGCGCACCCGGATGTTACAGGTAACTCTCGATCTGTTCTCTGGTGGGCAGGGATTCAATGGCGCCCTTGCTCTGGACGCAGAGCCAGCCGCTGACATTGCCATAGGTCATGGCCTGTTCCAGCAGAGGCTTGGTCAGCTGCTTCACAGAGGAAATGCCATGGATTCGCAGGCAGGAGAGGAATCCGCCCCAGAAGGCATCACCGGCACCGGTGGCATCCACACAGACGGCTTTTCTGCCGGGGATATCGAAGACTTCGCCGCCGAAGAAGCACCGTGCGCCCTTGGAACCCAAGGTCTCAATGACCACGGAAATGCCGTTTTCCGCCATGACCGCAGGGATGTTTCCTTCACCGCCCAGCATATCTGCCTCCTCATCGGAGATCTTCAGCAGATCCACATAGGGGAGAATTTTCTTCACATAGGCGGTGCAATCGTCCTTGGTGTCCCACATGACATTGCGATAATTGATATCGAAGCTGACCAGCTTGCCCAGCTCATGACCGAGACGGAGGGCTTTCACGGTGGCCTTGTCCACAGGGGTGGCGGAGAGGGTCACGGAACCGGCGTGGATCATGACGGAATCGGCAATATCGGATTCTTTCACATCCTCTTCGGCCAGAAGCATATCGGCGCCGGGCTTGCGGACGAAGGTGAAGCTCCGGTCGCCGTCAGGGGCCAGGGTAACGATCGCCATGGTGGTGACGGCTTCGGTGCAGAACTGGGGGTGGAGAGCAGTGACTTTGTTTTCTTTCAGGGTCTCCATGAGAAAACGGCCGAAATCGTCATCGCCCACGCTGCAGCACATGCCCACCTGCAGACCGTTTCTGGCAGCGGCAATGGCCACATTGGCGGGAGCGCCGCCGGCTTTGCGGATATAGCTGAAAGGTTCGCTGCCGGGAATGAAATCGATGAGCAATTCACCGATGCTGTAAAGATCCATCATAGTCGAAACCTCCTGTTTTTTCTTGATTTTACCCTAACATAAGGTTCGATAAAAGTCAACAAAGGGTTTCCCGGCCTGCAGGGAAACCCTTTGGATATCTATGTATTGGCGGAGTGATTACTCCGCCTGTTGGGTTTAGTTGTTGCAGCTGCGGGCGCAGGGGTTGCAGGTGTTGAGGCCGTTGCAGCCGCAGGTGCTGTTGCCGGAGACATTGCCGCAGGAATGGCAGCCACAGCCGCAGGTGCTGGTGCCGCCTACATTGCCGCAGGAGTGGCAGCCGCAGCCACAGGTGCTGGTGCCGCCTACACTGCCGCTTTCGCAGCAGGGGTTGCAGCAGGAATTTGCCACGAAGTCGGGGAACTGAATACCGGAAACACCGTTCCAGGTGGTCCAGTTGCAGGAGTTACAGGAATTGCAGGCCATAAAAAGTCCTCCTCCGCATGATGTACGGAATTTCTTCCGCATGCCATCTTATGTCGGAGGAGGGTTTTTGTGCGAAACTTATTCCATGGTTTCGTGGGTGGTTTTCATGCCCATGGTGCGGCTCTCGGGACGGAGGATCACATCACCGTTGGAGACAGCACCCTTCACCGGAGGCACCGGATGGTCACGCAAGTCGTGAACTGCCGGATTGTCCTGCTTTTTATTCATGGTATCACCTCACGGATAGGGTTTGCTTCCGTGGGTTTTCTTATGCGTTTTTCACCAATTCGGCAATATCTGCATATCGCTCATTGATTTTGCCGTAATTTTCCCGTTTATGGGGGACAAGGCAGTCAGAGCAGTCCTTATAACCCTCGGGGGTATAGGTGAAGTTGCCGCCGCACTTGTCGCCCAAGGCGTAGAGGGGGCAGTAGCAGAACAGACAGTTGAAGTTTTCGGCATTGGCACCCTTGTGGCAGGGGAAGAATTCACATTCTGTATTCTGAAAATAGGAAAAGTGTTTGCCCTTCCAGTCCATAACTTACCTCCTCAGTTTCCCGGGCAGATCGGCATCCGGGGTCACATAGACGGTGTTGTATTCGTGATAAATGACCATGCCCGGTTTGCCACCGGCAGGCTTTTTCACCTGCTTCACAGGGGTCACATCCACGGGAACATTCTGGCTCTCTTTCGCTTGGGAATAGAAAGCTGCCAGCATGGCGGCTTCTGTGACGGTGGAATCGGGCGGACGGACACCGCCGCAGGTGATGACCACATGGCTGCCATGGAGCTTCTGGACATGGAGCCACAGGTCGCCCTTGGCGCTTTGCTTCAAGGTCAGTTCATCGTTCTGGCGGTTGTTCCGGCCCACACGGATGGGGTAGCCGTCAGAGGAAAGAAATTCCATGGGCTTGCTGGGGGGCAGCTTCATGGATTTTTTTCGATCTGTATCCCGGACATAGCCGCCCTGCACCAGTTCCAGACGGATCTCCGAAACATCCTTTTCTGTCTCAGCCCGCTGGAGTTCCTCCAGAATGGACTGAAGATAGGTCAGCTCTGTTTCGCCCTTGGCGATCTGCTCTGTGAGCATTTTTTCCGCATTCTTGGCACGGGTGTAGTCCTTGTAGAACTTGGCGGCATTCTGCTGGGGGGAAAGCTGAGGGGACAGGGGAATGTCCACCTCTTTCATATCCATGTCATAGAAATCCACGGCGGTCAGCTTGGTCTGCCCTCTGGTCATGGCATGGAGATTGGCGGTGACGATATCCCCCAACTGCCGCAAGCGCTCCCGATCCTTGGCGGATGTCAGTTCCTTCCGCTGGACTTCCAGCTTTCGCCGGGTGCGGTTTGCCAGATTGGAAACGGTTTTGGTCAGTGTTTGGGTTTTCTGCCGCATGCGGTCGGAGTGATCCCGTTGGGCATAGAACCCGTCCAGCAGGGCGGAAAAACTGTCAAAAATCCGGGTCTCCAGAAAATCTCCGTATTGCCGGATGGGGCGGAAGGAGAAATCGGAAGGTCTGCCTTCCTTGCAGACCATGACCGGTGTGGGCGAAGCTGTCAAATTTTGGAAATGTTCATAAAGGGCTTTGGCAGCGGCGGAGCGGGTCTCGGGAGACATCTCACCGATCTGGGCATCCACAGCAGCGAACAGGTCATGGGAAAGCTCCCGGCAAACAAGGGGAGAAAGACCGCCGAAGGTGTCCAGCAGCCATTTGTCAAACTGCTTTTCGCCCTCCACGGACAAAAGCAAGGCTTCCAGCTCCTCCAAAGTCACCTCGGTAGGGTTCTGCTTTTGAAGGGCAGGGGGTTCGTGATAAAACAGACCGGGCAGCACCTGCCGCTGCTCCGACATTTCAAAATCCACACGGCGCAGGCAGTCCAGAATTCTTCCGTCGCTGCCCAGGAGGATGAGGTTGGAGTTCCGTCCCATCAGCTCCAGAATCAGATGCTTTTGGGCAGCTTCGCCCATTTCATCGGTGCAGTCAAAGGTGATATCCACCAGTCGCTCCATAGGCGGCTGCCGCAGAGAGACGATTCGACCGCCGGAAAGATGCTTTCTCAGGAGCATACAGAACATGGGCGGCTGGGCAGGGTTCTCCAAAGGCACGGTAGTCAGATGGAGACGGGGCGAACCGGAGGAGGCGGAAAGCAGCAGCCGTCCGTTGCCCTTGGCACCATGGAACTGCAATAAAACCAGATCTCTGGCAGGCATCTGAATCTTGTCGATTCGGCTGCCCACCAGAGTTTCCGATAATTCACTTGTCACGGCGGAGAGAAATACAGCATCAAAGGGCATGGTCATCCTCCATGGTCATGGTGAAAAGTTCGTTGATGCGCTCCCGGCGGCCCAGCAGATACAGACTGCCGAAGAGGCATTCCAGACCGGTGGCCTTGGAATATTCCTCCCGGGTGGCATTTTTCGGCACGCCGTTGACATGGGCATTGCGGCCTCTGCGGTAGAAATCGTTCTCTTCCTCCGTCAGCAGAGGCAGCAGCCGGTCCATCCGCTTGGCCTGCGCCGGGGCAGACACATAGGCCACCGTCTCCTTGTGGAGGGCTTTGACTTTCACACCGCCGTGGGTGCAGAGCCATGTCCGCACCAGCAGTTCAAAGACCGCATCGCCGCAGTGGGCCAGACCCAATGCGCTGATTTGATTGATGTCCCGCAGTTCCATTTGCGGCTCAAAATAATTCGTCATGGAATTCTCCTCGGTGCAGGCTCGCCAAAACATATGGTTTCTGCAATAATTTGCCCAAAATTTTGCCTTTTTTTGCAATATTTTGATCGTCAGCTTGGTTCAGAACGTAAAAATCGGCTAAATTTTCCCGGTTTAAGACTGCTGCGACCATGGTTTCTGTCAAAAAATCGGTGGTTTTTGCACCGCAAAGGCGGGCAAATTCCTCCGGGCGATGGGCAGCTTCCCGGACGGTCTGACCCAAACCGGAAAGACCCACGACACCGATGACCAGCCTTGCGCAGGCAGGAATCACCGGCTCATGGGCCAGATGGGCTTTCATGGGCAGACCTTTGGAACCGTCAGCCTCCACCAGAACAAAATCGGCAAGGGCGGACAGTTCTTCAAAGGATTGCTGCGGAGCGGTCAGCTTGCCATTTTCCGCCGGCGTACCCATACAGACGCATCTTGCGGGCAGCGTTGTGATGGGTTCGGTGATCAGGGGCAGACCCTCCGCAGGGTAAATATGGGTGGAAGTACAGACGATGACCGTTCCCGGCAATTCCCGACACAGCCTTGCAATGAGGCTGGTCTTGCCGCCGGAACCGATGATCGCTGTGACACCGGGTCGGATGAAATCAGCCTTCATGGCCGATACTGTCCACTTCATAGGGCGTGGACTGGTAGACAAAGTAGTTCAGCCAGTTGGTATAAAGCAGGTTGGCATGGCTTCTCCAGCGAACCAGAGGCTCCTGGGTATCGTCATCGTTGGGGAAGTAGTTTTTCGGCACTTCGATGGGCAGACCGGCATTCTTGTCCCGGAGATACTCCAGTTTGAGGGTCTCGGGGTCATACTCGGAATGACCGGTGATGAACACCTGCCTGCCGCCCTCTGTCTGCATGGCATAGAGACCGGCTTCCTCGGATTCTGCCAGAATTTTGATCTCCGGCACGGCCAGCACATCTTCCTTGCGGATGGTGGTATGACGGGAGTGGGGTACATAGAACACATCATCAAAGCCGCGCATGAGGATGGGGTTCTTATAGGTGACCTTATGAGGGAACACACCGAACATTTTTTTGTCCAGCGGATATTTGTCGATGCCGAAATGGTAGTACAGACCGGCCTGTGCGCCCCAGCAGATATGGAAGGTGCTGTGGACATGGGTCTTGGTCCACTCCATGATGCGGCAGAGCTCGTCCCAGTAGTTGACTTTCTCAAACGGCATCTGCTCCACCGGTGCGCCGGTGATAATCATGCCGTCATAATACTGGTCGGCGATCTCGTCAAAGGTCTTGTAGAAGGCCAGCATATGCTCCTCAGAGGTGTTCTTGGACTTGTGAGAGCTGACCTGCACCAGTTCCAGCTCCACCTGCAAAGGGGTGTTGCCCAGAAGACGGGAAAGCTGGGTCTCTGTGACGATCTTGGTGGGCATCAGGTTCAAAAGGGCGATCCGCAGAGGACGGATGTCCTGGGTCTCTGCCCGGGCTTCGTGCATGACGAAAATATTTTCGCTTTCCAGAATTTGCTGGGCAGGTAAGCCGTTGGGAATTTTAATGGGCATGGCAATGCCCTCCTGTTATCAGATTTTGTTCAGTGCCTGAGTCAGGTCGGCGATGATATCCTCCACATTCTCAATGCCAACGGAGAAACGAACCATCTCCGGCACGATGCCGCCGGCGATGAGCTGCTCGTCGGTCAGCTGGCGGTGGGTGGTGGAGGCAGGATGGAGGACGCAGGTTCTGGCATCGGCCACATGGACCACGATCTGGGCCAGCTGCAGGCTGTCCATCAGCTCCATGGCAGCTTCTCTGCCGCCCTTGACACCGAAGGAGACCACACCGGGTGCGCCATTGGGCAGATACTTGGTGGCAAGGTCGTAATACTTGTTGCTCTCCAGCAGGGGGTAGTTGACCCAAGCGACCTTCTCATGACCTTCCAGGAATTTGGCAACGGTCAGTGCATTTTCGCTGTGCTGCTTCATGCGGCAGGCCAGAGATTCCAGACCCAAATTCAGCAGGTAGGCTGCGATGGGCTGGGGGGTGCAGCCGAAGTCACGCATCAGCTGGACACGGGCCTTGGTGATGTAAGCGGCCTTGCCGAAGTTTTCGGTGTAGATGACGCCGTGGTAGCTTTCGTCCACTTCCGTCAGCTCGGGATACTTGCCGGCGGCAGCCCAGTCGAAGTTGCCGCTGTCCACGATGACGCCGCCCACCACATTGGCATGGCCGTCCATATACTTGGTGGTGGAGTGGGTGACGATATCGGCACCGTATTCAAAGGGACGGCACAGCAGGGGAGTGGCAAAGGTGTTGTCCACGATGAGGGGTACATTGTGCTTGTGGGCCAGCTTGGCATAGCGTTCAATGTCCAGCACCGTCAGAGCGGGGTTGGCCACGGTCTCGCCAAAGACCAGACGGGTGTTCTGATCGAAGAGGGCTTCAAATTCTTCATCGGACATATCGTCTCTGGCATAGCGGACTTCAATGCCCATTCTTGCCATGGTAACGGAGAACAGGTTGATGGTGCCGCCGTAGATGTTGTTCAGAGAAATGAAATTCTGGCCCTGGCAGCAGATGTTGAAAATGGCCATGAAGCTGGCTGCCTGACCGGAGGAGGTCAGCATGGCACCGACGCCGCCTTCCAGATCGGCGATCTTGTCTTCCACAAAGGCCACGGTGGGGTTGGAAATACGGGTATACATGTGACCGGCGGCTTCCAGATCGAACAGCTTGCCTAGTTCCAGGGCGCTGTCATATTTATAGGTAGTGCTCTGATAGATGGGCATGGTACGGGGCTGACCGTTTTCGGGGCGGTAGCCGGACTGCAGGCACTTGGTTTCGGGTTTCATAAGTATCGACTCCTTTATTATAAGGTTATGGTTATTTTACTTTTTCCGCTGTCTGATGTCAAGACAGGGCTTTCTTGAGAAAACCTGTTTTCTGGGTGAAGAAATACAGGGGAACGCCCAGAATATACATGACGACTGCTTCTCCGAAGCCCACCTGCAAAGCGGCGGTGGCAAAGCCCACGGCCAGATTGCCGGGGAACAGGACGAATGCCAGCATACCGCCGACGATGACGGCATTGCAGAGAATGTTGGGCAGAGGCATGAGCCATGGATTTTTGCATTTTGCTGTCCAAAGACAGGCCAGGGCCGTGGCGGCAGTGCCGATGATCATATCCAGTGCTGTGACGGTGGAAAAGAGGTTGGCAAGGAAACAGCCAAGGGTGACTCCAATGCCCAGGGTCGGTTCCAGACAGCACAGGACGATCAAGGCCTCCGACAGACGGAACTGCACCAGGCCGAAGGACAGGGGGGCAGTGAGGATGGTGATAGCGGCATAGAGGGCAGCCACAATGGCACAGGCGGTGAGTTTACGGATGTTTTTCATGTTGATTTCCCTTTCGTGGGGAACAAAAAAAGATGGGTGCAGCAGCCCCATCTCCGTCCCGAGTTTTGTTTAACGACAGGATGGCTACGAATGAACTGTCGATTAAGCTGCGGGGAGGCGAACCACGGTTGGTTTTCACAGGCTCTTTTCCGCCAATCCGGCGGAAAAACCCTTGAAAATACCAAAGGGTATTCCCTGCGTGTTTTTCCTTGACTTGACGAAAAATTGCCATGTGAAAACTGCGAAGCACTCCACAGCAGGTAAATTTGCTTTGGATTTTTGCGCAGATGACGCAGCCTTGCTGACGCAAGGCAAGGAAGATAAGGAAAAATACGAACAAAAGAACCGCTGTGGAGCAATCGGTGTTCGCTTCTCCGCAGCTTATGAATTTACCTTATTTTAAAAAGAAAAAACAAGAATGTCAAGTTTTTTCACTTGACAAACCGGATTCTTTTGCTATAATAATCAAGCTGTCAAGCTGAAAACCTTGAAAGGGCGGTGGTCATCATAAAGCATAACGCATTGGAAATGACCCTGCTGCTTGACTATTACGGCGAATTGCTCACCGAAAAGCAGCGAACCTGCTTTGACTTATATTATAACCAGGACTTGTCCTTGGGCGAGATCGCGGAGGAAGCCGGTATTTCCCGGCAGGGTGTCCACGACTCTCTGGCAAGGGCAGAGGCGGCGCTGGCAGCCATGGAAGAAAAAACCGGCTGCATTGCCAGAGCCAAGGCTGTGCAGGAGGCTGCCCAGACCATCACCGATGCGGCGGAGCAGCTTTTGCAGGTGCCCGGCGCAGAGGAACTGGCAAAGGTCATTCTGAAGGCCGCCGCTGAGATGAAGGAGTAATCAATGGCATTTGAAGGATTGACAGAGAAAATCTCTGCCGCGTTCAAAAAGCTCAAAGGCAAAGGCCGACTGACGGAAGCGGATGTCAAGGCTGCCATGCGGGAGATCCGACTGGCGCTGCTGGAAGCCGATGTCAGCTACAAGGTCGTCAAGGACTTTGTCAGCAAGGTCTCTGAGCGGGCCGTGGGCACCGATGTGATGGAAAGCCTGTCCGCGGCGCAGATGATCGTCAAGATCGTCAATGAAGAGCTGACTGCCCTCATGGGCAGCGAAAACCAGAAGCTGCAGCTTGCCTCAGCCGCCTACAGTGGTTATGCTGGTAGGCTTGCAGGGCGCAGGTAAGACCACCAACGGCGCAAAGCTGGCAGGTCTTTTCAAGAAGCAGGGTCGCAGACCTCTGCTGGTCGCCTGCGATATCTACCGCCCCGCTGCCATCAAGCAGCTGCAGGTGGTAGGCGAAAAGCTGGATATTCCCGTCTTTGAGATGGGTCAGACCAATCCCGTGGAAATCGCAAAGGCTGCCATGACTCATGCTGTCCGCCACGGCAACGATATGGTCTTCCTGGATACGGCAGGCCGCCTCCATGTGGATGAGCAGCTCATGGAAGAACTGAAGGCCATCAAGGCTGAGGTCAAACCCCATGAGATCCTGCTGGTGGTGGATGCCATGACCGGTCAGGACGCAGTCAATGCCGCCCAGAGCTTCAATGAATGGCTGGATATCGACGGCGTTATGCTCTCCAAGCTGGATGGCGATGCAAGGGGCGGTGCGGCACTGTCCGTCAAGGCAGTCACCGGCAAGCCTATCAAGTTCGCCGGTATCGGCGAAAAGCTGGATCAGATCGAGCCCTTCCATCCCGAGCGGATGGCTTCCAGAATTCTGGGCATGGGCGATGTGCTGACCCTCATTGAAAAAGCCGAGCAGGCATTGGATCTGAAAAAGGCCGAGGAACTGGAGCAGAAGCTCCGGAAAAATAAATTCACCTTGCAGGATTATTACGACCAGATGTCCCAGATCAAAAATATGGGCAGTATGGAAGATATCCTGGGCATGATGCCCGGCATGGGCAATCTGAAGAATGTGAAGATCGATGAAAAGGCCATGGCAAGAACCGAGGCCATCATCCTCTCCATGACCCCCTATGAAAGGGAAAATCCGGGCTGCCTTGGAAACAGCCGCAAGAAGCGCATTGCCGCCGGTGCTGGTGTCAAGGTGGAGGAGATCAACAAGCTGCTGAAATCCTTTGAGGCCATGAACAACATGATCAAGCAGTTCTCCGGCCCCGGTGCAGCCAAGAAAATGAAGAAGCTGCAGCGCAGCATGGGCGGCGGCTTCCCCGGAATTCCCGGTTTTTAACGGATCACTTCGTGGATAACACGACGAGATATAAAAATCAAAATGTTTAATATTTTTTGGAGGTAAATTACTATGGTTAAGATCAGACTGAGAAGAATGGGCGCCAAGAAGGCTCCTTTCTACAGAATCGTTGTCGCTGACTCCCGCAGCCCCCGTGATGGCCGCTGCATCGAAGAGATCGGCACCTACGATCCCCTGACCAACCCCGCTACTGTCACTGTGGACGCCGAGAAGGCTCAGGCTTGGATCAAGAACGGCGCTCAGCCCACCGACACTGTCAAGGCTCTGCTGAAGAAGGCTAATGTCCTGTAATTCCTGAATAAGGAGAAAGACCATGAAGGAACTTTTGCTGTATATGGCAAAGAATCTGGTCGACAATCCCGATGCCGTGACTGTCACGGAAATTGAAGGCGAGACCACCACTCTGGAGCTCCGTGTGGCTCCCGAGGATATGGGTAAGGTTATCGGCCGTCAGGGCCGTATTGCCAAGGAGATCCGCACCATTATCAAGTCCGTCGCTCAGCGCGAAGGCAAGAAGGTCTCCGTGGAGATCGTCGACTGAGAAAAAAGTAGAGCCGCGAGAGGAGCTGGGCTTTTTCTTATCCCCCTAAAACGATGGGGGTGGGGCAGATGGAGGAGAAGCGGGTGGGGGTG
>JAZNLL010000002.1:0-3439 GCA_045579045.1 Candidatus Avilachnospira sp.
GGCGTCAATGCCGAGGTAAAGGAGGATGCGGATGAGTGAACTGACCTTTGCGGATCTGCGTGTCCATTTCGGTACCGGACGAGCTTATACGATCTCCGGAAAAGGCCGAGATAGAGTCATGGGATACCGAGTTGGAATGCAGTGTAATCTGGGCGATATCGAAGTCAGCGAGTGGATTGCGAAGGTGAAGGAACTGATTGTGCAGACTGGTGAGCAGGAGTTGTATGAGCAACTTCACACCCACATGAAGGAGCACAATTACACGAAGGCGACCAAGTCAGAACTGGAACAGCAAGTTCTGGAGCTGCATGCTGCCAGGATCTTTGATAACCAGTTATGGGTAGACTTCATTCCCTTCAACAAGCGCTTCCGCCCGGAAGTATTACGAACTGTCAAACTGGTTTCAGTTATGCCGGAATGCTGCAAGAAGGCAGGCTTTCTTACCGAGGCGAGATACCGTGAACGGGATCCGAATTTCGATGAGAACTTCTGCCCGCATTGTGGACGGTGGACGAAAATCAGTCTGGTAGATAACCAAACACCGAAAGGAGAAAAACTATGATTAGCAAGAAAAAGCGTGTCGAGATCTACGGCACCCTGGAGTACCCCCTGCAAAAAGGCTGCGCAGCATTCATTAAGGAGAGCGGCGGCACCCGTCGAACCTCTGCCGTGCAGCACTTTGTCACGACACCTTCTGGAACCGTGTACATCGAGACCAAGAACACCCACTATGTTTTAAAGCCAATTGCTGCAGCTCCTCAGGAGGTGCGAGTATGAAGCCAGGTGAAACAAAGAGCGAGCGTTTCCAACGACTTGCTGAAGCACGGGTGAACAAGATCATTGCCATGATGCGCCTGCTGGGAAATCTCTGTAAGACCGGTTTCTATGAGTATGACCGGGACCAGGTAGAACAGATTTTCACTGCACTGCAGCTGGAGCTCATAAAGAATAAAATGCGCTTCCTTCAGCCCCAACGGGAGAAGAGGAAGCGTTTTTCTTTATCTGAGCCCTATGAGATCAGGAAACCGGAACCAACGGATCAGCCTTGCCTTGCAATTCCTTTGCCTGACGGGACTTATCTGAGAGCTGTCGGTTATCCAAACGGTCCGTATGCATCGGTGAATATCTACTGGGACAACGGAGAGATTCCTTCATCGGAACCGATCTGTTTCGCAGAGTATAACCCGGACAGACCGGAGAAACACCGGATCTGTATTGCGGCATACTGTCATGACAGTGATGAGACTACGTATTACGCGCCGTATGTAACGGCAGAAAGGGATTGCAATGAATAAACCAAAGAAATACACTGCTTTCAAAATGGGCTGGGGCTGCATCGGTCACCACCTGAGCGGACTGATCTCTGAGATCTTAGGCCGTGAAGTCAGTTGTAAGACCAAGCGAGAAGACTTTGATTATTGGTGTGCTTTTACAGACGATGGAAAATTCACCATCTCTGAGATAGCAACCTTGATCGAAGCTGTCGATGGCGGCAAGGAGATGTATACCCAATCCATTCCCACCGATTCCAATACCAGTAAATCCCTGGCGATGGATCTGTGCCAGGCTCTTTTGAAAAAGGCACTGGATTCCGACTGGGTGGAAGAGATGGTCAGAGAAGATGCATTGTGGATCATCGGAGATTTCCCGGAGGATCGCAACATTATGACCGGTCCTATCGACTGGATGATTCATCTCGTGGGTAATGGTATGGAATGTGCGGAATGTGGCAAAGTGGAGAACCCCTTCATTGAGCACGCCTGCAACGCCCATACCCACGGCATGGAGAAGTATGGTCATCCGGACTTCCAAATGGTCCTGCATACCAACCCCAAGGATATCAGTTACATCTTGAACACCTTGGGTATGCGAGTCAAGAACGGCGAACGCTTCAAGCCTGGCGACATGGTGTCCGGGATCTTCCTGGATTGCGATGTCCGTCTGGACGCATTTGAAGAGTGCGGCCGTACCGTGCTGCGTGTCATCATTCCTGATGGTCAAAACCGGTTTCCGGAGGATGAAAACTGCACCTACCCCTATTCCATCCAAACGCTGACCTTAGAGCAGCTGGAGGCGAACGGAGGTACCTGCTCATGAAAATCCGGATCTACCAGATCGATTTGAGTCTGGATGAGCATCATGTGGCCTTCCGCCCGCACGCTGATATGAAGAATCAGTATGGAGGCAGAGTCCCTGCAGAGCTGTATCACAAGGTCTACGAAGGTACCGTGGAAGCGGATAACCTGGAGGATGTATTCTTTATCTTCAATATGGATCATCCCAGAGACTTCCGAGCCAGATCCCTATCACTGTCGGATGTGGTGGAGATAGTTGAGGGCAACAGCTCAAGCTTCCATATTTGTGACACCATGGGCTTTATAGAAGTGTCATTTGATACTTCTGTGGTACAGGAGGATCCGCAATGATGGAAGGTTGGGGCAAAACCGTAGGCATCACACCTTCAGCCAGAGTCAGATTTCGCTGCCAGGGCTGCGGTAAGTGCTGCCTCCGCGTCAAGGAAGGTGTCCCGGTAGATTCCTTGGACATGTTCCGTATGGCCAAGCATCTCCGGGATAAAGGTGAACCGATCCTATGCACGGATGATTTCCTGGCCATGTACGCAGAGCCTGTCCTGCTGGATGAATGCGGCTACTTCGTGTACATGCTCAAGACGGTCGGCGAAGAGAATGCTTGCATCTTCCTCAAGGATAATCGCTGCACTACGCATGATGAGAAGCCCAGAGCCTGCAAACTCTATCCCTTCGTCGTGAACCCGGATGCGGATGGGAATCACAGTTTCCTTTTGAGCCGTGAGTACCCCCACCACTTTACCGGACCGGTAGTGACAACTAAGTCCTGGATGAAGAAATACTTCCCGCAAGAGGATCGCAGATTCCTGCAGATGGATTTCTGGGGAGCAAAGCGCATTGCAGATCTGCTGCGCAAGGTCCCGGAGAGAAACCAGACGCAGGCAATGCTGCACTTCCACAGGCTCAAGAATTCTGAGAATGACCTGGATCAGCCGTTCCTGGAGCAGTTCCGAAGAAATCAGGATAAGCTTATTGCCATACTGACCCGTATGGCAAACGAAAATAATTGATTGCTATAGATTGGGGCACCGGTGAAGTGCCGATGCCCCAAACCAATTTGGAGGATTATATATGAATCTCGAAGAGTTAGCTGCTAATATCGATTCTATGACCATTGGTCTGGACGATACCTTTAAGTTCCATTGCACGCGCTGCGGTATGTGCTGTTTAAACCGTGAGGATATCTTGCTGAGCCCCATGGACATCTACAAGATGGCCAAGGAGCTCAAGTTGACACCCACGCAGTTCTTTGCACAGTACTGCCAGACTCATATTGGAGACAACTCCCGTATGCCTATTATTAGCCTCCAGCCGGTTGGCGATGAGATGCGCTGCCCGCTGCTGAAGAA
>JAZNLL010000003.1:0-4617 GCA_045579045.1 Candidatus Avilachnospira sp.
TCTTCTCAGGTCACCTTCAATGGTGTAGTTCTTATCAATAACTTCGCGCAGTGCGGCCTCCTGGTCGTCGGTCAGATCCTTGACGCGGATGTCGGGATCAATGTTTGCCATTTCCAGGATGTCCTTCGCGCTCTTTCTGCCGATACCGTAGATATAAGTCAAACCGATTTCGATTCTCTTCTCACGGGGCAGGTCAATACCAGCAATACGTGCCATTTAAATCAGCGCACCTCCTATTAGCCTTGTCTCTGCTTGTGCTTGGGGTTTTCACAAATAACCATGACTCTACCCTTGCGCTTGATGATCTTGCACTTTTCGCACATGGGCTTCACGGACGGTCTTACCTTCATACTGTTAACCTCCATTTGAGAACGATGTCTCTCATTTACTTCTCCATGTGATCCGACCGCGGGTCAGGTCATAAGGGCTCATCTGAACCGTGACCTTATCGCCGGGCAGGATCTTGATAAAGTTCATCCGGAGCTTGCCGGAAATGTGTGCCAGAATGGTGTGTCCGTTGCCGATGTCAACGGAAAACATGGCATTCGGCAGTGCATCGACTACGATGCCCTCAAGCTCGATTACGTCGTCTTTTGCCAAAGTTTATTCTCCCCCTTGGTTTTGACTGTTGAATTGTTGACCAAATGCGGCCAAATCCCTTCGTAATTCGCTGTTGAGTACCTTGTCGCCGTTTTGTATTTTCACAGCGACTCTTGTTTCAGTCCGAGAGACTCTGCGGACATGTTTCAGCTTCTTTCGTTTGGGATTTTCCAGCTTTCTTCCCTTGCCGTCGGCGATCAGAACGAAGTTCTCTTCTGTGTCAATCACGTAGAACAACTTTCCTTCATCACGGCCGGCCAGAGAAATGACAATATCCGATTTGGAAATATCCATACTAAAGCCCCTCAGTGACGGTGAGTATTTCCGGCTCGCCATCGGTAATGAGCACAGTATTTTCATAGTGAGCAGAGAGTGATCCGTCGGTGGTGACCACTGTCCATTTGTCTTTCAACACACGGACATCATAGTGACCCACGTTGACCATGGGTTCTATGGCAAGGGTCATACCTTTGACCAGTCTCGGCCCTCTACCGGGAGAACCAAAATTAGGCACCTCCGGCTCTTCATGCAGCTTCTCGCCAACGCCGTGACCCACGTATGTGCGGACTACACTGAAACCGTTTTCCTCCACATAGGTCTGAACCCTGTGGGAGATATCGGAGACCCGATATCCCTTCCGTGCCATTTTCAGGCCCTCGAAAAAGCTCTGCTTCGTGACCGAAATGAGCTTTTCTGCCGTTGGAGAGATCCTTCCGCAGGCATAGGTGGCAGCACAATCACCATGAAAACCCTTCCAGAACGCACCTACATCAATGCTGACAATGTCACCCTCCTGCAGCGTATAGCCGCCGGGAATGCCGTGGATCACCACATCGTTGACACTGACACAAGCACTGGCAGGATAGCCGTTATAATTGAGGAAAGACGGTTTTGCACCCTGTGCCACGATAAAATCGTGGACTGCCGTATCGATCTCTTTGGTTGTGACGCCGGGCCTTACCATTTCGCCTGCCAGAGCACGCGCTGCCGCGGTAATCTTACAGGCCTGACGCATAACCGCAAGTTCTCGCTCATTTTTGATTGGTATCATTCTTCGCACCCCAGAACTCTCAGAATTTCTCTGAACGCGGCTTCGATGGGCTGGTTGCCTTCCACAAGTTTCAGGCAGCCGAGCTTGGCATAGAAGTCCTTGAGGGGTTCCGTCTGGGCATGAAATACCTTCAGACGGTCCCGAACAGTCTCGGGTGCATCATCCTTTCGGATGACCAGTTCCCTGCCGCAGGCATCGCAGATACCATCTGCCTTGGGCGGGTTGGCGACAATGTGATAGCTGGCACCGCAGCTGCCGCAGACGCGGCGGCCGGTCATTCGGCCTTCAATCACAGCATCGTCGATCTCGATGGACACTACGGCATCAAAGTGAACGCCTCGTGCCTCCAGTGCTTCTGCCTGGGGAATGGTGCGGGGCATGCCGTCCAGAATGAAGCCGTTTCGGCAGTCATCCCGGGCGACCCGTTCCTCGACGATGCCGATGACGACATCGTCGGGAACGAGCTGACCGTTGTCCATGAATTCTTTGACTCTCAGCCCCAGCTCAGTGCCATTTGCCATGGCCTCGCGGAGCATGTTGCCGGTGGAAATGGTGGGGATCTCCAGCTTTTTGCTGAGGAGCTCCGCCTGCGTTCCTTTACCGGCGCCGGGCGCACCCAACAGAATCAATTTCATGCGGGTGACCTCTTATTCCAGGAAGCCCTTGTAGTGACGCATGAGCATCTGAGCTTCCAGACTCTTGACAACTTCCAGAGCAACGCCGACCACGATGATGACGGAGGTACCGCCGATGGCCAGAGTGTTGTCCTTGATGACAGCGCCGATGATGACGGGCACCAGAGCAACGAAGGCCAGGTAGATAGCGCCGAACAGGGTGATCTTGTTGATGACCTTGGCGATGAAGTCAGAAGTGGGCTTGCCGGGGCGGAAGCCGGGGATGAAGCCACCGTTCTTCTTCATGTTGTTGGCGATCTCGATGGGGTTGAACTGGATGGAAGAGTAGAAGTAGCTGAATGCAATGATCAGCAGGAAGTACACCACGATATAAACCACGCTCTCGCTGGAGAAGAACCACTTGTTCATGAAGCCCCAGAAACCACCCTCGGGGGTGCCGGTGAAGGCCATGACAGTAGCGGGCAGAGAAGCGATGGACTGAGCGAAGATGACGGGCAGAACGCCGGACATGTTGACCTTGATGGGCAGGTGGCTGCTCTGGCCACCGTACATCTTACGGCCGACAACGCGCTTGGCGTACTGGACGGGAATTCTACGCTCGGAATTGGTGATGAACACGATGACCAGAACCAGGATGGCAACACCGACCACCAGCAGGATGCCCAGATACCATCTTGCGGAAGCGAAGAGGTTGACCAGGGAACCGGCCTGCATGGGGATGCGGGAGATGATGCCGGCAAACAGGATCATGGAGATACCGTTGCCGATGCCGTCCTTGTCGATCTGCTCACCCAGCCACATGACCAGGCAAGCACCGCCGGTGAAGGACAGGATGATGACGATAGCGGCCAGGAAGCCGGTCTCGGTCAGCATGCTGCCGCCGTTGTTGCGGAGCATCATGAAGTAGGCCCAGCCCATGAGCAGTGCCAGAGCCAGAGTGGTGTAACGGGAGATCCGCTGGATCTTCTGCTTGCCTTCCTCGCCGCCTTCCTTGGAGAGTCTCTCCAGATAGGGGATGGCGATGGTCAGCAGCTGAATAATAATGGAAGAGTTAATGTACGGCTGGATACCCAGTGCAAAGAGGGTTGCCTGAGAAAAGGCGGAACCAGACATTGCATTGTACAGACCCAGGATCGTACCGGACAGCTCACTATTGAAATAGTTAGCCAGTGCCTTAACATCCACATAGGGAACAGGGATGGCGGAGCCCAGACGGAAGATCAGAAGAATGAAGAGGGTAAAAATAAGCTTCTTTCTAAGCTCGGTGATTTTCCAAGCGTTTCGAATAGTCGCGAACATTTTTACACCACCTCAGCCTTTCCACCTGCCTGTTCGATCTTTGCCTTGGCAGATTCGGAGAAAGCAGCAGCCTTCACCGTGACCTTAGCGGTGACGGTACCGTTGCCCAGGACCTTCAGGCCGTAGGGGCAGTCATGGATGATGCCTTCGGCCAGCAGAGCCTGAGCGTCCACGACGGAGCCGTCTTCAAAGCGGTTGAGCACTGCAACGTTCACAGCGGTCAGAGGCTTTGCGAAAATGTTGTTGAAACCGCGCTTGGGGATACGGCGTGCCAGAGGCATCTGACCGCCTTCGAAGCCGGTGCGGACCTTGCCGCCGCTACGGGCCTTCTGACCCTTGTGGCCACGGCCGGCAGTCTTGCCGTTGCCGGTGCCGGCGCCACGGCCCTTGCGCTTGCCCTCATGGGTGGAACCCATGACGGGAGACAGTTCGTTGAGATTCATAATGATTGCCCTCCTTATGCTTCCTCAGTGACCGGCAGCAGGTAACCGATCTTAGCGATCTTGCCGCGAGTCTGGGTGTTGTCAGGCTGAGTAACTTCCTGACCGATCTTGCGCAGGCCCAGAGAATTGGCAGTGGCAATGTGCTTTTCCAGACGGCCGTTGAGGCTCTTGACCAGCTTAATCTTCAAGTTTGCCATGTCGTAGCCCTCCTTAACCGACGATTTCTTCGACGCTCTTGCCTCTGATACGGGCGACTTCTTCAGCACCGCGGAGAGACATCAGACCCTGCATAGTAGCCTTGACGACGTTCTGAGGGTTGTTGGAGCGCAGAGACTTGGAACGAATGTTGGAAACACCAACAGCTTCCATCACAGCACGGACAGCGCCGCTGGCGATGATGCCGGTACCTTCGGGAGCGGGCTTCATCAGAACGGTGCCGGCGCCGAAAATGCCGGTAACTTCGTGAGGAATGGTGGTGCCTTCCAGAGTGATCTTGACCATGTTCTTCTTGGCATCGGCAATGCCCTTCAGGATGGCTTCGGAAACTTCCGCTGCCTTGCCCAGGCCGTAGCCGACAGTGCCCTTGCCG
>JAZNLL010000004.1:0-3301 GCA_045579045.1 Candidatus Avilachnospira sp.
TCATCGGCTACGACAAGCGGTGTCTCATCAAGCCTGCTCCCGGTGATAAAGTCCGCAAACCGGAACCCAAAAAGCCCTCCAAGGGCAAAGCCCCCATCCCCAGAGGCAAGAAAAGAAGATAAACCTGTCGAATGTCGGGATTTTTTATCCCGGCATTCGCTGTTTTTCCCAAACATACATCTTGCCATTTTGTACAAAATATAGTATTATATGCTGTATGATATTTTGAACCGAGGTGTCTGTATGAGCAAGGTTTTCATCCCGGAGGGTTACAAAGCCCCTCTGACCGTCTATGAACTGCAAAGAGCCATTGAATTCATCAAGAGCAATTTCCAGGTGAATTTGAGCAATGCACTCAATCTGCGGCGTGTTTCCGCCCCTTTGTATGTGGACGAGAATTCCGGCCTCAATGACAACCTCAGCGGTGTGGAGCGTCCTGTTTCCTTTGACATTCCCGATGTGGGCGTCAACGCCCATGTGGTCCACTCTCTGGCCAAGTGGAAGCGGCTGGCTCTGAAGCGGTACGCTTTACATCTGGATAAGGGTCTGTTCACCGATATGAACGCCATCCGCCGGGACGAGGAAGTGGATAACCTCCATTCCGTCTATGTGGACCAGTGGGACTGGGAAAAGGTCATCTCCGAAGAAGACCGCAACGAAGCCTATCTGAAGCGGACCGTCCGCAACATCGTGAACGCCATCTGCGAAACTGCCGACGCCCTCAATGTGGCATTCCCCAGTCTCAAGGTAAAGCTGAGCCGGGATGTGACCTTCATCACCTCTCAGGAGTTGGAGGACCGCTACCCCGATCTGACCCCCAAGGAGCGAGAGCACGCCATCTGCCGGGAATGCAAGACCGTATTCCTCATGCAGATCGGACGGAAGCTCCGCAGCGGCAAGCCCCATGACGGACGCGCCCCGGACTATGACGACTGGGATCTCAACGGCGATATTCTGTTCTGGAACGATGTCCTGGGCTGCAGCTTTGAAATTTCCTCCATGGGCATCCGTGTCAGTCCTGAGAGCCTTGACCGTCAGCTGACGGAAGCCGGCTGCGATGACCGCAGAAGCCTCCCCTTCCACAAAATGCTGCTGAATAACGAACTGCCCCTGACCATGGGCGGCGGTATCGGTCAGAGCCGTCTGTGTATGCTGCTCATCGGCACCTGCCATGTAGGCGAAGTCCAGTGCAGCCTGTGGGACGAAGAAACCCGAAAACAATGCGAGGACGCAGGCGTCCTGCTGCTGTGATACAAAAGAAGGAGAAACATCATGGAACATCTGATCTCTGTTAGAGAATTGTTTAAGAACACGGCAGAATATGCCGGTAAGGAAATCACCGTCGGCGGTTGGATCAGAAACCGCCGTCCCCAGAAGACCTATGGCTTCATCGTCCTGTCTGACGGCACCTATTTTAAGCCTTTACAGGTGGTTTACGAAGACACTCTGGAGAACTTCCAGGCTGTCACCAAGTTCAATGTGGGCGCCGCCCTCATCGTCAAGGGCGTTCTGGTGGAGACCCCCGGTGCCAAGCAGCCCTTTGAGCTGAAGGCCACCGCCATCACCGTGGAAGGCGCATCCACTCCCGACTATCCCCTGCAGCCCAAGGCACACTCCATGGAGTTCCTGCGGACCATCACCCATCTGCGTCCCAGAACCAACACCTTCCAGGCTGTGTTCCGTGTCCGCTCTCTGGCTGCCTATGCCATCCACAAGTTCTTCCAGGATCAGGACTTCGTCTATGTCCATACTCCCCTGATCACCGGTTCTGACTGCGAGGGCGCAGGCGAAATGTTCCAGGTCACTACCATGGATCTCAGCAACATCCCCATGACGGAAGACGGCAAGGTGGATTTCTCCAAGGACTTTTTCAATAAGCCCACCAATCTGACCGTTTCCGGTCAGCTCAACGGCGAGACCTTCGCCATGGCTTTCCGTAACATCTATACCTTCGGCCCCACCTTCCGTGCCGAAAACTCCAACACCACCCGCCATGCCGCCGAGTTCTGGATGATCGAGCCGGAGATCGCATTCGCCGATCTGGAGGACGATATGGAACTGGCTGAGGCCATGATCAAGTATGTCATCTCCTATGTGCTGGAGCACGCTCCCGAAGAAATGGAGTTCTTCAACCAGTTCATCGACAAGGGTCTGCTGGAACGACTGAACCATGTGGTCAATTCCGAGTTCGGTCACATCACCTACACCGATGCTATCAAGATTCTGGAAGAGCACAACGCTGAGTTTGAGTATCCCGTCCATTGGGGCAGCGACCTGCAGACCGAGCATGAGCGCTACCTGACCGAAGTGGTCTTCAAGCGTCCCGTCTTCGTCACCGACTATCCCAAGGAGATCAAGGCTTTCTATATGAAGCTCAACCCCGATGGCAAGACTGTTGCTGCCATGGACTGCCTGGTACCCGGTATCGGCGAGATCATCGGCGGCAGCCAGCGTGAAGACGATCTGGAAGTGCTGACCGCCCGTATGAACGAGCTGGGTCTGAAACCTGAGGACTACGGCTTCTATCTGGATCTGCGGAAGTACGGCTCTGCCCGTCATGCCGGCTTTGGTCTGGGCTTCGAGCGCTGCGTCATGTATCTGACCGGCATCGGCAACATCCGCGATTCCATCCCCTTCCCCAGAACTGTCAACAACTGCGAACTGTAAAATTTCAAAAACGCACTGCCAAACGATACTTGGCAGTGCGTTTTTGATTCTATCAACCACCACCCGGAGAAACGGCATGAGGCCGGGAGGGGCCGCAAGGGAGCGCCGCCGGTGGCGGATACAGCGACCACCGCAGCTGGGCAGGAACTTGGCTTGCTGCAAGCAAGGCGAAGCAGAAAGCCTTAGTTCCAACCCGGAGCAGGGGGAGAGCGGCTATTTTGTGATGTGAAACGGAACAACCACATTCGCAGAAACGATCACAAAATCCGAACAACGCTCTCCCCCACAGTCCTTTTCATCCAATGCTTTTGGAACTTGCCAAAAGCATTGGCCGCCGGAGGCTGACAAGCTATCGTTTACATCCAAAGTCGAGTTCATAACCTCATAAAAATCTTCCCTTTTTACTTTTGGACTGACGCTTTTCAACTCCGGCAATTTCACCAAGCATTGATGCAAACAGAAAAATATGATAAAGTGAACTGAACGATAAATTAGAATTTAACGGAGGTTATGTATGCTTGAAAAAATGAGTGATTTCTTTGAGGCAAGACTTGACGGATATGATGAGCATATGATGACTAACATCGAATATGCAAGCGAGTTCTATCCTTTTACGGCAAAGCAATTACCGACC
>JAZNLL010000005.1:0-17010 GCA_045579045.1 Candidatus Avilachnospira sp.
GACGACTGCGTATGCATCATCATCGTTGATCAGTTCTGCGGGCAGCTGGAACTTCTGGCGGAGCAGAATCTCGGAGTCGAGAGAAACTTCGATCGATGCCAGCTTGCCTTCCAGAATGGTGGGCTCGGCAATATCTTCCTCGTACTTGGCGATCAGAGTCAGGTCGGAAGTGATGGGAGTGGAGAAATCAAAGGGCTCTTCGCCGTTGAACCAACCAACGAAGGTCATGCCTTCCATGGGCAGTTCGCCGGGATCGGCGGCATATTCGCCATGGTTGACTGTCTGGGAATCAACGGTGTTTTCGCCAACCACAAAGTTAACGGTATAGGAAGTGATATCCCATTTTGCGGTCAGAGTCAGATCGGAAGTGAAGGGAGCCTTATCGAAGTCGTACTTTTCTTCGCCGTTGAACCAGCCGAGGAAGGTCTTGCCTTCTGCGGTGGGATCGGCAGGCTTGCTGATGGAGAACTGACCGTGGGTAGCGGTAACGGGAATTTCCTCGTCGCCGTTGACGAAGGTGACGGTGTAGGTGGTGGCTTCACCCTTTTCGATGAGGATGAAACGGTCAAAGTACATGACTTCTCTGCCGTCTTCGGCAGTTTCCAGTCTCATATTGACATAGAAGTCAAATTCCTTGCCGGCCAGAGTGCCGTTGACAACTTCACCCAGACCGAAGTGCTTCATGTACTCACCGAAGAAGTCCACGAAGGAGGTGCCGTCAGTCAGCTTGCCGTAGGTCAGACCGGACTGGAACATATGGACGTTCATCTTGTGAATGCTGTATTCTGCAGTCAGATTGGAGAGGCTGAGGCGACCCATCTGGCTGGAGTGGAAGGCGATGCCATCACCGATTTCTCTGGTGATACGGGCGACCTGCTCGAAGGTGGAGCCTTCGTCGGTGACCAGCATGGCATTGGTTTGATCGGTCAGTCTGCCCATGACACCGTCCATACCGCGGAAGTCATAGACCTTGGCGATATCGGTGCTGTCGGCTGCCATGTTTGCCAGAACTTCGGCAGGCAGGACAGTCAGCAGGTTTTCGGGCAGCTGCTGTGCGGGCTCGCCGCAGACGGAGCAGGTGCCTTCCATGTAGGAGGTTTCATAGTTGAAGGTCAGCTCGGCGGTGTGACCCAGAGCGGTGCCTTCTTCGTAAACCTTGTAGGTGCCTTCGCAATGGGGGCAGGAAGCATACTTGTAAGCATCCTCGGTGCAGGTTGCAGGCACGGAAGTGTAAGCATCTTCTGCGATGTAGTTGAAGCATTCGGCCACGATGACGATGCGGTCGATGTAGTACTTGGGATAGCCGGCAGAGCTGCCGCCCAGACCCAGATCGGTACCCTCCACCTTCATGGAGATGTACAGGTCAACCAGCTTGCCGTTGACGCTCCACAGAGCGTTGTCGGGGAACTTGAGCTGCATGGAAGCGTTGCCGAACAGATACAGCCATTCCACATTGGTCAGCTGGATCTTGGTATCATTCAGCTTGTAGGTGTGGTACTTGCCATCGTTGGCATTGGCTGCGATCTCTTCGTAGGGGATCTTGGCCACATGGCCGCGGTTGTAGATGCCCACATCGATACCGCCGCCGGGAATGACGGAAGCCTGAATGGGATTGAAGGTGACGTTGGCGATGTCCATCATCATAGCCTGACCGAAAGCAGCATCTGCATCGGTCACGACGGAAACATCAGCACCGGCAGCGAGGACGGCTGCGTTGAAGTCCTGCACATGTGCCAGACCGGCACCGGAGGCAGCCAGATCGTTCTGAACCTTCTCGGGCAGGGGAGCAGCGGGAGTCTCGGTGGTTTCCTTGTAGCTGCCGCAGTTGTTGGCGCAGTAAGCGACGTAGGCGCCCTTTTCTGCGTCATAGAGATAGTCGCCGTAGTTATGCTCCAGCATGGTGCCGGCTTCGTAGACCTTGTAGGTGCCTTCGCACTGGGGGCAGGAGGCATACTTGTAGGCATCGGAGGTGCAGGTTGCATCCACAGAGGTGTAGGCATCTTCTGCGATGTAGTTTGCACACTCTTCCACAATGACAATGCGGTCAATGTAGTACTTGGGATAGCCGGCAGAGCTGCCGCCCAGACCCAGATCGGTGTTTTCAATCTTCATGGAGACATAGATGTCAGCGGTCTTGCCGTTGATGCTCCACAGAGTGTTGGAGGGGGTGTTGATCTGAATGTGGGCATAACCGAAGAAGTACAGGGTTTCCACATTGGTCAGCTGGATCTTGGCATCATTCACCTTGTAGGTGTGATACTTGCCGTCGCCGGCATTGGCCAGCAGATCTTCGTAGGCAATGGTACCGATGGTACCCTTGTTTATAATACCGATTTCCAGAGGCTTGGTGGGGCCGAGAACATCCAAACCGGGGTTGTAGGTCACGGTGCTGATGTCCAGCTTCAGAGCCTGACCGAAGGCAGCATCAGCATCCGCCACAACGGTGGTATTGCCATCGGCCTTGCCTGCTGCAGCAGGGATATCCTTCACATGGATCATGCCCGCACCGGAGGCAGCCAGATCATTCTGAACCTTCTCGGGCAGGGGAGCTTCGGGTGCTTCGGTGGATTCCTTGAAGCTGCCGCAGTTGTAGGTGCAGTAAGCAACATAGGTGCCCGTTTCTGCATTGTAGGCATAGTCGCCGTAGTTATGCTCCAGCATGGTGCCGGCTTCGTAGACCTTGTAGGTGCCTTCGCACTGGGGACAGGAAGCCTGCTTGCAGGCATCGGAGATGCAGGTTGCGGGCACAGAAGTGTAAGCATCTTCTGCAATGTAGTTGGCGCACTTGTCAACCAGAATGATGCGGTCGATGAAGTAAGCGGGGTACTGGGAGCCGTTGCCGGCCAGACCCACATCGGTGCCTTCCACCTTCATGGAAATGTAGAGGTCCACGGTCTTCTGGTTGTAGTTCCAGAGTTCATCGTTGGTGAAGCGGACATAGGCATTGCCGAAGAAGTAGAAGGTGCCGGTGTTGTTGAGATTCATGTAGAAATCTTCCAGCTTGTAGATGTGGTAGCCGTCGTTGACATTGGCTGCGATTTCTTCATAGGGGATGGATGCGACGTTGCCTCTGTTGAGGATGCCCACATCCAGATTCTTGCCTGCGTAGATGGCAGCATAGATCTTGTTGAAGGGCTTGGAGGTCTTCAGATCCATGACCATGGCCTTACCGAAGGCGGAGTCGGCATCTTCACGGATCTCGGCGCCCTCGTTGCTGTAGAAATTGGTTTCGTCAACGGCCTTGAAGTCCTTCACATGAGCCATGCCGATACCGGATTTCACCAGCTCGGTCTGGACAGATGCAGGCACAGGAGCCAGCAGGTTGCCGGGCATGGGCTTATAATCGCCGCAGCCGTAAACGCACTTGGCAACATAGGCATCCAGCTGTGCATCGTAGGTATAGTCGCCGTAGACATGGGCGATGGTGGCGCTTTCTTCGTCATAAACCTTGTAGGTGCCGCCGCACATGCTGCAGGTAGCCTGCTTGCCGGCCTTGGCGGTGCAGGTGGCGGGGAAGGGGGTGTATGCGTCTTCTGCAATGTAGCCGGCGCATTCTTCCACGATGACGAAGCGGTCAATGTAGTACTTGGGCCAGCCGTTTCTGTCGCCGCCCAGACCCAGATCGGTGTTTTCCACCTTCATGGAGACATAGAGGTCAACGGTCTTGCCGTTGATGTTCCACAGAGCACCGTCGGGGAAGTTGTACTGCATGGAAGCATTGCCGAACAGATACAGGCATTCCACATTGGTGACCTGAATTTTGGTGTCATTCAGCTTGTAGGTGTGGTACTTGCCGTCGTTGGCATTGGGAGCGATTTCTTCGTAGGGGATCATGGCGACATGGCCACGGTTGTAGATACCCACATCGATACCGCCGCCGGGATTGACAGCAGCCTGAATGGGGTTGAAGTTGACGTTGGCGATATCCATGACCATGGCTTCGCCGTAGGCGGCATCTGCATCGGCCACCACGGAAACATTGTCACCGGCAGCACCGGCGGCTGCGTTGACCTGATCCACATGGATCATGCCGATACCGGAAGCGGTCAGGTCTTCCTGCACACGGTCGGGCAGAGCGGGTTCGGTGACTTCTTCGGCCAGTACTGCGGTGGGCAGCATGCCGAGAACCATCACCAGTGCCAAAAACAGGGATAACAGTTTCTTGGTTTTCATTTTTTCAGTTCCTTTCTTTGATTTTATATTCAAAGGTCTGTTCCGCAGACCCGGATTACTGGGGATCGAGAGAAATCTCTACGGGATGGGTCTCTCCCTCATAAATGACCTTGAAATCTTCGCCGAAAAGGTTGTAGAAGACGGTGCCTTCTTTGTAGGACTGAATGTTGATGGGAATATCAAACTTTCCGTCCTTCAAAGGAATGTTTTCATCATAGTAAACGGTGATATCCCGGAAGGTGATATCATGGCACATGGCCACCTGAATACCCTCCAAATCAAGCTCCGGGGGATATTCTGCCGGGATATGGTAAATATCATACAGTTTAGGCGACCGCCAGCGGGGGTTGGCTACCTTCAGCAGGAAGGGCAGTGCCAGTTCGTTTTCTGCTTCGTATTCCTGCTCATCGGTCTCCTGGAATACCATGGGGGTATCAAAGGCATTGAATTCCACACGCATGTTCTCAAAGAGAATGTCGGAAATTTCAGCCACATCACCGCAGTTTACATCCAAGGCCGCATGGGTACTGCGAAGGATATCGCAGTTGCGGAAGGTGATGTTCCGATATCTGCGGCAGGCGGTTTCCAGACCGATCTCGCAGACACGACCCCAGTCGCACCACAGGACGCAGTTTTCAAAGAGCATATCCTCATTATCCGTGGTGACATAGCGGTCGATGCCCTTGATGGAGATGGTGTCATCAAAGGAATGAATGAAGGAGTTTCGGATGGTAACATCACGGCTGTTGACGATGTCCACACCGTCGGTGTTGTACCGCCATTGACCGAAGACTTTGATATCATCTACAACCACATCGGTGCAATGGAAGAAGTTGACGCACCAGATGGCGGAGTTGCGGAAGCCCACACCCTCGATGCGGATATGCTTGCAGTCGTAGAATTTGATGTTGCCGTTGGTAAAGGGCTCGTAACAGCCGTTGTCCAGACGGCCTTCCAGGGTGTCATCAAAAATGCCGTTGCCGAAGATGTGGATGTTTTCTGCGTTTTCGGCGTAGACACAGCCGAAAACCAGTGCATCCTTGTCCAGATAGATGCTCTCATTGCTGTGGAGCGTCAGCTTACCGGGCATGTGGACACCGGGGCCGAAGAAGTAAGTCACATCTTCCTTTTTCGGTGCCTGGATGGGCTTGCTGTTGAAGATGTAGAGGCAGTGGTGCAGGTCGTCTGCACCGAGGACATAACCGCCGTATTCCTTCAGCGTGAAGGAAACGGTCTTGTCCTGCTCCGTCAGTTCCACACTCTTGGAATAGGGCTTGAGGAAGACCTTTTTATATTCCCGTTTGATCCGGACGGTCAGTTCCACAGGCTCGTCGCTGACCAGATTTACAAAAGAAACGATCTCGCTCTGGGTGGAGGGCCGCTGTTCACCGGGCCAGTTTCGGTTGAAGGGATGCTTGGAGATGCGGCAGGTGTAGACGGGAATCTCCTCACCCTTGAGGAAGACTTTGTAGTCTTTGGAAATGCCTTCTCGATAGCGGTAAGTGGGCATGATATGCTCGTGCTCAAATCTGGAATAGGAAACCATAAAGACACCTCATTTCATTACAGGAAGAAGAATGTGCCGGCGAAGCTGAGCAGGATGCCGGTCAGCTGCTGACGGGTCAGCTTTTCTTTATAGAACACCACATCGGACAGGGCGGAGAAGATGATGCAGCCGCCGGTGATCAGCGGATAGGTGACGGTGGCAGGCAGATTGGCAGCACCGATGAGCTGCAGCATGTAGGAAACACCGCCGATGACACCTGCGATGACGATCAAAGCCGGCATGGGGCGGAAGGAAAAACGCAGCGCCTGTTTGGAGGGTTTACAGAACAGCAAACCAATACCGCTGACAAGGAATCGACCCAGACCGGTGAGCATGACAAAGTGGCGGCAGTCCACAGCTTGAACGGTGTTGATGGCATGGCACTTGGAGAGAATGCTGACAGTACCGTTGAGGAAGAAAACGATGATGCAAAGCGGAAGAATGGATTTTGCACCTTCGGTTTTGATGCCGCCGGAGATGGTGATGGCGGCTGTCATCAGCATCAGACCGAGGACACGGAGAACCGTCAGTTCCTCATTCAGAAAAGCCACACCGAACAGATACGGCACGATCATGCCGCCGCTCATGAGAAACAGGGTGTAAAGGGAAAGATTACCGCTTTTCATGATGCGGAAGCCGATGAGCGTATAGATCAGGCACAAAACGGCAAATGCAAGGGAAAATATCACCGAAAAGAGGGAAACTTCTGCCCGGAAGCCGTTGATACAGAAGAAAAAAATTGCAGTGAAAAGACCGTAGAGCATGTTATAACGCAAGCTCGGTACGGTATCTGTGCCTTCGGAAAGCTGGTTCTTTTTCTCGATGGCGAACTGAAAGGACAGCAGCACAGTTGCGATACCTAAAAATATGTAATATATCAATGTGTTTTCACCTCTGATTTTATCATAAATGAAAATTTTTATTTTTATAGGAGAATTTTATCAAAAAATATGATAAAATCACCAAGAGGTGACGATGTTATGAGAGCCAATCAGTTTACACTTTCGGAAACACAGGACATCCTGTTTTCCATCACCCATTCCACACTCAATCTGGCCGACAAGCTCAATCAGCACGAGGTGCATATCCACAAGGAATGTGAAATTTACATCAACTGCAGCGGCGATGTGGTCTTTGAAGTGGAAAACCGCATCTATCCCATCGAAAGGGGCAGCGTGATTCTGACAAGACCCTATGAGCATCACCATTGCATCTATCGCTCCGACATACCCCACGAGAACTACTGGATCACCTTTTCCTCCGATGCAAGCGTGATGGAACTGCTGTTTGACCGAAAAGGAGAACTGAGTCCGTTGCGAGTGCTGCAGCCTGCGGAACTGGAGCGGGTCTGCCGTATTCTGCAAACGCTGCTGGATAAGAACGAAGATTCTTTGACGCTGAGAATTGGCTTCTGGGAACTGATTCAGGCCATCCGTTATGCAAAGCAGTCGGAAGGCATCCAGAATACCGATGTTCTCTCTCCTGTTGTGAAGGCTGCTATGGCTTACATGGAAGACCATTTTGACGAAGGGATCGGGATCAAACAGATTGCAGAAGCTGCTTCCGTCAGCGTCAACACTCTGGAGCGGTATTTCAAGAAGGAACTGCAGGCAACACCCATGCAGGTTCTGCGGCGAAGCAGACTGATCATTTCCAGAAAGTATCTGCGAGAAGGGCTGCCTGTGGCGGAAGCGGCTCGGCTCAGCGGTTTTGACGATTATTCCAACTATATCCAGCTGTTCCGCAAGCAGTTTGGCATGACACCCATGCAGTTCAAGAAGAAAATAGAAGAGCAGTAAATGTATTTAAGCTTTGGTGCCCGGAAAGTACTCTGCCAGATAAGCCTTGGTGTTTTCCACCATTTCATCGAACAGGGCTTTGGCATCGGCGGTGGAAAGATCCATGAGAGGATCGTTGACAAAGGGCACAAAGGCCTGCCGGATATCCCGTTCGTTGGCTGCCTTTGCAACCTGCAGCTGGGCAACTGCATTGCGGCGGATGAGGGGTTCAATCTCCACAGGGATATTGCCTGCGAACACAGGATGCAGACAGCCGTCACGGAAAATGGCATTGGTCTCCACCACAGCTCCCAGAGGCAGATTGGGAATCTGACCCTCATTGGGCAGGTTCACATTGGTGATCAGCTCCGTCAGACCAAGCAAAGCCCGAATCTGCAAAACACCTTCCTCTCCGGTTGGAGCGATTTTCACATCCTCTTCACCGGAGAGATATTTTTCTCCCTGCACCAGACGGTCATTCTGCATCTTTCGGCGGCTGTCTACCGTAGTCAGGGCAAAGCCGAATTCTTTGACCTGCTCCGGGTCGGTCAGGAACCATTTTCTGTTGCAGAATTCTGCCAGATGGCGGTCGCCGGCAGCAGCGATATAACCGAAGCGGCGGAACAGTTCAAACTTGATCTTACAGCCGCCCATGAAGGCCTTGTTCATCCAGTTGTTATCCTTGCTGCCCTCATAGTCCTTGCCGATGTAGCCATCGCAGAACTCCTTGAAAATGGGCATCAGGTCCATGCCGTGCCATGTGGCCTCGTTGATCCATGTGAAATGGTTGACACCGAGGACATTGACTTTCACATCTTCTCTGGTGACGCCTTCGATCCCACGCAGTTCATAGAGCATGTCTGCCAGCAGCTTTTTGGTGGAAAAGACCTCGTGGCAGCAGCCGAAGCACTTGATTTTGGGGAAGGTATCGTACATGGCTCTGACGCACAGGGCCATGGGGTTGGTATAGTTGATGACCCATGCATCGGGGCAGCAGTGTTCTACGCCTTTGGCGATGACCTCCATCATGGGAATGGTCCGCAGGGCACGGATGATGCCGCCGGGACCGGTAGAATCGCCTACGGGCTGCCAGATGCCGTATTTTTCAGGAGTATGGACATCACTGTGCATTTCATCGAAAGTGCCGGGGAGAATGGAGATGACCACGAAATCTGCATCGGTCAGTGCCTCTTCCAAAGTCTCTACGGCATAATAGTCCCAGTGGGATTTGCTTTCGGGAATGTCATTGAATTTGTTGCCGATGATCTCGTTTTTCTTTGCGGCTTCCGGATCAATATCGTAAAGGGCGACCTTTCCGGAAATATCATCGGCCGCGGCAAGATCGGACATGAGGCCCCATGCCCAGCCCTGAGAGCCGCCTCCTATGTAAGCAATTTTCAAATCTTCTACAGATTTTTGATTGATATATTTCATAATTGCACCTCAGACTTCAGTTTTTTCAGATAATCCCGTACCACAGGCCAAACTTCTTCCGGATAGAAGGCATGTCCGCCGTGACCGACTACCAGCGTGCAGCGGTCACCGCCGCCCTGTTCGGCATAGATGCGGCTGCCCTGTTCGTAGACTTCCATGGCTGCGAAGAAGGGGAAAATGGGGTCCTCGTCACCGGAGACCTGAACGAAGTATTTGGGGTAAGACATAGCCATAATATCGCCCATATCAAAGAACTCGGCGATATGGGGAATATAATTGCAGGGGCAGTGATACATGGCACCGATGGAATCCTTGAAGGAAGCCATGGCACAGGAGGGCACGATCAGTTTCAGTCGGTCTTCAAAGACACCGGCATAGGCCGTGGCAGTACCGCCGCCGGAGTTGCCCATGCAGCAGATCATATCGGTATCGATCTGATCCGCAAATTCCTGCTCCAGCACATCGATGAGCCGTTGGATATCCCAGACCCGCTCACCGATGGTGGTTCGTCCCATCATGGTGGCAATGCCGGATTCATGGTGGCACATGGTATAGCCTTCTGCATCGCCGCCCAATTCGCCAAAATCACGCTGCTCCATGGCGATGGCAGCAAAACCTTCTTTGACTGCCTGCAGGCAGAAGTGGTTACTGTCCTCTTTGAAATGGACATCACGAGGGAACTTATCCCTGTTCAGGGAGATATGCATACCACTGGTATGTCCCTGCAGGCAGATCATCACCGGGGGCTTTTCGATACCGTCAGGCAAAAGCATATGGCAGGGAACGGCGTAGCCCTCCTCGCTGTAAAACAGGAAGCGAAGCTCCGTGGCATCCCCGATTTTTCGTTCATACTCGATTTCGGTCCGAGGATCGACCTTCTCAAACCGATCCAGACCCAGCAGCTCTGCCAGTTTTGCTTTCGCCGCAGGCTGCCACTGACCGAAGTTTCCTTCGTAAGCCATGGTGGGTTTTATTTTTTGCATCAACTGATGAATATAGGAAACAGATGTTGTCTTTAACATAATGAACACTCCCCTTGTATCACATAGTATAACTTCAAAATCTCACCACCTGCGACCACATTTTTTGTGAAAAAGCAGGAAGCATCACCTAAAATTTTGCGTTGTGTTTGTATTCTTTTTTGTTTGTGTTATAATTGCGGTGAGGGTGATAAAATGACAGATATCAGAATTAACAAATCCAGCTTTCGGAATGTCTGGAGTATGCCGGCGCTCCATTCTCATGACAGCTATGAGCTGTATTTTCTTCTCTCCGGTACCCGTCGGCACTTTATCGAAGACGCGATCTACGACCTTCTCCCCAATGAGATCGTTTTGATTCCGAAAAACACTCTCCACAGAACCCTTGCGCTTTCCTTGGAAAAGCATGAACGGTATGTGGTGAACTTTGAAGAAGAAGCGGTGCGCACCCTGATTGAAAAAATCGGTGCTGAAACCTTTGCCGGTTTGATGAACCATCGGTGTTTGGCTCTGACTGCAAAGGCTGCACAGCGAATTCGCTGCAATCTGGAATATCTGGATGAGGAGCGGATATACCCCAAGGAACATTCATCCGTTATGGGTACGCAGCTGGTGGAGAATATCCTGCTGCTTGTGCTGCAGCACGGCACGCCGAAAGCGCCTGTGGCTGAAAAGAGCATTTCCAGAATGCAGGAGGTCGCTCATTATATCAATGAAAACATGGTTGATGTGACATTGAAAGATGCCGCCAACTTTGCCCATATGGAGACGACCTATTTTTCCAAATGCTTTAAGTCCGCAACCGGCGAAGGCTTCCAGGAGTACCTGACCAAAGTCCGTTTGAGAAAAGCGGAACAGCTTTTGGAGCACAGCAATCGCTCCGTGGGTGAAATCGCGGAAAGCTGCGGATTTTTGACAGGCAAGTATTTCAGCGATGTATTCCGCCGAAAAAAAGGCTGTTCTCCGTCTCAGTACAGAAAACAACTGCGGCGGGCAAGCTGTTAACAAAAAAGCTCACGATCTTTTGATCGTGAGCTTTTTATGTTATAGTGTGACGCCGGTTTTGTAGAAGGCAATCTCCCGGATATCTTCGCTCTTACACAGGTAGGTGCCGTTGACAGTCTGCTCAATGAGGGCATACAATCCGTCGGCATCCATGTCATAGGCATTGAAGTCGATCCAGTTTTGCTTTTTGGTCGCCATAGGAGTATTGGAGGCAATCTTCATGGTAGGCACAAAGGTGCTGAAGGGTGTGCCTCTGCCGGTGGTGAACAGCACCAGCTGGCAGCCGGAGGCGGCCAGCGCCGTGGCGGCGATGAGGTCGTTGCCGGGGGCATTGAGGGTGCTGACACCCTGCTTTTTCACCAGTTTGCCATAGTCCAGCACATCCACGATGGCAGTGGTGCCGGCCTTTTCGATACAGCCAAGGGATTTTTCTTCCAGGGTGGTGATACCGCCCTCCCGGTTGCCGGGGCTGGGGTTTTCGTAGACCGGGAAGCCCTGATCCAGATAATACTGCTTGAAATTACGGATCATGGCTTCGTATTTCTCAAAAACAGCCTTGCTCTCGCACTTGTTCATGAGAATCTGCTCTGCGCCGAACATCTCCGGCACTTCCGTGAGAATGGCGCTGCCGCCGGCAGCCACCACCCGGTCACAGATCTTACCCACCAGAGGATTGGCAGTCAAGCCGGAATAGGCATCGCTGCCGCCGCACTTGAGACCGATGCACAGCTGAGAGAAAGGTACTTCCGTCCGTTCCAGTTTGGAAACTTCCGCTGCAGCTGTTTCCAGAATGACCATGGCTGCGGCATGTTCGTCTTCTTCATCCTGACAGTTGACAAAGGCGATGTGGTCATGGGGCAGAGAAGCGAGTTCTTCCTTGATGCCGCCCAGACCGTTGTTCTCACAGCCCAGACCTACCATCAGCACAAAGGCGGCGTTGGGGTTCTGGGCAATGGCGCACAGCAGCTTGCGGATATTGGCATGATCCTGCCCCAGCTGGCTGCAGCCGAAGGGATGGGTCAGGGCATAGATGCCGTCCAGATTGCCCCGGACGAACTTCTGTGCATCCTTGGCAAGCCGCATACAGACATTGTTGACACAGCCCACAGAGGGGATGATGTAAATCTCATTGCGGATACCGGCTCGGCGGTCTTTCCGGGGATAGCCGAGGAAGGTTTTTTCTTCCTTTTCATAGACTTCCGCGTGGAAATCGTAGATATAGGTGGGGGCTTCATCCAGATGGGAGCAGACATTGTGGGAATGGACCCAGTCGCCCTTGGCGATCTTCGCCGTGGCTCTGCCGATGATCTGTCCATACTTGACGATATAGGCACCTTCGGCAATGTCGCAAAGGGCGATTTTGTGTCCGGCAGGGATGGTATCGGTGGCGGTAAGGCACACCGCTACGTTGTCCTTGGGATTGATCTGCAGGATGCTCATAAGAGGCTCACCCCGGTATGGATCTTCTTCACGTTTTCCGTGACCGCATCGGCGAAGCCTTCATAGGCGGTCAGATCCTCACCCCAGACATCGGCCTTTGCCATGAAGCCGCGGACAGAACCACCGTCGGCAAAGTACTCCAGATAGGGCTTGTCATCGGCGATGGGGAGATTGCCGGAGAACCAACCGTCGTTTCTTGCTTCGATTCTGGCATAGAGAGCCATCAGGTAGGAGAAGCCCACCGTCATCTTGGGAGGAATGTGACCCTTGGCGTTGTAATAATCCTTGAAGCAGGGCAGGTCTCTGGCCTTCCACTTGGAAATACTGTTGAGAGCGATGCTGATGAGCTGATGGTTCAGATAGGGATTGGCGAACCGGGAGAGCACATCTTCTGCAAAGGTGCCGCAACCGGGAACGAAGGGCATGATCTCCTCAAACATGGTGTCACGGACGAATTTGGAGAGCTTTTCATCCATCATGCAGTCATAGACCGTCACGGCACCTTCCAGCAGACCGGTTGCCACCAGATTGGTGTGGCTGCCGTTGAGGATACGGACCTTGCGCACCTTGTAGGGGGTCACATCTTCCGTGAGAATCACATCGATGTTGTGCTTGCCGTCCTTGATATACTTGGCCAGATCGCCCTTGTTCTCAATGACCCACAGACCGAAAGGCTCTGCGATGGTCATGAGCTTGTCCTCTTCACCCAGCAGCTCCGTCAGATGGGCACGGGTCTGCTCATCTCTGGGATAGCCGGAGACGATGCGATCAACGAGGGTGTTGCAGTAGAAGTTCTCCTCGTCATTCCACTTGGCAAAGGCTTCCGGCAGGTTCCACAGGTCGATATACTGCTTGACACACTTGGAAAGGTTGTCGGCATTGTTCTCGATCAGCTCCACAGGCAGCAGATACACACCCTCCAGACCTGCCTTGAAGCGCTCATAGAGGAACAGAGTCAGCTTACCGGGATAGGTCATACCGGCAAAATCATCCATTTTATCTGTATCCCGATAGCAGATACCGGCTTCCGTGGTATTGGAGACCATGAGCTTCAGCTCCGCATCTCTTGCCAGACCGTAGTAGGTATCGGGGTCCACAAAGGGATCGACGATCTGTGCCACGGAGTTGACCTCGTAGGGATTTTCCACGGCCTGGCCGTCCTGCATGCCGCGGTAGATGGCATGATAGCGGTTGTTCTGCAGAGCGAAATTTTCAATATGACCGGGGATGGGGGTGACGATGGAGACAGAATAGCTGCCGCCCTCCCGGTTCAGTTCTTCAAAATAGCCGTCCACAAAGGCGCGGAGGAAATTGCCTTCGCCAAATTGTACAATTTTAATCATGTTCGGAACCTCACAGATTATAGTCGGTCAGATAGGCCTTGGTATTTTCAATCATTTCGTCAAAGAGCTTCCGTGCATCGGCAGCAGGGATGGCGATCTGGGGATCGGTCATGAAGGCAAGGAACACACGCTCCAGATCCCGTTCCTTGGCACCTTGTGCCACCTGCAGCTGCTGCTCGGCATTGTGCTGCACCAGTGCGGCAAACTCGCCGGGGACATTGCCTGCAAAGACAGGACGCAGGCAGCCGTCACGGAAGATGGCATTGGTCTCCACCACGGCACCCAGAGGCAGATTGGGGATCTGACCTTCATTGGGCAGGTTCACATTGGAGATCAGCTCCGTCAGACCCAGCAGCGCACGGATCTGCAGGACACCTTCTTCACCGGTATCCACGATGGCAACATTCTCGGTGCCCTCCAGCAGCCGCTGACCCTTGTCCAGACGGTCCTGCTGGCTCTTGCGGCGGTAGTCTACGGTGGTCAGGGCAAAGCCGAAGCTGTCGATCAGTTCCTGATTGTCGATGAACCAGTGCTTGGGGCAGAACTCTGCCAGATGGCGGTCACCGGCAGCGGCAATATAGCCGAAGCGCTCGAAGAGATCGAATTTCACATGGCTGGTGTACTTGAAGGGTGTCATCCAGTTCTGATCCTTTTCGCCGTTGTAGCCCTCTTCTCTGTGGTTGTTGATAAATTCCTGATAGACGGGGAACAGGTCGATATTCTTCCAGATGGCATCGGTCAGCCATGTGAAGTGGTTAACGCCCACCACATTGGTCTTGATCTGATCGATGGTGGTCTCTTCGCCGAACTTTTCCTTGATGGCCTGCACCAGCACCTTTTTGGCACCGAAGACCTCGTGGCAGCAGCCGTAGGCCTTGATCTTGGGGAAGGTGTCGTAAAGAGCCTTCACGCACAGAGCCATGGGATTGGTATAGTTGATGACCCATGCATCGGGGCAGCACTTTTCCACGCCCTTGGCAATGACTTCCATCTGGGGGATGGTGCGCAGGGCACGGATGATACCGCCGGGGCCGGTGGTATCGCCGACGGATTGGAGGATGCCGTACTTTTCGGGGGTATGGACATCGCTGTGCATCTCGTCAAAGGTGCCGGGGAGGATGGAGATGACCACGAAATCGGCACCGGTCAGAGCTTCTTCCAGTGTCTTGACTGCCACATAGTTCCAATGGGTCTCACATTCGGGGAGATCGTTATACTTGTTGCCGATGATCTCATTTTTCTTTGCGGCATCGAAATCGATGTCGTAGAGGGCGACTGTGCCGGAAATATCTTTGGCTGCAGCCAGATCGGACATGAAGCACCATGCCCAGCCCTGAGAACCGCCGCCTACGTAGGCAATCTTCAAATCTTCCACAGTTTTATGATCGGTATATTTCATGATCCTATCTCCTTAGAATTGAAAATAATCTTTTGCATTCTGATAGCAGATGCCGGTGACGATCTTTTCGAGGGTCTGCCAGTCTGCAGGATATTCTCCATCTTCCACCCATGTGCCGATGAGGTTGCAGAGGATTCTGCGGAAATACTCATGACGGGGATAGGAGACGAAGCTGCGGGAGTCGGTGGTCATACCAATGAACCGGGGCAGCAGGCTCAGATTGGCCAGTGCCTTCAGCTGGGCTTCCATGCCATCTCTCTGGTCGTTGAACCACCAGCCGGAACCGAACTGGATCTTGCCGGCGGTGGGGCCCTTCTGGTAGCAGCCCATGAGGGTGCCGATGATGTAGTTGTCTGCCGGGTTCAGGTTGTAGAGAATGGTCTTGGGCAGGGCATTTTCCTTTTCCATGGCATCCAGCAGTTTGGCAAGGCCATGGGAGATCTCCATGCCGTTGATGGAGTCAAAGCCTGTGTCGGGACCCAGTTTTTCAAACATGGGGGTGTTGTTGTTGCGCATGGCGCCTACATGGAGCTGCATGGTCCAGTTGCGCTTGGTGTACTCCTTGCCCAGCTTGACCAGCGTTTCAATGGTGCTTTCTTCAAAGTCATCCACGGCATGATCGGAAAGGCGGCAGCCGTTTTCATGGAAGAAGTCGATCCGGGCAGGGGTGTTGGCATCGACTTTTTTCAGGTCGGGACGGAAGGCGGGAATGACCTTCATGTCCGTATCACGGAGGGCCTGATGATATTCCAGAGTGTCCTCCGGGGCATCGGTGGTACAGATCAGTTCCACGTTGGAACGCTTGATGAGGCCTCTGGCACTGAATTCCGGCTTGGCGAGGCAGGCATTGACCTGCTCCCAGATTTCCTTGGCGGTGTCGGGGTTCAAAGTTACATCCACATCGAAATACCGCTTCAGCTCCAGATGAGTCCAATGGTACATGGGATTGCCGATGCACAGAGGCACAGTTTCGGCAAAGGCCATCCACTTGTCGAAATCATCGGCTTTGCCGGTGCAGAGGTCTTCGTCGATGCCATTGGTGCGCATAAGCCGCCACTTGTAGTGGTCGCCGCCCAGGAACAGATCTGCGGCATTTTTGAACCGGTAGTCATTGGCGATCTTCTCCACGGGAATGTGGCAATGATAGTCAATGATGGGAAGGTTTTCGGCATAGTCGTGATAGAGCTTCTGGGCCGTTTTGTTCTTCAGCATGAAATCAGAATGGATAAAAGACATTTAGTTTTCCTCCTTCAGCAGACGGTGAACTTCGGGATAGGCTTCATCGGGATAGAAGGCATGACCGCCGTGACCGACTACCAGTGTGCAGCGGTTGCTGCCACCCTGATCGGCATAGGCACGGCTGCCCTGCTCATAGACAGCTTTTGCGGCAAAGAGGGGGAAGATGGGGTCTTCGTCGCCGGAAACCTGCACAAACAGTCTGGGATAGGCCATGGCCATGATGTCGCCCATGTCGAAATACTTGGCAATATGGGGCACGTAGTTACAGGCACAATGGGGCATGGCACCGATGGAATCCTTGTAAGAAGCCATGGCGCAGGAGGGCATGACCAGCTTCAGGCGGTCTTCAAAGACAGCGGCATAAGCTGTGGCCGTACCGCCGCCGGAATTGCCCATAAGGCAGATGTTGTGAACATCCACCCGGTCGGCAAAGTCCTTTTCGAGGACATCAATGAGCCGCTGCACATCCCAGACCCGTTCGCCGATGGTGGTTCTGCCGATCATGGCAGCGATGCCGGATTCGTTCTGGCAGAGTGTCATGCCATCGGGGTCGCCGCTCAGCTCACCGAAATTCCGCTGCTCCATAGCGATGGCGGCGAAGCCGTTTTTCAGAGCATGGAGGCAGAACTGGGCGGAGTATTTTTTGAAATAGTGATCCCGGGAGAACTTGTCC
>JAZNLL010000006.1:0-34958 GCA_045579045.1 Candidatus Avilachnospira sp.
ACATTGCATCTGCTCTGCTGGACTACATGTACAATGTGGAAATCACCGATGCAGAAGGCAATGTGCAGAACATCCAGGCCAGCGTTGTCTGCTATCTGAAGAGAGGTCTTGCAGGTTCTACCAATGTCAAGCAGCTCAATATGTTCAGATCTATGTACTACTACAACCAAGTTGCTAACAGCTACTTTGGTCAGTAATTGAAGCAAAAATTGACTAGGTTCAACCAGTAGCAATAAAAATCCCCCCGCATAGCGGGGGGATTTCATTTTGGGCATAGCCCTAATTTAGCGGCGATGCATAAATCGCATTTGGTTGGCCTGCCAGCCATGCACAAGATTACCTGCTGTCCAAACGCTCATTTGAGGTAGTATGCTTACGAGTATTCGTATGTACTAACCTATGTATGGCATTACTCTGTTTACTCACTACAATGCTTATACTCTTTTAAACCACGCGTCTATCGCGTGGTTTTCGTATACAAAAAGAAGAACCACCCCATTGGATGGTTCTTCTTACTGGTGGACGATATAGGACTCGAACCTATGACCTTCCGCACGTCAAGCGGATGCTCTAGCCAGCTGAGCTAATCGTCCGGCAACGAAATGTATTATACATGAGCTTCAGAAAAAAGTCAACAGTTTTTTTGAGAAAATCAACATTTTCTCTGACAAAAGCTGTTGACCTTATTCTTCGATATTCAAAAGCATTTGGCAGCGGTGGAGGAGTTCTGCATCTTCTGCGGAATTGAGAAATTCCACACGGCCGGGGACGGGCTGGGGGTTCAGCAGTCCCTTCTGCGCCAGCAGCCGCTGCAGCTGCCGTGCCACACCGTCACCGCCATCCAGCAGTTCCGGTGCTCTGCCGATCAGTCGGCGGATCACAGGGGTCAGGAAGGGATAATGGGTACAACCCAGCACCACCGCATCCACAGGCACTTTGGTGAAAGGCTCCAGCTTCTCCAGCAGGTAAGCTTCCACTTCCTCGCCGTCCATTTCGCCACGCTCCACGAACTCCATGAGGCCGCTGCAGGGAATGGGCACGATCTCGGCCTGATCGTCAAACTGATGCCACAGGTCGGCAAATTTCTGCTCGCTGAGGGTCATGGCCGTTGCCAGAACCAGAATTCTGCCGCCGGGATGACGCTCCACCGCAGGCTTCAGAGCAGGCTCTGTGCCGATGATGATGAGATCGGGATATCTCTCCCGCAGCAGAGCGGCCGCCGCCGAAGTGGCGGTATTGCAGGCCAGCACCAGAGCTTTCACACCACGGTCAATGAGATATTCTGCCGCTTTTAAGGTCAGCTGCTGTACTTCCTCCGGAGGACGGACACCGTAAGGGGCATGGAGAGAATCGCCGTAATAGAGACAATTTTCTCCCGGCAGAAGCTTTCGGGTCTGCCGCAGAATGCTGATGCCGCCAAGGCCGCTGTCAAAAAAGCCGATGGGGGCTGTGGGTCTCACAGGAGATCACCTGCTCCTTCCGTTTCTTCGTTTTCTTCGATCTCTTCGATTTCTTCTTCGTTCTCTGCGATTTCCTCGGTTTCAGTCGGTTCGTCTGCTTCTTCCGCAGGCTCTTCGATTTCTTCCTCCTCACGCTTCCGGGAGGGACGCAGGAGCAGCCACAGGTTGGCAAAGAGCCACAAAATCGCAGCCATATAGCCATAGACAGAGGCGGCAGAGGTCTTGACCATAGCGGCTGCGCTGAAGAACACACCGCACAGGCAGAAGAAGGTGGTCATCCGCCGTGCGCCCTTGTCAAAGCAGAAGCCGCCCAGATGGAAGGTGGCGCACATGATGCTGATGAGGGCGAACAGGTCATAGCAATAGTCGATGATCAGGGGGTCACGGGTCCAGAAGCGGAAGCGGCACACCAGATCCACCACATAGAAGGCAGAGGGGATCATAAACAAAGGTGCGGGAATCTTCGTGCCGAAGAAGCGGCCGGCGGCGGTTGCGCCCCAGCAGATGCCCACAAGAATACTGCCGAATGCCAGCATCTTGTCGCCTTGCTGCACGCGGTTCATCAGCAGGGTAATACCGGCAACGATCATCAGAAATGCTGCCGCTGCGCCCAGCGCCATCTCGACAACACCGTTGCCGGCAATGGCATTGTATTTCTTACGGCTCTTGAGGCTGCGGCTGTACAGGCCAAAAGCCAGAACAGCCAGCACCGTGATCACGGAGAAGAACAAGATGCCCTTTCCCGTTGCCATGCCATTTTCATCAAAGGCAAAGGACAGCTGGCTCAGCCGCAGGAAAAATGCCGCCAGCGCCAGAAGCAGCGTCGCAATCATCATATTTGTTCGGGTGAATTTCTCTTTCATAGAAGTTCCCACCTTTTTCCATCGTTATCTGTTAGTATACCACAGATATGGCTTTAGGTCAAACAATACCAGCGGTTGAGGATGCCTGTCTGGGTAAAGCCCAGGCGGGTGTAGAGGGCGAGGGCTTTTTCGTTGGTGGAGGCCACCTTCAGACGGACGGTTTTTCTGGGTACCATGGGCAAAACCGATAAGGCAAAATCGTAGCCCAAGCCCCGAAATTCCGGCAAAACGGCGATGCTCTCCAGTCCGTTCTCGGAAATTTCTGCGATTGCCGCAAATTTTTCGCCTTTTTTTGCCAAAAAACCGCAATCTTTTTCAAGAATTCGCAGCAAATCCGCCTTTCCATAGGTGGATGCGCCGGGAAAATCACGGAAACAGGCATTGTAAATATCCAAAAATGCCTGTCCGTTTTCCTCCGACAGGGGGACCGGCTTCACGGGGCTGCCCGTGGGCAAGGCTGCCTTTTCCACTTCCATGGCAATCATATCGTAGGCATGTCTGGCGGGCAATTCTTCCAAATCATAGGAGGCATAGACTTCCTCCGCGCCGACGGCGCGGCAGAAACCGAGACATTCCTGCAAAAAGGCTTCGGTCTGCCCATTCCAGATGGCCCGAACCACCACATAGGCTCTGCCGCTGACGGCGATCTCCTTCAAAACCAGTGATGCAAGACCATGGGTGCCAGTGAACATGGGGATGTCTTTCATTTGGGTTCCTCCATGCGGAACAGACGCAGGGCATTTTCTCTTGTGATTTTCGCGATCTGCTCCGGAGAAAGTCCGCGGAGTTCCGCGATCTTCTCCGCCATTTTGGGCAGCATGGTGGAATCGCACCGTCTGCCTCGGTAGGGTTCCGGAGCCATGTAGGGGCAGTCCGTCTCCAGAAGGAGCTTATCCAAGGGCGCCCACTGGGCGACCTCTACGGCTTTTCTGGCATTTTTAAAGGTGATAACTCCGGTAAAGCCCATATAATAGCCCCGTTTTACCACTTCCTTGGCATATTCCAGAGAGCCGGAGAAGCAATGGAACACACCCTTCACCGTGGGAAATTCATCTACGATCTTCAAGGCATCCTCATAGGCATCCCGTTGATGGATGATGACAGGCATATCCAACTCCGCCGCCAGCTCCATTTGCTTACGGAAGGCCACCTGCTGCTGACTTCTCGGCACATCCTCATAATAATAGTCCAGACCGATCTCGCCGATGGCCATGACCTTTTCCCGGCCTGCCAGATTGCGGTAACGCGCCACCAGCACATCATCCACATTGGCAGCATCATCGGGATGACTGCCCACAGCGGCATAGATGAAGTCGTATTCCTCCGCCAGACGAACAGACTTCAGGCTGCTTTCCAGATCACAGCCGATATTCATAATTCGTCCGATGCCGTGGTCTGCCATGGAGGCAAGCAGTTCCTTCTGATCCTCGGCAAAGCGGCGCTGGTCATAATGGGCATGGGAATCGAAAATCCAATGTTCAGTCATACCATTCTCCTTGGGGTGTTTTATTTATCATACTACAAAAAACCGCCCTTTGAAAGGGCGGTTTTTTTATTCGTAGCGCAGGGCATCGATGGGGTTCATCTTGGCGGCCTTATTGGCAGGATAATAGCCAAAGAACACACCGATGGCAAGGGAGAAGCCCAACGACAAAGCAATGCTGCCCACAGAAGGTGTCGCCATGGCACCCATGAGATCCGAGGCCAGCACACCGCCTGCCACACCCAATATCACACCGATGACACCGCCCAGCAGGCACATAATCATGGCTTCCACGATAAACTGCATACGGATAGACTCGTTGGTGGCACCCAAGGCTTTTCTGGTACCGATCTCACGGGTTCGCTCCGTGACGGACACCAGCATGATATTCATGACACCGATGCCGCCGACCAACAGGGCGATGCCTGCAATGACGGAAATGGCGGTGACGATGGTATCCATCATATCCGACATGACGGAGATCATAGCGGACATGCTGAAGGCAGAGACCTTGAAATAGCGGTTGGAGCGGTAGAAGCCCTCCAGATAGCCTTCGATCTTCTTTGCCAGATCATCGGAGTCTACCCCCACCTTGGAGACCACAGCAAAGGTCTGATAGTTTTTGCTGTGGGTGAAGTTTTTTGCCGTATTGAGGGGGATATAGCAGTCCGTTCCGGCAGTCATCATGCCCATGGCTGCGGCGGTATCGTCCTTTTCATAGACACCCACGATGGTATATTCCGCCATGCGCCCGTCCAATTCACAGTGAACGGTCTGCCCCAGCGCCGCTTCCGGCTCACATTGGAGCAGTTCTTCCACAAATTCATCGGCAACCAGACAGACATTGCGGCCCTTGACCGACTCCTCCTGCGAGATCAGCCGACCTGCCAACAGGGTCTTATCGTTGGCGACGAAATAACCCTGACTGACGCCGATGACTGTAACGGTCTCCGACTCGTTGCCTTTTTTGACCTGGGTACTGCCCACGGTCTCAGAGGCGGAGACGGCTTCGATCTCATGGGAAAATTCCTCCATCAGATCATAGATCATCTCATCGGTGAAATACTCCTGCTCCGTCAGTTCCTTTCTGCTTTCCTCGGCACCGAATTGGATACCATCCTCCCGTTTTTCCGGTTCGTTTTCCCGACGGGTCAGCATGACATTGATATTGTTGGCACCCATATCCTGCATGGAGGTGGAGACTGTATTGGTGACGGAATTGCCCACGGTCATAATGGCAATGACGGCGGCAATGCCGATGATGATACCCAGCATGGTCAGCAGGGCTCTGGACTTGTTGGCCTTGAGACTGGCTACTGCCATACGGAGATTTTCCATGACCATCATAGGCCTGCACCTGCCCTTTCTCCCGTGATGAAACCATCGGAGATGGTGACGATCCGGTCAGTCTCCTCTGCCAGTTCCATGGAATGGGTGATGAGGACGATGGTCTTGCCCTGCTCCTTATTAAGGCGGTGGAACAGATCCATGACCGTTCGGCCTGTTTTGGAATCCAATGCACCGGTGGGTTCGTCTGCCAGAATGATGGCAGGGTCGTTGGCCATGGCTCTGGCAATGGCCACACGCTGCTTCTGTCCGCCGGAAAGCTCCTCCGGCAGGTGGGTCTCACGGTCGCCCATTTCCACCAGATTCAGCAGTTCTCTGGCGCGGCGCACCCGCTCCTTGGCCGGTACACCGCCATAGAGCATGGGCAGTTCCACATTCTTCCGGGCATTGGTCTTTGCCACCAGATTATAGGTCTGGAACACAAAGCCGATCTTCTGGTTGCGGATAAAGCTCAGTTCCCGGTCAGTGGCCCGGCTCACATCCACACCGTCGATGATATATTCCCCTTCGGTGGGACGGTCCAGCAGGCCGATGACATTCATCAAAGTGGTCTTGCCGGAGCCGGATGCGCCTACGATGGCGACAAATTCCCCTTCCCGGACATCCAGATCGATGCCGTTGAGAATCTGCAGTTCATTGGGCTGACCGATATAAAACCGCTTGATGATGTTCCGCAGATGTAAGATCTCTTTCAAATCAGAAGCCTCCCATTTCCATGCCCATGGCCTCGAACACCTCCAGCATGGAGCTGCCCTCAGAGACCACACGGACTTGCTGACCTTCTGTCAGATCACCGGAGACTTCCGTATAATAATTGCTTTCCAGCAGCACCTTGACGGGCACAACTGTCAGGGTGTCGTCCTCCCCTACCACTTCCACGAAGCGGCTGCCGTCCTCTGCCGTCTGGACGGCATTGTAGGGTACGGTGAGGCAGTTTTCATGCTGGGCGATGATGATGGATAGATTGGCAGACATATCCAGCCGCAGGCGGTCCGTTTGGGTATCCACAGAAATTTTTACCTCATAGGTGGGGTCGGTGGATTGCATCCCGGCTGTGACTGTGGCCGTGGGGGAAATGAACACTACGGTGCCTTCCAGTTCCTGTTCCCGGGTGGCATCGGTCTTGATGAGGACCTTCTGCCCCAGCGCAATATCGGAAATATCGTACTGGCCGATCTGGGCGGAGATCTCAAAGCCGGAGCAATCCTGTAGGGTCAGAACCGCACCCTGCATGTAGGTATCGCCGGGATCATAGTTGACCGCTGTGACCGTGCCGCCGAAGGGGGCAGTCAAAACGCCCTTTTCCAGCTGATCGGCGTAGAGATCCACCTGCTTCTGCTGCTGATCCGTGTTGGCGGAGACTGCTACAGACTTCTGGCCGGACTGGGCTGCTGCCACAGAACTGGCCTGGGCAGCTACCATGTTGTCATAGTTCTTCATGGCAGAGGTGTAGGTGTTATACATGGTGGTGACACTGCGCTCCATGTTCTTCACGGCGTTATCCGCCTGCTCCAAAGCTGCTTCCTTCTGGGTCAAAGCCGCTTCTGCCTGAGGAACGGAGGCGGCAAGCTCCGCCTTTCGGGTGTTCAGCTCCGTCAGACGGGGCAGCAGTTCATTGAGTCGCTGAGACTGCTGTTCCGTCAGGTTTTCCAAGGGCAAGCTCTGGAGATATTCCAGTTCGGAAAGGTCGTTTTCCACTTCCCACTGCTGCCGCAGCTGATAGTTGTATTCGCTCTGGGCATCCATCCATTCCCGTTCGGCATCGATACGGTCACGGCAGAGTTCATCCAGATCGATCTGGGCATTGAGATAGTTTTCCTGTGCTGTATCCACATTCTGCGCGGCATTGTCGATCTGATAATCACTGTTGCGCAGGGCATCATCCACATTCCGCTGCGCATCGGTGGCGGAGATCTCATTACGCTGCTGAGACTGGTACAAAGCTCGCTGGGCCATCGTCAAGTCATCGGCGATGTCTTCCGTGTCAAAAACAGCCAGTTCCTGCCCGGCTTCCACCACATCGCCCACTTCCACATGGATGGCGGAGATCTCCACGCCGGTCAGGTTTGCAGTCAGATCCTTGCTGCGAAGACTGATGACCTTACCGGTGGCACCGACGGAGCTGATGAGATCCCGTACCTCCACCTGTCCGGTCTCCATGGCGGTCATGGCTTCCAGACTCTTTCTCGCCTGCGCTGCCAGCGCACTGCAGGCACCCAAAATCACCGCCAGCACCAGCACGATCACGACCAGTGTGACGATGAGTTTCTTTTTTGACTTCTTTTTGACCCCTGTGGCTTCCATAGCTGCACTCCTTGCATTTTATTGCTTACATTTTACCACCGCATTCACATCCGAAAATGAACCATTCGTAAATGTTTGGTTACATTTTGGTTGCAAAAAACAGAGCAATTTTTCTCTCCCCCACCGCTTTGCGGAGCCCCCTCATCAGAGGGGGCCATATAAGGAAAAAATCCGCCCTTGCGGGCGGATTTTGATTAGACATGCCAGATTTCTTCTGCGTACTGACGGATGGTGCGGTCGGCGGAGAACTTACCGGCGGAAGCCACATTCATCAGGCACTTGCGTCCGAAGGCCAGACGGTCACGGTAGTCCCGGTTGGCACGGAGCTTTGCTTCCTTATAGGAGGCATAGTCCTTCAGCAGATAGTACTGGTCGCCACGGTTCCAGTTGACACCGTAGACCAGGGCATTGAAGACCTGACGGATCTCGTCATCAGTTTCCACAGTGCCGTCCACCATGGTGTTGAGAGCTCTGCGGAGGTTGGGATCGGCATCGTAGTATTCCTTGGGATTATAGGTGGCGGCGATGGACTGCAGCTCGGGCACAGTGGCGCCGAAGATGTAGTTGTTCTCCTCGCCGGCCTGCTCCACGATCTCCACATTGGCACCGTCCAGAGTGCCCAGAGTCACGGCGCCGTTGAGCATCAGCTTCATATTGCCGGTGCCGGAGGCCTCTGTACCGGCAGGAGAGATCTGCTCGGAGACATCGGCGGCAGGGATGATATGCTCGGCATAGGAGCAGTTATAGTTCTGGACAAAGACCACCTTCAGACGGTCTGCCACGGCAGGATCGTTGTTGATGAGCTTTGCCATGCGGTTGATATAGCGGATGATGGCCTTTGCGCTCCAGTAGCCGGGAGCAGACTTGGCACCGAAGAGGTACACCGTGGGGGTGAAGTCCTTCAGGCTGCCGTCCTTCAGGCTCAGATAGATATCCATGACGGCGATAGCGTTCATCAGCTGACGCTTATACTCATGGAGTCGCTTGACCTGCACATCGAACATGAAATCGGGGTTCAGCAGAACGCCCTCTCTCTTGGCGATGATCTGGCACAGCTGTTCCTTCTTGGTGCGCTTGACGGCATTGAACTCCTCCACCAGATGATCGTCCATGAGGGGCTTCAGCACCTTCAGCCAGTCCAGACGGGTCAGGAAGCCGGCAGAGACATGCTGCTCCAGGAACTTGGTCAGTTCGGGATTGCACAGACCCAGCCAGCGGCGGGGAGTGATGCCGTTGGTCTTGTTCTGGAAGCGGTCGGGATAGACCTCATACCACTTCTTGAACACATCGTCCTTCAGAATCTGAGAGTGAATCTCGGCAACGCCGTTGACGGCGGTGGAGACATAGACGGACATATTGGCCATGTGGACACGGTCGTCCTGAATGATATACAGATCCTTGCCCACGTGCTCCTTGCGGCAGCGGTCGTCGATTCTGCAGATGATATCGGCGATCTCAGGCACCACGGAACGCAGCAGCTCCAGATCCCACTTTTCCAGAGCTTCGCTCATGACCGTATGGTTGGTATAGGAGAAGGTGGCTCTGGCGATCTGGAAGGCATTTTCAAAGGTCATGCCGTCTGCCATGAGCAAGCGAATCAGCTCGGGAATGGACATGGCAGGATGGGTGTCGTTCAGCTGCACAGCCACGAAACGGCTCAGACCGGTCAGGTCGTTGCCATGGGTGGTGCGGTAGACACGGAGAATATCCTGCAGAGAAGCGCTGGAGAGCACATACTGCTGCTTGATACGCAGCCGCTTGCCTTCTCTGGTGGAATCGTTGGGGTACAGGACACGGGTGATGTCCTCGGCTCTGTTCTTTTCAGCCAGTGCGCGGGCATAGTCCTGGGCGTTGAAGGCATCAAAGTCCAGCTCCTGCTCGGCTTCGCACTGCCACAGGCGCAGGGTGCCAATATTATCACAATCGTAGCCGATGACGGGCATATCGTAGGGCACGGCGATGACAGTCTGATCGGCAAAAATGACGCGGACAGCATGCTTATCCCGGCGGTAGCTCCAGGGATCGCCATAGTGGGTCCAGTCGTCAGCCATTTCCTTCTGGGCGCCTCTTTCATCGAAACGCTGCTTGAACAGGCCGAAGCGGTAGCGCAGGCCATAGCCGGACAGAGGCACACCGGAGGTGACGGCACTATCCAGGAAGCAGGCAGCCAGACGGCCCAGACCGCCATTACCCAGAGCGGCATCTTCGATGTCCTCCAGATCGGCAAGATCCACACCCTTGGCAGCAAAGGCAGCCTTCAGAGGCTCCAGAATGTTCAGGTTGAACAGGTTGGAATAGACCAGACGACCCATGAGGTACTCAGCGGAGAAGTAATAGGCCTTCCGCTTGGTCTCACGGCTCTTCTTGCTGGCCGTCCAGGTCTCGTTGATGGCCATCATCACCGCCTGACCCAGACAGTCATGGAGACGCTGAGGGGTCGTGGTGGCGAAGGTCTCATCGTGCTGCAGCCGCAGCAGAGCCTCAGTGTTGGAAATGATAGAATTGATGTTGTAGTTCATATAATCTCCTTGAACCGACCAAAGGTCGGATAATCTCTTTTGGGTATAAAAACCCCTTTCCGGCGATACCGGATGTGAAGATTTTATCAGCAAATCATCTGTATTGCAAGGTGTTGGGGTGCTTTTTTCGTAATTTTGTTGGGTTTAACAAAGAACAAGCCCATTTCCCCGTCATTTTGCATGGAGAAGTACAGAAAACTCGTAAAATCATTCCCGGTTTTTTCCTTGCCCAGACAGAGAAAATATGATAGACTTAAAAGAAAAACCGCAAGGAGGTTCTGCCATGGAATTTACACCGCGGATGAACGAACATATACTGGTCGCCAAGGCTGCCGCTCTGGGCAGCATGGTACTGCTGAAAAATGTCAAAAACACCCTGCCTCTGCAGCCGGCAGGTTCTGAGAAGCTGCCTGTGGCAGTTTTCGGTATTGGTCAGTTGGCCACCGCCTGCTGCTGCGCCGAGTTCCAGACCTACCGCAAGGTCAGCGTTCTGGAAGGTCTGTGCGCTTCGGAGCTGCTGCAGCCCGATGGACTGCTGAGCCACAAATACAGAAACTGGCAGCTGGAACACCCGGGAAAGGAATACCCCTGGCAGGAGCTTTCCATGGAAGAGCTGGCAGAAAACAATGCCGCTGCCATCGCCGTCATTACCCGGACGGAGGATGCTTACGACACCATCCTTTCCAACGATGAGATCGCCATGATTGAGGCGGTTTCCGCTGCCTTTGAACGGGTGGTGCTGGTGCTGAACACCCCCGGCTATGTGGAGATCGCTCCGGTCGTTGACCTTTGCGGTGCCATCGTTTACATGGGCATTGCCGGTCAGGAAGCCGGCGGCGCACTGGCAGAGCTGCTGACGGGACAGGCCATGTTCCGGGGCAAGCTGAACCAAAGCTGGCCCAGAAGACGGGCGGACTTCACCCTTGCCAACAAAGCTGCCGATATCTACTGGGGTTATCGCTATTTTGACACCTTCGGCACGGACCTGCTCTACGATTTCGGTCACGGTCTTACCTACGGCGCAGCAGAGCTGACTGCCGTTTCCGTGGCAGTGGACGACGGGGATCTGGTCATCACCGCCGAAGTGGAAAACACCGGTGAGACCTGGCCGGTCAGCCAGGTGGTGCAGGTCTATGTGTCCCGTCCTGAAGGCGGTATGCCCCATGCCAAATACACCTTCCAAGGCTTCGGCCGCACCGGTGTTCTGGATCCCGGTGAGCATCAGACCGTTCGCATCACCGTTCCCATGAGCAAGCTGGCTGCCTTCTCCGAAGATGCCTGCGCCTATGTGCTGCAGGCAGGCTACTACGATATCCGGGTGGGCTTCTCTGCCCGCTCTACGGTCATCGCCGGTTCTCTGAAGCTGGCAAGAGATGCCGTTGTTCGCCCCGTGATGCCCATGGATATGGAGCGGACAAAGATCCGTCCTGCCAAGCTGTCCTTCACCTATGCCGGTGAAGATGACGAACGGAAGATGGCTCGCAGCCGCGCCATCCGGCTCTCCGGCTGGAACATTCCCAGAATATCCGTCCGCAAGCCCAAGACACCTCAGCTCTGCCGCCCTGCCGATCACCCCGTCCGTCTGGAAGATGTGAAGGACGGTGTGGCGACCCTGTATGAGCTGGTGGGCGGCATGGACGATGCTTCCCTGCGAAAGCTGGTCATGGACTTCGGCTTCTGCCCCACCACCTTGGCCGGTGCGCTGGGCGCTTCCGCCGATCTGAAGGAAGCCTATGGCATTCCTGCCATGGTCATCGCTGCCGGTGCAGACGGTCTGCTGCTGCAGAGAGATCTGAAGGACGACGAAGATCAGGTCGTTGGTCATCAGTACTGCACCGCTTTCCCTGCTGCCAGCACCCTTGGCTGCTGCTGGGATCCGGAACTGATCTCCGCCGTTGGCGGTGCCATCGGCAGGGAAATGAAGGAATTTGGCGTGGATCTGTGGCTGGCACCCGGTGCCGACATCATCCGCAGCCCCAGCCAGCGCCATGTGAGCCGCTGCTGGTCGGAAGACCCCGTCATGTGCGGTCTTTACACCCTGCAGCTGGCAAGAGCCGTGAACAAATACGGCGCAGCCGTCCTCCGCTCCGTTGCCATGGAGCACAAGACAGAAGCCACCCAGAGAGCCTATCTGGAAATCTATGCCCCCGGCTTTATGATGGCTGCCCCCGAAGCAAAGGCCGTGCTGCTGCCCACCCAGTGGTTTAATGGTGAGCCTGCCGGTGAAGACACCGCCCAGAGCAAGGCTCTGGTCAATGAATGGAAATTCAGCGGCATGTTCCTTGCCGACGATGAGCGATTTGTCCGTCAGCCGGACAGACTGCAGCTGGAACAGGCGGCTCTGAAAATTCTGAAATTTGCACTGACGAGAATATAAGAAAAAAGCTCCTCTTTCGAGGAGCTTTTTTCTTATCGGATTCCGTAGTTCTCAATGACGTAGTCCATATCCTTATCGCCTCTGCCGGAGAGGTTGATGAGGATGGAGCCGGTTTTCATTTCCTTTGCCAGCTTCATACCGTAGGCCACGGCATGGGCACTTTCGATGGCAGGAATGATGCCCTCCAGCCGTGCCAGCTTATAGAAGGCATCGATGGTCTCTTCGTCATCGGCCACGCCGTAGGTCACGCGACCCAGCTCGTGAAGGAAGGCATGCTCGGGACCGGAGGAGGGATAGTCCAGACCGGAAGCCACGGAGTAGACGGGAGCAGGCTCGCCGTTTTCATCCTTCAGCATGATGGAATTGAAGCCGTGCATGACACCCTCGGTGCCGTACTGGAGGCTGGCTGCATGGTCGCCCAGCTTGGGACCTCTGCCCAGAGGCTCGACACCGTAGAGCTCCACAGGGTCATTGAGGAAGCCTGCAAAGATACCGGCTGCATTGGAACCGCCGCCCACACAGGCCACGACTGCATCGGGCAGATGACCGGTCATATCCAAAAACTGCTCTCTGGCCTCTTCGCCTACCACCTGCTGGAAGTCACGAACCATCAGAGGGAAGGGATGGGGACCCAGAACGGAGCCGATACAGTACATGCTGTTCTTATAGTCCTTGGTATAGGCTTCAAAGGCAGCGTCAACGGCTTCCTTCAGCGTCTGCAGACCGTGGGTGACTTCCACCACATTGGCGCCCAAAATCTTCATTCTTGCCACGTTGGGCGCCTGCTTCTTGATATCCACGGCACCCATGTAAATATCACATTCCAGACCGAAATAGGCAGCAGCGGTGGCCATGGCCACACCGTGCTGACCGGCACCGGTCTCAGCGATGACCTTGGTCTTGCCCATGTACTTGGCCAGCAGGACTTCGCCCATGCAATGGTTCAGCTTGTGAGCACCGGAATGGTTCAGATCCTCGCGCTTCACATACAGCTGCACATTGCCCAGAGAATTGGACAGCCGCTCCAGATGGGAAACGGGAGTGGGACGGCCCTGGAACTCCTTGCGGATGCGGCGCAGCTCGGCAATGAATCTGCGGGACTGGGCAATGGTGAAATAGGCCTCGGTGATCTCATCCATGGCTCTCTGCAGGTCGGGTTCCACATAGGAGCCGCCGTACTTGCCGAAATAACCCTTTGCATCGGGATAGTGGCGGAAATAAGTATCAAAATCCACACCGTTAAACAACATAATGAAATTCCTCCAAACGAAATTATTCTCTGAAAAATGCAAAATCCCCGACAGACCTTTGTCTGTCAAGGACGAATAAACATATCCGCGGTGCCACCTTGCTTCATGGCTTTGCCATGCACTTTTGCGGAGTACCAACATACTCCCGGCATCTGACGCGTGCCTTGCGTCGCAGCATACTCAGCTTTCGCTTTTGACTGCGCCCTCCGTGGCCCATTTGACGGTTTGTGTTCTGCCCGGATCTCAGCACCCCGGACTCTCTGGATGAGCATGGCCGCCGTTACTTCCACTTCAACGGTTTCGCATATTCAGCTTTAGGGTGATTATACGACTGAAAAATACCATTGTCAAGGGGGTTTTTATTGACAAATAGCATACAATCGGATATACTCATTTTTGTACGAAATAAAAATGAGTAAAACTCAATTCGAGGTTTTTTATGAGCGTTGACATTCTGGCACGGATCAAAGCGGAATATGAATTTATGACCCGGGTGGAAAAGAGCATCGCCGATGTGATTTTGGCCCAGCCGGAGGATGTGGTCACATGGTCTACCTCCAAGCTGGCGCAGGCCACCGGCGTTTCCGAAGGCAGCGTTTGCAACTTTGCCCAGAAGATCACCGACGGCGGCTTTTACCGGCTGAAGGTGCTGCTGGCCAGTTCCATCCCTCAGCACAAGGATCTGGTCTTTGGCACAGAGGATGTGATCGGCATTGATACCGTCAAGCCCTCCATGGAAGTCCGCATTGAGGCTGCCCGTATCGCCCTGACCAACACCATGCACAGCAACAATGAAGAGAATCTGAAACACGCCGCAGATATGATCGTGCAGGCAAAGCGTGTTGAGCTGTTCGGTGTTCACCGCTCCGGTTTCGTTGCCGGAGATCTGATGCTGCAGCTGTCTTCTCTGGGTATTCCGGCCTCCTATAACAGCGATTTTTACATGCAGGCCATCGCCGCTTCGGTTATGAGCGAAGGCGATCTGGTCATTGCCGTTTCCAACACCGGTCAGACAAGAGAGATCATTGAGGCTGTCAAGGCTGCAAAGGAACGGGGCGCAAAGGTTCTCTCCATCACTGCCAACCGTTACTCCCCTCTGGCCAAGCTGTCCGACGAAGTGCTGGTGGCAGCATCCGGTGCCGTTTCTGTCAGCGGTGTTGCCGATGATATCCGTATCACCCAGCTGCTGCTCGCCGATACCCTTTGCACCTACATCCGCAGCAACATCGACCGGGACAGCAATTTCCGCTATTCCAAGCTCAAAGAGATGTTCTCTTCCCACTACATCAAAGATTGACGGAGCGTTGTCAAATGAACAAAGATCTTCGAGATATGCAGATCGAACGGATCTGCACCTATATTGAGGAACATTTAGCGGAAGACTTGACCTACAAGCAGCTTCAAACACAGCTGCAGGTGACGCAGCATGATCTGACCGGTAGATTCCCCCGTGTTATGGACACGACCGTTACGGACTATATTATTAAGAAGCGGTTGAAGCTGGTCATTTCCAAGGTAAAAAAAGGCATGAAACTCGAAGATGCTGCCTACTCCTCCGGTTTTCACACCTACTCCCATTTTTACAAAGAATTTCGAAAGCATTTCGCCGTTTCCCCCAGAGCCTACTTCCGGGGAAAGGCATAAAAGGCTGAGAAAATCCCCTCTCTGACAGCAGAGAGGGGGTTGATTCTATTTGGGGCGCATACCCTCAAAGGCGACCGTTGCCGCTTCGGGGTCAGGAGTGCATCTGAGGCGATAGAACCGCAGGCTCTTGGTCAGCCGATCCATCAGACCCAGGTAGGTTGCCATGGACAGAGGATTGGCAGGGCGGTGGCTCTGCTGCATCAGCATGGGCAGAGCTTCCTGCGCTGTGATCTCCTCGATTTCATTCTTTTCGCCACGCTCCAGAATGCAGATGGCCTGCAGGGGCACCATGATATTCTCGCCCAGTCGGTGTTTGCCGTTCCAGGGTGTACCGCAGACCAGAACACCGTTCTCCGTCAGCTTCAGCAGAGGCTTATCGTCATTGACCATAACTGCCCGTTCACCGAAGGTTTCCCGCCAGAAACGGCTGTGGGTGGATTTACCCGTGCCGCTGGTAGCGGTGAACAGATATCCTGTACCGTCCACAGCAATGGCAGAGCCGTGGAACAGCATGGCATCATAGGAAAGCATCTTTTCCACCAATTTCCGATAGACAGCCAATGTTTCCAGATAATCGCCGGAATACTGCATAACGGGTTTTCCGCAATTGATATCATCCCGGGCAGATTTTTCCCGTTCAAATTCGATATCCGCAGGTGTGGTTTCTACCTTGAATGCCGAAGGCTCATCGCACAGATAGTCTTTGCAATATTCCTTGATATAGGGATACTGTGCCTGAATACAGACCACCTGCCCGGCCAGTTTAATTTTAAATTCTGCCATAACAGACTCCTCAATTCTTTCGCCAGACCATTTTATTGACCACGCCGGTATAGGACTGGATCAGGCGTACCACCTTCATGGACACGCACTCTTCCACATAGTCCGGCACGGGAATGCCATAGTCGCCGTTTTCGTTCATGGAAACAGCCGTTTCCACCGCCTGCAAAAGGCCGTTTTCATCGATGCCTGCCAGAATGAAGCAGCCCTTGTCCAAAGCCTCAGGACGCTCAGTGCTGGTGCGGATGCACACAGCCGGGAAGGGCTTGCCGATGGAGGTATAGAAGCTGGACTCCTCCGGCAGGGTACCGCTGTCGGACACCACGCAGAAGGCATTCATCTGCAGGCAGTTGTAGTCATGGAAGCCCAGAGGCTCATGACAGATAACCCGCTTGTCCAGCTGGAAACCGCTGGCCTCCAGTCGCTTTTTGCTTCTGGGATGGCAAGAATAGAGAATGGGCATATCATACTTCTCTGCCATGGCATTGATGGCCGTGAACAAAGAAGTGAAATTCTTGTCGGTATCGATATTCTCCTCCCGATGGGCAGAGAGCAGAATGTACTTGCCCTTGGTCAGACCCAGCTTTTCGTGAACACAGCTTTCCTCGATCTGAGGCAGGTTGGCTCGCAGGACTTCTGCCATGGGAGAGCCTGTCACATAGGTTCGCTCCTTGGGCAGACCGCACTCGTGGAGATACTTTCTCGCATGCTCGGAATAGGCCAGATTCACATCGGAGATGATATCCACGATGCGGCGGTTGGTCTCCTCCGGAAGGCACTCATCCTTGCAGCGGTTGCCGGCTTCCATATGGAAAATCGGAATATGCAGCCGCTTGGCGGAAATGGCAGACAAGCAGGAGTTGGTATCGCCCAAAATCAGTAGGGCATCAGGTTTCTGCTCTGCCATGAGCTTATAGCTTTTGGCGATGATATTGCCGATGGTCTCGCCCAGATCGGCGCCGACAGCATTGAGGTAAAAATCGGGGGCACGAAGTCCCAGATCCTCAAAGAACACCTGATTGAGGGTATAATCGTAATTCTGACCTGTATGTACCAGAATCTGATCAAAGTACAGGTCACATTTTTTAATAACGGCAGACAGGCGGATGATCTCCGGACGGGTGCCGATGATAGTCATCAGTTTCAGTTTTTCCACGGTCAGACCTCCAGGAAAAAAGTATCAGGGCGGGCAGGGTCAAAAGACTCGTTTGCCCACATAAAAGTCACAAGATTCTCAGTCTCGCTCAAGTTGATGATGTTGTGGGTATAGCCGGGGATCATTTCCACCACTTGAATCTTTTCGCCGCTGACTTCAAATTCCACCACTTCATCGGTGCCAATTTTTCGCAGCTGAATCAAACCGCGACCTGCCACCACCACGAATTTCTCATTCTTGGTATGGTGCCAATGGTTGCCCTTGGTGATGCCGGGCTTGGAAATGTTCACGGAGAACTGTCCCCGGTCGGCGGTACGGATGATCTCCGTAAAACTGCCTCTGGGATCGCAATTCATCTTCAGATCGTAGATGAAGGCTTCCTTGGGCAGATAGCTGAGCCAGGTGGCATAGAGTTTTTTCGTCAGAGGATCGTCCATCTGCGGCACAGCCAGCGTCTCTCTCAGTTTGGGGAAGGAGCAGATGGTATCAGCAATAAAGCCAAGGGTGGTCTCATGGTGGACAGGCACCTGACAGTAGCCGTCAGACAGCTTGTTGGCCTTGCCGCGGATGGCTTGAATCAATTCTTCCACCACATCATCGATGTAGACCACATCCATCTGCACCGAGGGGTCATTGACCTGAATGGGCAGACCGTTGGCGGTGTTATGGCAGAAGGTGGCGATGGCGGAATTGTAGTTGGGACGGCACCACTTGCCGAACACGTTGGGGAAGCGGTAGACCAGAACCTCCGCCCCCACCTCTTTACCATAGGCAAAGAACAGATCTTCACCGGCTTTTTTGCTTTCGCCGTAGGGGCTGCCGGCATAGCGGCCGGTCAGACTGGCCTGAATGGAGCTGGAGAGCATCACCGGGCAGGTATTGCCGTGTTTTTTCAAGGTGTCCAGCAAGGTGGAGGCGAAGCCGAAATTGCCTGCCATAAACTCTGCCGGGTCCTGAGGACGGTTGACACCTGCCAGATTGAGCACAAAATCGCAATCCTTGCAGAAGGCATCCAGTTCCTCCAAGGTGTTATCCACATCGTAGGCATAAACAGTCAGGTCAGAAATCTCATGGTCGGGTCTGCGGTCATGTTCCGTCCGAATTTCTTCCAGAGCCGCAACCAGATTGCGACCTACAAATCCCTTTGCACCGGTGACAAGAATTTTCATAAATTACTCCTTAAAATGGAAGTCCAAGCCCACAAAATCAAGAGCCTGCTGATAGGTTTCAATCTGATCTGCGCTGCAGCGCTGCATTTTATTTCTCTGGCGGTGGATGCGCTCCCGGCGGAACAGCAAGGCTTCCACCAAACGCACGCCCCAAAACACAGGCAGCAGTAACGGCATTTTCTTCAGCACCGGGTATCGCTGCTTCATATTCAGCATTGGAGGGAACAGGAGCTTCACTATCCGCATGGCCTTGCCCTTGCCGACAGAACCGGCATCCTTGGCATCTCTGACAACGAACGCGGTTGCCCTACTATCTTCCCTGCCCCAGGAACCGCTTCCAAAGACAAATTCGGAAATAAAAGCTGTAACCTCATCCATTGCTTCGCCGCAGAACCATGCCTTGATCAGCCGCTCCATATTTCGGCGGAATTCCCATAGCTGCAGTTTGTTCAGTTCCCGCTCCAGATAGGCTTCATCCATGGCAGGAACACTTCGTTCATAAACCCACAAATCCAGCACGTGCCGCAGGCCAATTCCGCCATCACGGTAGTGCTTGGCGATGTGGGTAAACAGGTAAATGTACTCGTCCTCCGGTGTCATGAACCAACGGCAGCCCTTCTGCGTCTTAGCCAGCCGCCATCCATCGCCGAAATAACGGAAATAATCTTTGTTGTAAGAGGGAATGAGCCGCTTGTGCAGTTCCAGCTCCAGAACGCCATTGCGCCAGACCAGCTCATGGTCACTTTCCACCACTTCCCGGAAGCCTTGCTCCACCATGATGGGATAAATCCGGTCATACTGCTCCAGTTTGATCAGGATGTCCGCATCGCCCATGGCACGCAGTTCCGGCTTGGGGTAACGGGCTTTCATATTGCAGCCCTTGACAGGCATGTAATCTACACCGGTTGCCTCAAAGGCAGCGCACAGCTTATTGATTGCCCGGAGCTGATTTTCGCTGACCAGCAGATTTTTACAGTACATCTGAAACAACTGCTGCATCTGGGGCAAAGCCGGATTGACACCGCAAAGAACCGCACCTTCATAGATCAGCGGACTGATCTCATGCTTTTTGGTGATGAGCATGGCAGTTTCCCAGTCAAAGCCCTCCGGCAAAGACTGTGCCTCGCCGGTCACAGCGCTCTTCAGCAGCATCAAAATGCCCTGTTGGGTTTCATTGATCATTTGTTTTCCCATGCGTCCAGTTCCTCCCGGATATAGGACAGTTCCAAAAGTTTCTTCTGCACCTGCTCCACATTGAGCAGCTCCGTGTTGCCGGAGTTGAATTCCGTCAGGGTATTTCTCGTCACATCGCCATCCTTGAAATACTTGTCGTAGTTCAGATCGCGCTTGTCGCAGGGCACACGGTAGAATTCACCCAGGTCAGCAGCGTGGGCACATTCTTCGTTGGTCAGCAGAGTCTCATACATCTTTTCGCCATGGCGGATGCCAATGACCTTGATCTCATGGTCGGGTGCAAACAGACCTGTGACGGCCTTTGCCAAAGTCTCGATGGTGCAGGCAGGTGCCTTCTGCACCAGAATATCGCCGGAAGTGCCATGTTCAAAGGCAAACAGCACCAGATCCCCGGCCTCTTCCAGAGACATGACAAAACGTGTCATGGAGGGCTCGGTGATGGTGATGGGGTTGCCGGCCTTGATCTGATCGATCCACAGCGGAATGACAGAGCCGCGGGAGCACATGACATTGCCATAGCGGGTACAGCAGATTTTGGTGGTATCGGTGGTACGGCTTTTGGCAACGACCACCTTTTCCATCATGGCCTTGGAGGTACCCATGGCATTGATGGGGTAGGGTGCCTTGTCCGTGGTCAGGCAGATGACGGACTTGACACCGGCTTCAATGGCAGCGGTCAGCACATTGTCTGTGCCGATGACGTTGGTCTTGACCGCTTCCAGAGGGAAGAATTCACAGGAGGGTACCTGCTTCAATGCTGCGGCATGGAAAATATAGTCCACACCGTGCATGGCATTCTTCACAGAAGCCAGATCCCGGACATCACCGATAAAGAACTTGATCTTGCCGGCAGCTTCCGGCATCTTCACCTGAAACTCATGGCGCATATCATCCTGCTTTTTCTCGTCACGGGAAAACACGCGGATCTCGCCAATATCCGTCTGCAGGAAACGGTTCAGAACGGCATTGCCGAAAGAACCGGTACCGCCGGTGATCATCAAAGTTTTGTTGGTAAACAGGGACATCAGTCACTACCCCCTAATTTTCGTAAAGATTGCAGCCAGCAAATGGCCGCCACAAACAGCACACCGCAGAAAGCACCTGCGCTGTCAATGAGAACATCAATGATGGAATTGCCGCGTCCGGTGAAAAACTGCAGACCTTCATCACAAAAGGCCACAAAAACCGCACCGACAGCAGGTGTTCCAAACAGGTATCGCCTTTTCCTTTCAAACTGGGCAGATAAGCCCGTCAGACTCACGCCCAACGCACTGAACTCCACAAAGTGGGCAATCTTTCGGATAAGGACATGGAATGTCTCATCTTCCATTCGGCGATGGGGATCCAGCAACGGCCGCAGCAACGCTGCAACAGACAGGCTGGTTTCCCGGGATTCGGGAATGCTGGGAAGCGAATTGCTGAAAATAAAGCAAATTATCAGCAAGGAAAGGACGGAAAAGAATACAATTCTGATTGTTCTTGCCATATCAGATCAATAGGTGCCAAAATCCAGCAGATAGGGCTTATGGCCCAGCCGATCCTCTTCCGGCGGCAGTTCCATATAATCCCCGTATCTGGCAGACAGATGTCGATCCCAGTTGCCCGGCAGATTGACCTCCATACCCTCAAACTCGCCCTTTTCCAACGGGAAGGGTTCCCAGAACAGGTTGGTGGGATCAAAATAGGAAAGGTTTCCGCATCGGGTGGTAGGCACATCATTATACTTGGTCATGAGAGCTTCCATTCTTTTGATAAAAAAGCCATGAGGAACCAGCCTGACCAAATGGGATACCACATATCTGGCAAGATTTTTAATTTTGCGTTTCAGCCCGCCGCCTTCCACAGACGGATAGGGGCATTGCCGCATGACATACCATTTTGCCAGTTTCTGAAACTTTCCGTAGAGGGAAAGAAATTCTTCCTCGTCATCGGGAATATGGTCAATGGGGTAAATATCCACATAAATTCCATGGGCTGTCTTTAACCGATGATTGATGTACTCTGTATAAGTCGTACCCTTGAGGCGCAATTTGGTATACAAAAACGGAGTGTTCTTGTCCAGATAGGGAGTCTGCAGAACATACTCCTCCGGCAGGACTGCCGGAGCTTCGGCGATAAACTTCATATAATCCTGCCGGGACATCGCCACATCCAAATCATCATCCCAAGGTACAAAGCCCTTATGTCGAACTGCACCAATCAGAGAACCGCCATAGAGGAAAAACTCCACACCGATTTTCTCGCACACTTCTGTCAGCACTTTCAAATTGTTCAATTCGATCTGCTGAAGTTTCCGAAGCTGCTCGTCTGTATATACTTCGCGCCATTTTTCAGCCATGGAACGTTCCTCTCAATTTTATAAATATTCCGTATAAGACTTTTCCGGATCCACGATACAGGCATTGATCTCCACATGCGCTTCGTCTGCCATTTTCCCCTCCACGAGGGTACGTTTCTCGTAAGCGCCGTAAATATGGGTCAGGTATTGATCATATCCTCCGGGCATCCAGACCGGCAGACCTTCAAAAGATGCCTCCACAAAGTCAGCAAACCATGCCGCAGGCATTTTCCTTTCCACAGGCTTGCCGCCGGTCATGCAGACATAGTCACCCTTCGGAGCAGACTTTGCCAGCCAATCCCGCAGGCAGACAGCCCGTCGGACTGAAATCAACGGCAGGCGGCACACAAGCCGCTTCACCTTTGCCTTCGTGCCGGCAACAGGTGTCTGATAGATGCTGCTGATACGCAAATTGAGCAGCTTATTTTTCAGCTTCGCCCATTTCCCCGTTCGGATAAAATCAATGGGGAAAACATCCACATAAATGCCATGGTTCATGTCCAGATGACGCACATTTTCCACCACATAAGCTGTTCGGCTGTCTCTGACCTTGGCAAATGCCAGCGGATAGTCGGGGTCGGTGACAGGTGCCTGCACAAAGTAATCCTTTCCCAGAATCTTCGGCGCTTCCGTTAAAAACCGTTCGTAATCTGCCCGATGCATGGCGATATCGATATCGTCATCAAAGGGGATGAAACCTTTGTTCCGCAAAGTACCCAGCAAGGTGCCGTGGACCACAAAAAAACGGATATCCAATTTTTCACAAGCAAGGGCAATCTGCTTCAGAATATCGGTCTGAACACAGTTCACCTTTTGCAATTCTTCCAATGAAATATGCACGGGCTATCCTCCTGTTAACGGTGCAGCAAGGAAAAAATCTTTCTGCTGACTGCCTGCTTTTCTGCTTTTCGCAGACCGATCAGCCATACAAAAATCAGATAAACAGCGCCAACAACGATACTTTTGATCAGCAAACTTCCCCACCCGAACCCAAGCGGCAGCAGTCGGAGACTGCTTGTCAACAAAACCGTCAAAAGCACCGGCAGAGACATTTTCAAATAACAATCCCAGACAAAGCGTTTCATGCCCAGTTCCGGCATACGGAAGTAGATGATGTTCAAAATCACCGCCCGCACCATATAGGCGATAAAGATAGACAAACAGGAGCCGATGACACCAAAATAACGGGAGAGCGGATAAGAGAGCAGTACATTGACCACACCGGTGATCACGACTACCATGGCCTGAATGTTCACTTTCTTTGTGGCAATCATAGTTGTATTGGCGATCTGCAGAGAATTATAGAACAGACCGGGAACCAGCACCAACAACAGCCCCCAGTAGGCTTCTGCATAGGCATCTCCCATCCAAAGACGAATAAACTGCTGTCCCACAACCACAAATCCGGCAACGATCAATCCGTTGAGTCCGTAAAGGAAGCGACCCACCTTCAACATCAAAGGTGCCAGTTTTCGCTCATCCTCCACCAGAATTCTGGAGATTTTCGGCATAAACATGCCGTTGATGGCAGTAATGATGGTATAAATATAGGATTCCAGCGTGGTGACCACGCCAAATACCGCAATGGCAGCAGAGTTTGCCACCATACCCAGAACAGACGGTGTGATATTGAAAATCAGTCGCTGTGCCAACGTGGAGAGTGTCACCCAGATGGAGAAGGAAAAAATTTCCTTATAAACCCCCTGCTGCCGGCTACAGAAATTCACCTTAACAGGAACCGACCGGCGAATGACAATGAATTTATACAAAGTTGTCAGCAAGCCGGCTGCCGCATGGACGATTACCAGTGCATACAGCCCCTGTCCCAAAAGCAGCGCAATCACTGTTGTGACCACCAGTAAGACCCGATAGAGCACATTGGCCAGCTTCAGCTGGATAAATTTCTCATAAGAGGTCAGAATGCCATCGAAGGTGACAAACGGGAAATTGATCACCGCAAAGCATCCGGAAATGATGTACACAACCTTGAACTGCTGCAGCTCCACGGCAGTCAGTTGGGTGTAGATCCCGTCAATAAAGAAGAACAGAACCACCAAAACCGCCAAAATTACCGCTGCAATGGCAAAATAGAGTTTGTAAATCGCACCAAGAAAATCATTGATCTTCTGCTGATTGCCCTCCGCCCGATACTTGGACAAATATCTGGAAGTGGCAAGACTCAAGCCAAAATCCACCATAAACAGGGTAATCAGCGAATTGGCAAGGGTATATAAACCATACTGGCTCTGACCGATCTCCTGCACCATCCAAGGGGTATAGAGCAGTCCGCAGATAATATTCAAAAAAATAGAAAAGTAGGACAGGATCGCTCCGCCTGCCAACTGTTTATTTTTCATTGATAAACCAATCGTCCTTTAGTCTCTCCGCTTTGCTGCAAGGGCCTTCGGCAAAGGGTGTCTTTTCCCCACGGGAAAGGCACTCTGCCAGTTCCAGCAGTCTCTTTGCTGCTGTTTCTCCATTCCAGAGGTTGACCATCGTTTCATAGGCAGCCGTTCCCAGCCGGCGCTGTTCCTCAGGATGATCCAGCAGATATTTAGTCTTTTCGAAAAGCATGTCCACATCACAGGAAGCGTAAATCAATCCGTTTTCCCCATCCTTCATGAGGAACGGAACGGCACCGATGGCATGGCTGGCAACCACAGCACAGCCGGAATTCATGCTCTCATTGAGCACAGCGCCCCAGCCTTCCGCCCGGTCGCTGGTGAACAGGTAGACCGATGCTTTTTCCATATGTGCCCGAACGTCCTCCGGCGACATGGAGCCGAGAAATCGGACGCAGTCTGTCAGGCTCTTTTCTTCCGTCAGCTTCTGCAGCTTTTCTTCCAAAGGCCCGGTGCCGACAAACTCCATCCGGAAAGCATACCCCAGTTTTTTCAACCGCGCTGCCACCTCAATGGCATGGTCGGCATGCTTCAGTTCCAGATATCTGCCAACCCACAGCAGCACAGGCACATCACCCTGCTTGCCATCCATCAGCTGCTCCACATCATAGGTCTTGACCTCAGGGAAATAGGCCCATCTGTATGCCTTGTTCAGGAACGTACCTGTTTTTGCGTAATCCGCAGCCGTATAGGCGCTGGAACAGAGCAGATAGAGGTTTTTGTGGCGGGTGTGTTTGAAGAAATACTTGACTGCCCGTCCGGGTATCTGGTACTTCTTTTTGTTGTTTCTGTAGATTCGCTCGGAATAACGGAAGGTCAGCTTTTTCAGCTTCAGCCGTTCCTTGACAATATACTCCGGTGCACTGCCAGTGATCAGGATATCGCAGTCCTTGCAAAGCTGTATAGCATGAGCCATCGCTTCTTTGCTCTCATAAGCACGAACCACATAGTCATGTTCCATGTTGGCATCGGCATAGCCCAGTTTTTTTCGATCTGCCGGCACAGGAACCGTTGCAACAAAGTAAAATTCTTCAGAAAGCTTGCAGAATGTCTCACAGAGAGGTATCTGGTGATGATTCAGGAAATTGGACAAAAATACGATCTTCATAGAACTGTCTCCCCATCTTGGTTTCCTGTTTTCGATCTTCCAGATAGTCCGTGGCAATACCGTGAATATACAGCAGTGACCACAGCAAAATCGGATAGCCTGTCATCACGGGTTCCACACACATCTGCAGGGACATGGCCAGATACATACTCAGGAACAGGAAATCCTGAGGTTTCTTTTTCTTGATTCCTGCCAACTGCAAAAAGTTCCGAACAAATTGAATTGTGACCATGCACATGGCAGCAAAGGCAAATACACCGTACATATCATACGTTTGCTGCAGATAATTGTGCGGTGCTATGCCAAGGCCGGCCTGCACATGTCCGCCGCCCCATGGATAATCCAGCATGTAACGCATATATTCTCTGGCAATATTGCCGCGACTGCTTTTAAAACCATTTCGCAGCAAACGATCGTAGACCGGCATCTCCTCAATAGCTGTCCGAATTCCACCTACATCCAATGCATAGATTGCAGCAAAAATTCCAATCGCTATTGCCACAAAAATGATACTTCGAATTGCTCTTGCTCCCTTTTTATCAAAAACATAAATAATACCCATAACGGCATAGACCACAATGAAAACCGCAAAAGGTGTTCTGGTGGCCGTTTCAGAAGAAAGGGTCAGTCCATTAATCAAGCAACCCAAGACAATCAGCGAAACCCATCTATTCCGTTTGGCAAAAAACGCATAGAACGAATAACCAATCAGCACCGATGCCAGGAGTGCCAATAGCGTCACAGCGATCAATTCTCCGGTCCATGCACTGTAGAAAGAGCGAACCGTCGGTTTTTCCTTGTCGATATTATAAATTCTAAAAATAATCAGTTCAAGAGCAAAACCGGCAAAAACAGAGAATAGGCTTCTTTCAATATACGATGTTTTATTCAACGAATTCTGATATCCTGCCCGACCGGCAACATAAAGCAGGAAAAATGTCGCTGCTTTAATAATCTCATCTGTCTCATAATGAATAGCGGATGCAATGGCAATGAACACCATAAGCAAACCCACGGGGACAGCATCCCATCCCAGCCTAACACGAAAGCCGGTACTAAGGAGTACAAATATGCTGAACAGAAGGAGAATGAGACTACCATCTCCTCTGAAATTCATACATCCCAAAATAACCAACAGTACTGACCCCTTTTCTCTGAACGTTAGTCTTTCTCGTCTTTGCAAGCAGCATCCTCCTGACCATACAAATTTAAATAATCTTCGGTCATTCTATCCTTGCTGCAGTATCTGCGCCGTTGAGTCAAAGCTTCTTGCTCGATACTGCATTTACTCCAGAACAGCACCTGTTCTGTTAAAGCGTCCACATCAAAGGGAATGACAACACTTCCCATTCCTGGCGCAATTGTTTCTTTTATTCCACCAATATCAAAGCCCACAACAGGTGTACCGCAGCAGTTAGCTTCAATACAGACAGTCGGGTAGTTTTCCGCAGTGCTGGCGATCACAAACACCGCAGCGGCTCGATAAATTGCCGCCAGTTCTTTACGTCCCTCAACAAATGGAACCCAAAGAATGTGCTCTGTGGCCGTACATCCGCTGCCCACCACCACCATCTGGTAGTCCTCCGGCAACCGTTCTGCCAGTTCCAGAATATAGTTCCCGCCTTTTACGCTGCTGGCAAAGTTAGGGGTGACATGGAGTACGATATTCTTGTCTTTTGGAATGCCATAGGCATTAAATAAATGCTCCCGTTCATTTTCCGCGGGCTCCGCGCGAAAATCCTCCAAGAAAACACCATTGTGCAAACGACGGACGGCAAACTGACCCAGGATCGCAGATTCCTGTGCTCGGTCTTTGATCCAGTCTGAAACACCTACAACCTGCAATTCCTCAAAGTTTTCAAAGGCTTTTTTCATCTTCTGCCAGGAAACAGCTGTGCGGTTCCAGAACAAAGATCTCGTTTCTTTTTTCCATCTGGTACAGCCTTCGCAGCCGGTGCGCCATTGCTCACAAGCTTGGGCATAACTGCAGTTGGCCGTGTGTATAAATTCCGCATGGAGTGTCAAAATCGTTCGCACGTGGTGTTTTTTTAGCCAGGTTATCAACCGATAAATATTGACAAAATACCCGTTGACGCAATGCAGATGCACCACATCTGGGTTCTCTCTTTTAATGACGGAAATCAGCTTGTTCGTAGAAAAAAAGCACCCTCCGTACATCAGTCCCGTAAACCGGGACAGCAGGTTATTGACTTTGGCATACCACTCCGCGCACACTTTATACACGAAAGGATCCGCTGTTTTTGCACCGCGACCGTAGCAGACCACAGACTCGTGACCACGGGCCAGCAATTCCCGATGGATATCCTGAGTGATCTTGCCTGTGCTGCCTTTGCCGTAGACACAATTTACCTGCAAAACTTTCATCGCTTTTCTGCTGCCTTCCGTAAAATATCCTGAAACCTTTTGGCGCAGGTTTCCTCTCTGTGGTTACATGCAACAACCTTTGCGGCGCGATCCAGATACCGCATTCTAGCCTCCGGAACTGCTACCAGCATACGCAGAGTTTCTTTCATCGAATGTTCGTCAGAAACTACATACGCAGCATCCTGTTCCCGGAGATATCTGGCGCAAGCTAATTCCTCCGGTGCATAGACAAAGAAACAGGTACCGCTGGCCAGAGAATCCGCAATCTTGGTGGAGAAACCGTATTTCAGATCCTCCCGGTAAAAGTCGGAAGAATTTTCACTATGGATTAGAATATCACTTTGCTGCATAACCTCTACCACTTGTTCATATGGCACGAAGCCCTTCATGGTGATTCCATGGCAGCTATCCAATGCTGCCTGCACTTCCGGATACGCAGTTTTTCCATAGACATCCAGATGAAGCTCCGGAGAAATTTCCTGCAGTGCATTGGCAATTTCAATCAGAGGCTCATGTCGACCCACACCCAGATTGCCCAAATAGGAAATCACCAGACCTTCATGAGGCTTTTTCTCCGCAGACTGCAGGGTCGTTGCCGTATAAATGGTCTGCGACGGCAGGAAAAACTCCTTGCCGTAATCCTGCAGCAATGCATCGCAAATATAGATGGCACTATGGGCCATGTGCATGGTTTTGCGGAACTGCTTGGCAAACTGATTGTAAAACACAGGATACAGGCTGTGTGCCAGACCTTTTGCCCGGAAATAATCGTGCTCTTTAAAGTAGTAGCCTTCGCTGTTATAAATCACAAGAGGGATCTGATAGGCTTCCGCCAATTCTCTTGCCAGTTTGAACATGAAGCCGCAATCGCCGGCCTGCAAGAGCAGTACCTGCGGTGCAAAATCATCCACCCAGCGGTGAAATGTGCCATAGCCCCAACGTTTACTTTTCCAGATCAGTTCTCTGGCCAACATAGTCATGGCTGTCCGGTTGGAGTATTGGTGCACAGAAACTGCGGATCCATCGACAAAGTCCGCTTCTGTCATGATCCCGCCGGATCTTCCTCTGCAAAGAAAAGCATTGAGTGCTTGCTTGTCCGTCACGCAGTAATAATTGCCGCATACATCGAAATCAGGAACTTGTCTGTGGATATAAAACTGTGCCAGTTGTTCCTTCGGCCACCCTAAAAGAAAATTTCGTAATGTGCGACCATTTGAACTATTTTGCGTCAAGCAGTTATTGCTGAGGATCAGTACTCTGGGATATTCCATATCCGTTTCTCCTGTCTCTTATACTGGGCATAATCACATTCCGAAATAAACGGTTTGTCCTGCGGGCATATCAACGACTTCTTGAATGACTTTTGACATCTCAACACACACGGGAGAACAAAAATCATTCAAGAAGCCGTTATTCCTTGTTTTCTTCCTCAAGTCAGCATAGCCTTGTCCGGCAAGATGCCGGACAAGGCTATTTTCTATCAGCCAGCTATTTTGTGGTCGAACAGGCCGGTCCAGGTTTCATAGAAACCGTCAGCCTTACGGAAGTATTCGTGGCCGTTGGCAGCTTCCTGAATATCCAGATAGAACCACTTGGCGGTATCCAGATTGTCGGTGAAGGTCTTCATGCCGTCCACCAGATCCATGGGAGACTCGGGCTGACGGTTCAGCACACGGTTGATGAGGGTCACGGCCTCAGCGCGGGTGATGTAGTCATCGGGACGGAACTTGCCCTCGAAGCCCTTGATCCAGCCCTTGGCTGCAGCGCTGTTGATCTCATCGGCAGCCCAATGGCCGGCGATATCGGAGAACAGGTCAGTGCCTTCATAGGCAATCTCATCGAAACGGGCAGCCACAGCAGCGAACTCTGCACGGGTCATGTTGTTCTTGGGACGGAAGGTGTCATCGGGATAGCCCTTGACGATACCTGCATTCTCCATGGTGGCAATGGCCACTCTGGACCAGCGCTCAAACTCCACATCGGTGAAGTCGCAATCAGCGGTACCGAAAGCGGTACGGCTCTCCTCCAGCAGCAGGCGGTAGAAGATGGTGGTGACCTCTTCACGGGTGATGTAGCTGTTGGGACGGACGGTGCCATCGGGATAACCCTTGATGTAAGCGAAGTGATCGTCCATGTTCAGGCCGATATTGCCGGGACGGACAACGGGCTTGTGGGAAGGAGCGCTGCCGCCGTTACGGATGACGGTGACGGTGTAGGTCACGCCGAACTTCTTGTCGCCCTGCACGGTGTTCTTGAAGGAGATCTTATGCTCCACGTTGGGCCACAGATCGCCAACCACAGAAGTCTTGTCGCGGAGGATGGACTTCAGGGTACGGTCACCTTCCACAGGCTGAACCTCGGTGTAGTAGTTGTCCACATACTCCTGCCACAGCTGATTGCTGCCGGTAGCGTATGCGTCCAGACCCTCGTCCATGATCAGCTTCATGGCTTTGGAATCGAACTTCCACAGGTCGGTGGAGCGATCACCGGGGTTGTACATATCGGTAATGATTTTGACGACCTCATACAGCAGATTGGTGTTCTCGGTCAGATACTTGGTGGTACGGGAGAACTTGTAGATGTAGGGAGAACCCTCATCATCTTCAATGGACACGGTCAGGGAGATGTTGTTGGCGGCCATGGCAGGCACAGCCAGAACCATGCACAGCACCAGAACCAGAGCCATCATTCTCAAAAAGTGTTTTTTCATTGTTAAACCATTCCTCTCTTTTCAAGTTCGGACATATACCAAGCCTTTTTCAGGCTCTTTTCACTTGCGTAGGTGTCGATCACCTGCTGGACCAGCTCATCGCTCTGTCCATATTGCTTCTGCAGGGCTTCCAGCTCTGCAACAAGGCCATCCATCTTTTTATCGCATTCGACTTCCAGCTTGTAGGCCTTTGAAATATAAGTACTGGCGAAGTCCACCAGATATTTCCCTTTTCTCTGCTCGGCAGGGATATTTTTATAGGCGGCCACACCTTCATCTTCAAGGGCTTCCAATGCGCCGACATATTCGCTGCGCAAGGCATAAACCTTATCGATGATGGCCTTCAGAAGTTCTTCGTAGGTGGGCTTCTTTTCGGCAGGCGGCTGAGAGACGGTCTCCTGCTTTGTCGGCTCTGCATCGGCTTCTTCCTTTGCATCCACTTCCTTGGCATTCTCCAGCGCCTTGTCCAAAATCTGCTGTACCTGCTGGGTGTTCTCCTGCAGCTTGACCTCCAGTTCCTCTTGGGTATACTGGGTGTAATTTTTCACGGCCTCAATGTTGTTCTCCTGCCATTTATAGAGGCCGAAAACTCCGGCTGCCAAAATCAGCAGGATCACTAAGAGGATCCACGGCCACTTTCTGCGGCCGGCTCGTTTTGTATTCTTCATTGATTTGCTCCTAAAGCATGGCAATGGATGCCGTCTTTCTCCACAAGGAGCTGCCAATCAGCCAGTTCCATGGCTGCAGGACGGTGGGTCACGGCAATGCAAGTGCGGTCAGGCAGCTGCCGCAGTCGCTGCAGCACCAGCTGCTCTGTCTCTGCATCCAAGGCCGACGTCACTTCATCCAGCAACAGGATCGGTGCACCACCCAAAACCGCTCTGGCAATGGCCAAACGCTGGGCCTGTCCTTCGGAAAGGCCATGGGCATTTTCGCCCAGAACCGTCTCCAGTCCATCGGGCAGCTGGGACAGATACGCATCCATGCAGCTACACCAGACTGCCTGCCGGATTTCTTCTTCCGTGGCATCAGGCTTGGTCAGGAGCAGGTTTTCCCGCAGGGTTCCGCTGAAAAGCAGATTGCCTTGGGGCACGTAAGCGAAGAGCTTTCTGGTTCCTCTGGAAATATCCACAGGACCGTTCTCTGTCTCCACCAGTAGCTTGCCGCCGTCGGGACGGAAGATGCCGAGGAGCAGTTTGAAAATCGTGCTTTTGCCGATACCGGAAGGTCCGGTCACCACCGCAAAGGCACCCTTGGGCAGATAAAATTTACTCTCAGCCAAAATCTGATCCCGATCATAGGAAAAGGTCAGACCTTCGGCATAGATTCTTGTCATTTCCTTATAAAGCTGCTGTGCATCAACGCCTTCAGCATCTTCATAGGCATTGCAGGTCTGCTCCAGTTCCATCAAACGTTCACAGGAAGCGGTCATTGCAATATATTTCGGATAGATGCCCGACATATTTACAAAAGGTCCCTGCAGCTGGCTGACCAGCTGGGTCAATGCCATCAGATCACCATAGGTCATCGTGCCGCCAAGAATGCCAAAGGCACTCCATGCCAGCGCTGCGAAACGGGACAGCTGCAGCAGCAAACTAACAAAGGCGTTGGAGGCCACAGAAATACGGCGACGGCGTCTTTGCAGACGGTATCGGTACTCCATATGCACATCGGCACGCTGTTCCATTTCCGGAACCACGTCCATAGCCTGTACCAGCATCAGTTTTTCCACAGCCTCCTGCAGGAAGCCGGAGACCTTTCCGTCAGCAGCACTGACCTGTTTGCTCAACACCTGCAGTCTGTTTCGTGTCAGCGAAGTGATCGCGATCACAATAACACCAAGTGCCGCTGCAATCGCCACAAACCAGGGCTGCATTGCCACCAGAACCGCCACAACCGCAACCAATCGTGTTACCATCGCAACAAATCCCGGCAACGTTGCCAGCAAGCCCTCATTGACATTTCGGACATCATTATTCAGTCGGTTCAGCAGTTCGCCGCTATGGAACTTGGACAATGCCGCATAGTCGCCTTTAAGAATGCTGTGGAACAGGCTCTGTTTCCAGTCCCGATCCAACAAGGAAGACAGTTCGTTATGGAGATAACGGTAGAGGATCTGGCAGCACAAAATCATCAGAATAATGCCCGCCTGCAGCAGACATGCATACAGAAGATCGTCTCTGCTGCCGCTGACAGCGCTGTCAATAATCCTTTTGGTTCCCAACGCAAAGACCACATCGAGAATAGAACACCCCATATCGGCAAGCGTCATCAGAACCAAAGCCGGTACTCTGCGGCGAAGTTTTTTAATCAGAAAAGCAAATATTTTCATTTAAACAGCCTTTTCAGCCTGCCCTTGAGCCAACGGCATATATGTCGCACCGGACGGGTAACATACCAAAAATGGTAATACAAGCGATACCAAAAATTGGTGGTCTTTATATACCTACCATTTCTGGTAAATGCCGTCACAACCGCAATCAATTGATCATCGCGAACCGGATATTCCCATGTGAACTGGTTGTCTCCCACACAGGTATAGTGCTCGCCGACTTTTATAATCCGATGCAGCACATAATGCCCGTCATCTCTTTGATACAGAGGCAAGTCGTGCTTTTTTAATCTGCCTTCCGGCAGCGGAGATAACTCAACCGAATCCCGCCCCTGATGAATCATCGGGCGCATGCTAATTCCATTGGGATAAATTTTAACACATTGTCCTGACTCCAGCTGCGCCTTGATAAAGGGCATTATTTGGTCAAGCGTCATCTTTCTCTCATGCGAGGAAGTCATGTTCTTTCAGTGTACGCACAAAAGTTTGTACAGCATTTCGGGCTGTTTCCTCATCGACATCGTATTCTGCCAGCAAGGCATCAGTCAAAGTATTTTCGTCCGTTTCGTTTTCCAAAAGCTGAAAAAGGAATTTCCCGGTGTTGTTAAGCGTAATCATTGCATTCAGATCGACGGAGCCACCAACAGGCACAGCAACTGTCTGTCCCGCAACCTCACGTACTGAAAAAAACATTTTAAGTTTCATGTTCTTCTAAGTTCCTTTCAATAACAGCAATCGCTTAAAACTCACCTATGCCATAGTCGTTTGCATCGTCATTAGGATCAACAGGCCTAGCAGAAGAGGAATCATCGGGATTAGAGTTTTCAGGCTTCTGGACAGGTTTGTTCTCCTCAGGATTTACAACGGGCTTGTTTTCAACGGGATCGTTCGGAAGCGGGTTGTTTTGAACAGGGGCTTCGGTACGGCCGTTGAGCTGAGTCTGTGCAGCAGTCACAAACTGCTCGGCGGTAAAGATACCCTGATCGATCAGACTCTGTGCCAGCGTCACATTCTTGCCGACCATTTCGGCATTCATGGCTTTCCAGAACACATCCACGGCGTCGCCACGGGTGAAGGAACCGTCAGCAGCAGCAATGTCGATCAGTCCGACTTCCTTGGCCAGTTCATAGGGATTGTTCCAGGTGAACAGCGCATTCTCACCGGCATCGGAGTAGCCCAGCGCACGGAGAACCAGAGTCAGGAACATATAGTCGTTCAGCTGCACATCAGAGCCAAACTTATCGGGGCCCATACCATTGGTAATGGCATTGGTATAAGCATAGCCAACGTAGCCCTCAGCCCAGTTGGGAACATCCACAAAAGGAGTACGGAACGTACCGGCCAGAGCGTCTGCTTCCTTGCCGATCATACGAACCAGCAGAGTGATGCCCTGTGCACGGGTGAGGTTCTGATCCAATGCGTAGCCAACGGTGCCACCCATACCCTGGAACAGACCCAGTTCATTGAGTGCATCGGCGGTATTCTGCTGCTTCATGGAATAGGCAGAAGCAGGAATAATTGCAGCAACCAGCATGATGGCTGCCAGCAAAACAGCAAGCAATCTTCTTTTCATAACGTTCTCCTTTTTTGCATACAAATATTTGTCCTTCGGCACAGACCTCCGTAAGCCCAAGGTCCATGCAGAAAGGCAAAATGATAGGGTTTCCTGCCCCCCCAAAGGGGGGGCAGGATTGGTGGTTGAGTTCTTGTACTCAACCGCGTGACAGTTACCGCTCAGCGATTAGTAGTCGCCCAGGCCCCAGTCATCGGGGCAGTCGGGTTCAGTGCTGGTAGCAATGACGTCCTCGACAGCCAGAACGGTCACTTCGAGAGTGGGTTCCTCAAAGAACTTGCGCATGGTTGATTTCCTCCTTCATGTATTTTGCAAACGCGTCTTCAGTATTAGATACCAAAGTAGCTGTTAGCAATCTGGTTGTAGTAGCACATGGCCTTGAACATATTGAGCTGCTTTGCATCGGTAGCGCCTGCAAGAGCACTCTTCAGATAGCAGACAACGCTGGCCCGGATGTTCTGCACATTGCCTTCTGCATCGGTGATTTCCACATTGTACATGTAGTCCAGCAGAGCAGATGCAATGTCATCAATCTGAATGTAGTATCTATCCTTTTCTGCCTCG
>JAZNLL010000007.1:0-62447 GCA_045579045.1 Candidatus Avilachnospira sp.
AAGGTGGCGCTCTACCGGATGAGCTACACCCGCATCTCGGTTCCAAAAGGAACCGTGGTGCCTCCGGTCGGAATCGAACCAACGACACGCGGATTTTCAGTCCGCTGCTCTACCTACTGTGCTACAGGGGCATATTGTGGAGAGCTTCCGCTCTCCACAGATGCATTTATATGGCGGCCCGGAACGGACTCGAACCGTCGACCTCCAGCGTGACAGGCTGGCGTGCTAACCGACTGCACCACCGGGCCAAATATGGTGGTGGGAACAACAGGGCTCGAACCTGTGACCCCATGCTTGTAAGGCATGTGCTCTCCCAGCTGAGCTATGCTCCCGTGCGCCGCATCTCTCAGCGACGGGTTTTATTATACACACCCACCACCGGTTTGTCAACATATTTTTTTCGTTTTTTCAATTTTTTTGAAAAATCAGATTTCCTTCAGAATCTCAGCAATTTCACTGGGTTCAAAGTGGTAAATTGTATCGCAAAACTGACATTCAATATGGATGGTCTCCCCTTCGTCCACGATCTGCTGCAGCTCTTTTCTGCCCAGACTGATGAGGGTTGCCGTCACCCGATCCCGGCTGCAATAGCAGCGGTATTCCACGGGAGACGTCTCCAGAATTTCCAGTTCCATATCTGCCATAACGGTTTCCAGCAGCTGCTGTGCCGTCATCCCCGTATCCAGCATGGAAGTCACGGCACCGGCCTTTTCGATACCGGCTTCGATCTTGCCGATAATATCCTCCGGTGCTCCGGGCAGCAGCTGAATGAGATAACCGCCGGCTGCACGGACGCTCTGATCCACATCCACCAGCACACCCAAGGCGCAGGCCGTGGGGGTCTGCTCACTCTGAACGAAATACTGGGCAATATCCTCAGCGATCTCACCGGAGACCAGTTCCACACTGCCCACATAGGGCTCTTTCATCTGCAGATCGCGGATGACCGTCAGCATACCGTCGGTACCCACAGCCGCACCCACATCCAGCTTGCCCCGGTATTTTTCCAGCAGGCTGATCTGAGGATTGTGGACATAGCCACGGACGTTGCCTTCTGCATCGGATACGGCCAGCACCGTACCCAGAGGACCGCCGCCCTTGACCTGCAGGGTGATGGAGCCATTGTCCACCTTCTGCATATTACCCATCATGGAGGCAGCAGACAAAAGCCGTCCCAATGCTGCTGTTGCCGTGGGCAGCGTCTTATGGATCTGTCTTGCCCGTTCTACAATATCTTTCGTTGTGACCGCCACGGCTTTCACATAGCCGTCCCTGGTCATGGCCCGTACCAGTTCTCCCATAATTATCCCTTCTGTGCGTAAAAATAAATTCGCTGCTCCCCTGCTTTGGGTGCTTCAAAGGAGCGGTCTCCGTACACTTCAATGATCCGGAAGCCTGCTTCCTGCAGATAGCCCTTCAGCTGTTCCACGGAATAGGCATATTCCCGGTGCTCTTCAAAGCTGCGGCTCCAGAGATCCTTTCCTTCTTTCTGGAAAATATCCATGCCATAGTAGCAGATATTCTCGGTATGGTCAAATTCCGCCCGCCAAACGCAGTAGGTATCCTCGTTTTCATCCAGAAACACCTGTCCGTCCAGACTGCGGAGTTTTTCCTCGGAATTGATATCAAAGACAAACGCACCGCCGTCGTTGAGATTGTTGTATACCCGGCGGATGGCTTCTTTGCATTGTTCAGGCTCTGTCACATAATTAAGGCTGTCCAGACAGCATACCACCCAGTCCACTCCATAGGGCAGGCGCAGGTTCTGCATCTTCTGGCAGATGAAATAAGGCGGCTGTTCCAGTTCGGAAGCCTTTTCCCAGGCCATAGCCAGCATATCCTCCGACATATCCGAAGCCAGCACCTGATACCCTTTTCTTGCCAGCAACACAGACATGGAGCCGGTGCCGCAAGCCAGATCCAGCACCGTCTGAGGACGGACACCGTGGTTTTGCAGCAACGTCTCCATGTAAGCAAGCATTTCTTCATAGGGGATATCGAGGGTCAGTGCGTCATAGGAGGATGCCAGCGCTTCATAGGCGCTCATTTCTTCTCCTTTTCGTTGAGACGGTCAAAGATGACACGGTAGGTGTCGGTGCCGTAGTTCAGGCTGCGGTTCACGCGGCTGATGGTGGCACTGCTGGCACCGGTCTGCTCCAGAATGTCGTTATAGATCATGCCCTGATCCAGCAATCTGGCGACCTCATATCTCTGCTCCATGGCCTTCATTTCAGACACTGTGCAGAGGTCTACAAAAAAGTTATAGCACTCATCCAGATCCTTCAGCTCCAGAATGGCGCGATACAGTTCGTGATCGGGATTGGAACGCTTTTTGCGGTTGTTCAAGACAATTACCTCCAAGCGGCTTTATTTTCGTAATTACTATTTTAACAGCCTAAAGAGTAAAAGTAAAGCCCAATTTTTACGATCTTTTTCTTGCACCGAAAACTCCATGGTTGTATAATACACAGAAGAAAGGCGGTATCCCATGAAACGAACCAAACTATCCGACCGGCTTCTGCCGGATTACACAAAAGGAGAAGAGATTTTCAATATGGTCTCCCACATCGTGGGCGGCGGACTGGGCGTCATTGCCCTTACCCTGTGTGTGGTGTTCTCCGCTCTCCACCGTGACCCCTGGGCCATTGTGGGAAGCAGTATTTACGGTGTATCCATGGTGGCGCTGTACACCATGTCCAGTGTCTATCACGGACTTCATCCCGGCACACCGAAAAAAGTCCTGCAGGTCCTGGACCACTGCACCATCTATTTCCTCATTGCAGGCACCTATACGCCCATTCTTCTGTGTGCCCTGCGTCCCGTCAATCCCGTGATCGCATGGGTGTTGTTCGGTTTTGTCTGGGGCTGCACCGCTCTGGCTACCACCCTCACTGCCATCGACCTGAAAAAATACGCAGTCTTCTCCATGATTTGCTACATCGGCATGGGCTGGTGCGTGGTAGCGGCACTGAAACTCATCATACAGGCACTGGGCTTCTGGGGTTTCTTTTTCCTGCTGTCCGGCGGCATCGCCTATACCATCGGTGCTGTACTCTACGGCATCGGCAGCAAAGTGCGGTATATGCACTCCATCTTCCACCTGTTCGTGGTTCTGGGCAGCATCCTGCATTTTTTCAGTATTTTCTTTTTTGTAATTTAAGCAAACAAAAAATCCGCATCCTTTTGGATGCGGATTTTTTATTTTCATTAGTTCTTGTTGAAGATCTTGAAGATGGCGTCGATATCGGAATCGTCTTCCACAACAGCCTTGCTCTTCTCCACAGCAGAGGAAAATGCACCCATACGGGGAGCGGCAGCGCGCTTCTCATCAAAGCCGGTGGCGATAACGGTCACGCGCATTTCATCCTGCAGGCTGTCATCAAAGGTGGAACCGAAGATGATGTTAGCTTCGGGATTGGCAGCTTCCTGCACGATGCTGGCAGCAGTCTCCACATCGTCCAGACCCAGATCGGAAGAGCCGGTGATGTTGATGAGCACGCCCATGGCACCGTTGATGGAGGTCTCCAGCAGGGGGCTGGCAACAGCGGCCATAGCAGCCTGTTCGGCCTTGTCCCGGCCGGTGGCGGAACCGACACCCATGTGGGCACGGCCTGCATCCTTCATGATGGCAGACACATCGGCAAAGTCCAGGTTGATGTTGACCTTCTCGGAGTAGCCAACCAGCTCGGAGATGGACTGGACGGCCTGCTTCAGCACATCGTCAGCGATGCCGAACGCATTGGCGAAGGTGATCTTCTGATCGGTGACATACTTCAGACGGTCGTTGGGAATGATGACCAGGCTGTCCACCTTTTCGGACAGATTGGCAATGCCCATCTCGGCCTGCTTCATACGGTTGGCACCTTCAAACTTGAAGGGCTTGGTAACAACACCGACGGTGAGGATGCCAGCTTCGTGAGCCAGATCTGCAATGATGGGAGCAGCGCCGGTGCCGGTGCCGCCGCCCATACCGGCGGTGATAAAGACCATATCGGTGCCTTCGAGGATCTTGGCGATGGCAGCCTTGGACTCCTCAGCGGACTTCTGGCCGATCTCAGGCTTGGAGCCTGCGCCCATACCGCCGGTGAGCTTTTCACCGATCTGGATTTTATTCTTGCACTTGGACTTGTTCAGGTCCTGCTTATCGGTATTGACAACCACAAAATCAACGCCGCCCACATTGGCTTCGAGCATACGGTTGACAACATTGTTGCCGGCACCGCCGACACCGATGACCTTTATGGAAACGACTTTTTCTTCAAAATCAGGCATGGATGTTTCCTCCTATGTATCACTGGTTCCAGATTATCCGGGTTCACATAATTTTACTCACTTATAATATCCAAAAATTCTCTGCAGGTCAATAGAAAATCGCAATTTTTATGCAAAAACTTACAGATTATTCCTCAGTTTCGACGGTTTCCTCCGAAGGACCGTCAGATTCTGTCAGTTTGCTGTCATCCTCTTCTTCCGTTTCCATGGTCTTGGGGATGAACCGGGCCACCTGCTTGACATCAAAGGTCAGATCCACGATGCCGGTCTGATAGTCCTCCAGTTCCTCCAGCACCAGCTGCAGATACTGGATCTTATAATCCAGCTGATCGGGGCTGCCCAGCTGGATCTCCAGCCGCTTGCCGCAGTACAGCAGCATGTCGTAGACTTTTTCTGCGTTGAGGGCAGTCATTTCACCGATGATTCCGCTGCCTTCCATGGCACGGAGCACCATGAGAGCCGCATTCATATTATCGCTGCGTCCTTCTGTGGCCACTGCAGGCTCACCGGCCTTGGGCGCCACGATGGTGAAGCCGGAAAGTTCCACCACCTGACCCCGGAAGCCCTCCAGAGAGCTGCCCAGAACACGGCCTTCGGTGTTGAGATACCATGTATCGCCCACTTCAGACCGCACCAGAGCCGCCAGTTCGCTTTCCGCCACACGGATGACCACCGTATCGGGCATAACGGGGCTGACGCTGACATCCCGGACATAGGGCATACGAGCCTTGATACTGCCGGCCACAGCAGCGCGGTTAATCATGAGCAGATTGTCGCCTGCCTCCACACCGGAAGCCTCTGCCACCTGCTCCTGAGAGTATATTTTATTTCCCTGTACTTCCACCGTGTTCACACGGAAGAAGATCGCCACACCCAGCACGATAGCTGCCACAACAGCCAGCATGACCAGAATTCTGGCGAATATGCCGGTCCGGCGATATTCTCTTTGCCGCTGCCTGCGTCGTCTGGACCGGCGGCGGGCGGAATTTCTCTGACTTGGCATAGGTTCCTCCAAATAATTTGGTTACAGGATATTATACACCATGACAGCAGAAATTTCCAGTCGAATTATTGCAGGTGGCAGGAAGTCCCCATCGGACAATGTCCGCCCCTAAATTCTGCAGGTTCTTTTCCAGATTATTATATCCGCGATCCAGGTGTTTTAATCCAAAAACCGTACTTTTTCCCTCGGCCTGTAGGGCAGCAATGACCAGAGCTGCCGTTGCCCGGAGGTCACAGCCCTCCACGATAGCGCCTCTAAGCTGCGGCACACCGGTGACGCAGGCCGTGCAGCCGCCGCAGCAGATCTCTGCGCCCAGCCGCTGCATCTGCCCTACGTGACCGAAACGGGATTCAAATATTCCTTCGGAAAAACAGCAGGTTCCCTCCATCCGAAGCAGTGCTGCCATCAAAATGGCCTGCACATCGGTAGGAAAGCCGGGATAGGGTGCCGTCTCCACATGACCGGGAGAATGCAGCTGTTCCGGCGCTTCCAGCACAATGCTCTTTTCCTGACAATCTATACTGCAGCCGCTTTGATCCAAAGCCTCCAGCACGGGAAGCAGCAGATCTCCGCAGGTGTTTTTAACCTCAATTTTACCGCCGCAGCCTGCGACGGCACAAAGATATGTAGCCGTTTCGATCCGATCCGGCAGAACTGCATGAGATGTTCCGTGGAGAGACGCACCGCCGCGGATGATCCATCGACCGCTGCAGCCTTCAATGTCGCCGCCCATTTTCCGGAGAAACTCTGCCAGATCGGCGATCTCCGGTTCCTGCGCGCCGCCCTCCAGTTCCACAATACCTTGGGCTGCCATGGCTGCCAGAAGCACATTTTCCGTCGCCCCCACACTGGGAAAGGGTAAGGTAACGGTGCCGCCGTGAAGGCGGTCGGCTTTGCAATGGATCTCCTGCTCCACCAGAGTCACTTCTGCACCCATCTGAGCCAGTGCCTGCAAATGCAGATCGATAGGTCTGCGTCCCAGAGGGCAGCCACCGGGCATGGTCAGCTCCGCTTTTCCAAACCGGGCAAGGAGTGCGCCCAAAAACAGAACCGAAGCACGCATTTTTCGCATGAGATGGGCAGGGATTCGCCATCGGCAGACATCAGTCGTATCCACCAGCAAAGCATCCTTCTGCCGATAGGCACTGCCGCCCAGTGCGGCAATGATCTCCCCTGCCAGCGCCACATCGGTAATATCCGGACACCGCCGGATACGGTACTTGCCGCCATGGATCACCGTGGCAGCTAAGATCGGCAGAGCCGCATTTTTCGCTCCGCCAATATCCACTTCGCCATAAAGAGGTTTTCCGCCTTCAAGGACCAGAGCTTCCATCCCATCCCCTCCGCTGTTTTTGCCATCCTATGCAGAGGGGTGTTGAATTGTCATTTTTTCATTGCAAGTTCCTTAATGACCGTATAGATCCGTTCCGCCGCATCCACCACGGCGATTTTCTTCGCCGCTACGCGCATTTGGCGGCACCGTTCCTTATCGGACAGGAGTTTTTTTGCCGCCTCATAAAGGCTGTCGCCATCGCAGTCGGACTCCCGAATGACCACAGCTGCACCGTGGCGTTCCAGCACTCTGGCATTTTTCTCCTGATGATTGTCGGTGACATTGGGAGAAGGCACGATGATACAGGGCGTACCGGAAGCGCAGACCTCACTGATGGTGGAAGCACCTGCCCGGCAGATAACCAGATCGGCAGCTGCCATGAGCTGAGGCATATTGAAAATATACTCCCGCATGTCGATCTGCGAATGCTGTTGCAAATCCAGTCCCTGTTCTTTTACGTAGTCGGGCATCCATCGCCAACCGTAGGAGCCGGTGGCATGGACATGGGAAAAGAGGCCGTCCTCTGCTTCTCTGACCATGAAACGGGCAATTTTCTTATTCATTTCTCTGGCACCGAGGCTGCCCCAGGCAGAAACCACCAACGGTTTTTCGTCATAGCCCAGTTCTGCCCGTGCCTTGGACTGATCCCCATAGAGAAAATCACTGCGGACAGGCATGCCGGTCACTTCCACCCGTTCCGGTCGGTCATAATAAGCACGGCTGTCTTCAAAATTCACCATGATCCGGTCGGCGGTTTTGGCTGCCATTCTGGTGGTCAGACCGGGAACGGCATTGGCTTCATGAACTGCCGTGGGAACACCCAGCTTTGCACCCATTTTCAGTGCCGGGAAGCTGGCATAACCGCCGGTACCCACGATCACATCGGGCTGAAAGTCCCGGATGATGCGCTTTGCTTTCTGCATAGAACCTGCCATGTTCACCAAAGTGGTCACATTGTGCCAGATGCCGGCAGGGGTCAGTTTCCGCTGATAGTTGGAGATCTTCAAAGTCTCCAACCGGAAGCCCTCACGGGGCACAAGGTCTTTTTCCATGCCGTCCTCTGCGCCCACAAACAGGATCTCGCAATTCCGATCCCGCTCCAGACACAGCTTGGCAACAGCAATGGCAGGATTGATATGTCCGCCGGTACCGCCGCAGGTAAAGATAATACGCATGGCTGCCTCCTATCGAAAAAGGGCGGTAAAACCGCCCTTTCATCTTCTAAATCAAAAGTTGGTTGTCGCTCTGACGGGAAACGCTCAAGATCAGCCCCATCTCAAACAGCTGGATCAAAAGGGCTGTGCCGCCGTAAGAGAAGAAAGGCAGGGAGATACCCGTTGCAGGCAGGAAGTTGGTGACAACACCGATGTTGAAGAACACCTGCAATGCAAGGAGCGTGGAAATGCCGCCTGCCAACAGCGCACCGAAGCGATCCTTGGCATGAATGGCGATCCAGTAACCTCTGAGAATGAGCAGCATGAACAGCAGGATGATAACTACCGCACCCACAAAGCCCAGTTCCTCGCAGACCACAGGAAAAATATAGTCGTTGTGTTCTTCCGGCAGATACAGATACTTTTGGCGGCTTCTGCCAAGACCCAGACCCATGAGGCCGCCGGAACCGATGGCATAGAGAGACTGGATGATCTGGTAGCCGGCACCTCTGGGGTCAGACCAGGGGTCCTGCCAGGCAACGATTCGGTCTGCCGCATAGCCCATGGTGCTGAGGTAAATCACAAGGAACAGCACCGCAGCCACACCCAGCATGACGAACCATTTGATCTGGACACCGCCGAGAAACAGCATGGCGGCACCGACGCAGCAGATGATGATAATACCGGAAAGGTGTTTCTGGAACACCAGCGTCAGCACCATAAAGCCCAGAATCACCGCAAAGGGCAAAAGGTTTCGGATATCCTTCATTTTATCCTTATACTGGGAAATCATGGCGGCAAAGGTCATGATAATGGCCAGTTTTGCAACCTCGGAGGGCTGAAAACGGATACCGCCCACCTGAATCCATCGGGTCGCACCGCCGCCGGTCAGACCGATGATGGGAGTCAGCAGCATAAAGGCTGCCGTCACCGCAAGAATGGGAAACGACAATGCGCGCCACATCTGATAATTCAACCGCCCGACAAACAGCATAATGCCGATGCCGAACAGAGCAAAGAAACCCTGTCTTGCAAAGTAGTAGGTGGAATTCTTCTCCGTGGCATAGGCCGAAGCATAGCTGGCAGAGAACATCATGATAACACCGATGATGACCAGCAGCACCGTGATGATCAGAAAGGGCATATCCACCATGCCCCGTTCATCGAGAATGATTTTCTCTTTGGGAGCAGCCTGGTTTTGATCCGGCAGACGGTCTGCCGTCTGGATGGTTTTTTTCATGGAACCTCCCGATTACTGAATGCCTAAGAAAGCAATGACACACATAACTGCCGTAACACCGGTGAATACGCAGAAAATTTTGACTTCACTCCATCCACCCATTTCAAAATGGTGATGGATGGGGGTCATACGGAAGATCCGCTTGCCGTGAGTGAGCTTGAAGTAGCCCACCTGCAGAATGACGGACACAGCTTCGATGATGTACACAATGCCCACCAGAATCAGATACAGGGGCATATCCAGTGCAAAGGCCATACCGCAGACGGCACCACCCAGAAACAGGGAGCCGGTATCGCCCATAAAGACCTTTGCAGGATGGAAATTATAGCACAAAAAGCCCAGAAGTCCGCCTAAGATGGCAGCCGGAAACAGTGCCAGAGTGGTGTTGCCCTGAGACCATGCCACAAAGGCGAAGAAGATCATGACGGGAACGGTCACACCGGAGGCAAGGCCGTCCACACCGTCGGTCAGGTTCACGGCGTTGACACAGCCCACAATGACGAACATGGCAAACAGCAGGTAGACGATCCAGTTCAGATGCAGGCGCATGCCCACGAAGGGGATCAGCAGATCGGTGGACAGATTGCCGTTCCACCGAAGCAGTGCCAGATAACCGGCTGCAGCCGCCAGCTGCAGAACCAGCTTCTGCAGAGCCGTCAGACCCAGATTTCGCTTCAGCTTGACCTTGACGAAATCATCCACAAAGCCGATGGCACCAAAAACCAGAGAGAAGCCCAGAACCATCAGATGCTCATAGGTACCGGCCTTCATGGCAGCCCAGCCACCCACCAATACACAGATCAGCGCAGCCGCTATGAACATGATACCGCCCATGGTAGGAGTACCGGCCTTGGTATTGTGCCAGGCAGGACCGATCTCCCGAATGGACTGACCGGCCTTCATGGCACGGAGCATGGGAATGACAGCCAGACCCAGCAGCGCTGTTACGGCAAAAGCCGCTAAAATCGTTATGAAGATCGACATGACGTTTCTCCTCTGTCGTAAAGTGTTTATTCTTCTGCCAGAAACAGCTTCAGGACTTCCCACATATGCATGCCCTGGCTGCCCTTGAAGAGAATGATATCGCCGGGCTTTGCCATGCGCTTGAGGGTTCTTGCCATTTCTTCCTGCTCATCAAAATGCAGGGCGCGTTTTTCGTGCATGCCACCGGTGATGGCACCGGTGACGATACGTTTGGAATGTTCACCGTAGGTCAGCACCAGATCTGCCACGGCAGCTGCCAGCCGTCCGATGCGGTAATGCTCGGCACCGGCACGGGTTCCCAGCTCCAGCATATCACCCAAGGCGGCAATGCGGCGGCCATGGGTCTTATGCTCACCCAGCACCCGAAGGGCAGCCTCCATGGATTCGGGGCCTGCGTTGTAGCAGTCCTCAATGATGGTGAAGCCTTTTTCTTCAAAAATATTCTGCCGCATGCCCACATTGTGGAACAGACCCAGCTGATACTGGATACTTTCGGGACTGACACCCTTCAAAAGGCCCACAGCGGCAGCAGCCAGCGCGTTATAAACCATATGGCGGCCTTCCTGCGGCACGAACACCTGGAATTTTTCGCCCATACCCTTGACGGTGAAATAAATACCGCCGTCGATCTGACGGATATCCTCTGCCACCACATCGCACTGGTCGTTTTCGATACCGAAATAGACACGGCGGTGGGTACCTTCTCTCAAGTTCCAGAGCAGAGGTTCATCGCCGTTGAAGACCGCAATGCCGTCGGGGCGGATGCCCTCCATGATCTCCAGCTTGGCCTTCAGAATACCCTCTCTGGTGCCCAGATGCTCAATGTGCATGGTGCCGATGTTGGTGATGACCACCAGATTCGGTTGGGCAATGGAGGTGAGATAGGACATCTCGCCAAAATGGTTCATACCCAATTCCAGAACCGCCACCTGTGTATCGGCGGCCATGGACATGACCGTAATGGGCAGGCCCAGATTATTGTTGTGATTGCCCTGGGTCTTGGAGACCCGGTACTTGCCGGAAAGGACGCAGGAGATCATTTCCTTGGTGGTGGTCTTACCCACGGAACCGGTGATGGCTACCACGGAAAGATCCTGCTCCATGCGGTAGGCTCTGGCAATGTCGCCGTAAGCCTTCAGGGTATCGGGAACCAGAATCTGAGGAACACCGCAATCTACATAGCGGCTGACCAGCGCTGCCACAGCACCGGATTTCCATGCGCTTTCCACGAAATCGTGACCGTCCACCCGCTCACCGGGCAGAGCCACAAACAGTTCCCCCGGCTTCACGGCACGGGAGTCGTGCTGAATACCGGAAATCGTACCAACAGCAGCCACGGGACGCAATTCACCGCCGCACCAACCGGCCAGCTGCATCAAAGTCAATTCTTTCATAGTTTACCTCAATTTCCAAGCAGATGGGCAGCCACTTCTTCTCTCTCATCCAGATGGAATTTCTCGTGGCCGATCTCCTGATAGGTCTCATGCCCCTTGCCTGCCAACACGATCACATCGCCGGCCTGCGCATGATCCATGGCCCAGCGAATGGCCTGACGGCGGTTTTCGATGACAGTGCAGGGGGTATCGTATTCTTTGACACCGACCATGATCTGGTCGATGATCTTCATGGGATCTTCCGTTCTGGGGTTGTCGGATGTGACCACCACCACATCGGAAAGCTGAGCGCCGATCCGTCCCATAATGGGGCGCTTGATAGGATCTCTGTCACCGCCGCAGCCAAAGACGGCAATGACCCGTCCCTTGCAGAAGCCCCGGACGGTTTTCAGAATGTTTTCCAGACTGTCAGGGGTATGGGAATAGTCAATGAGAACCGTGTAATCCTTACCGGGGGTGGGGACGACTTCGGCTCTGCCGTTGACACCCTGTGCCGTGGCAAGAGATTCGGTGATCTGAGGTAGGCTCAGTCCCAAAGTCAGCGCCGTACCAATGACACCCAGAGCATTATACACAGAGAAATCACCGGGGATTTGGAGTTCCGCAGGCACCGTCCAGTTCTGATAGGTGGCATCGAAATCCACCTGCTGCGCGCCCAGACGGATATTGGCTGCGGTCAGATCCGCTTCCCTTTTGGAAGAATAGGTCAAAATGGGACATTTCGCTTCTTCGATCATTTTCTCTGCCGCCGGGTCATCCAGATTGATAACACCGTGGTCACAGATGGAGAACAGGAGGGATTTTGCCTTGCGGTATTCCTCCATGGTCTTGTGGAAATCCAGATGATCCTGTGTCAGATTGGTGAACACACCCGTATGGAAACGGACTCCATGCACCCGGTTCAGCACCAGCGCATGGGAGGAAACCTCCATGATCACATGGGTGCAGCCGGCATCCAGCATCTGCCGGAACAGCCCCTGCAGTTCAAAGCTTTCGGGTGTGGTGCGCTCCGTGTGGAGCACTTCATTGCCAATCATATTCTGAATGGTGCCCACCAGACCCACCTTTGCACCCAGTTCCTGCTCCAGAATATGCTTCAGCAGATAGGTGGTAGTGGTCTTGCCGTTGGTGCCGGTGACACCGATCATGGTCATTTTTTCTGCCGGATGACCGAACCAATTGCAGCCCACCTGTGCCAGACCCACACGGGTATCGGCAACACGGGCAAAACTGCCCTTCTCCGGTGCCTTCTCGCAGAGCACCGCTGCGGCACCTTTCTCCAATGCCATGGGGATATACTTGTGTCCGTCAACAGCAAAGCCGGAAACAGCCACAAACAGATCGCCGGGGCGTACCAGACGGGAATCGCAGCTGACACCGGTAATATCCAATTCCATATCCGCCTGCAGTTCCAGTATTTCCAGACCCTGCAGCAATTCCTTAAGTTTCATGGTCGCCCTCCTCGTAAATTCTTGTAAATGTCAATCGGAAGCGGCAAAATCGGTGAATTCCACGGTCACGGTCGTACCCGGTTCCACCTTGGTGCCGGCTTCGGGGTTCTGATAAGTTGCGGTAACGTTGTAAGCATCCTGATTAATACCGGTAATGAGCATATATACGCCCTCTCTGGCCGCCAGCTGATTGGCCGCCACCAGCGTCATGCCGGAGAAATCGGGCACTTCCACCTTTTCCTCCGGTGCCTCCTGGCTGAAGTAGAGGATGACCTCCGACTTGCCGGGGATCATGGCATGGGCAGCAGGGATCTGATCCATGACCACAGCACCGGTGCCAACGGTTCGGTAAGTAAAGCTCTTGCTGGCCAGCAGTTCTCCTGCTTCTGCCTCGGTCATGCCTGCCACATCGGGGACAGCCAGAGTGATGAGGTTCAGATCCTCATCGGAGACATCGGGGTTGAGGCCCAGATAGGGCAGAATATCGGACATAACGGCAGATGCGGTGGGTGCTGCCATGGCGCCGCCGCCGATCATAAGACCGGTCTCCCGGCTGGGGGAATCCAGTGCCACCAGTACCACATACTGGGGATCGTCAATGGGCGCCACACCCACAAAGGAACAGATCTTATCCTCCGTCCGCTCGCCGTTTTCATCGAACACGTCGATCTTTTCGGAAGTACCGGTCTTGCCGCCCACGCGGTAGCCGGGAACTTTACCCTGACCGCCGGTACCTTCGGTGACCACATATTCCATCATTTCCCGCATGGTGGCAGAGGTCTCTTCGCTGATGACCTGCCGCAGGACAGTGGTATCTTTTTTCTGGATGGTATTGCCCTCGGCATCCTGTACTTCACGCACCATAGTGGGCTGCACCAGATAGCCGCCGTTGACCACGGCTGCCACGGCTCTTGCCATCTGAATGGGGGTGATACGGAAGGTCTGACCGAAGGACGAGGAGATCAGAGAAGCCGTCGCATAGGGATTTTCGTAATCCTGCTGGGCGAAGAACACGCCCTTGGCTTCACCGGGCAGATCGATATCGGTTCTCTCCAGGAAGCCGAAGTCCTTGATGTAATCATAGAACAGTTCGCCGCCCATACGGACACCGATGGTGGCAAAGGAGGGGTTACAGGAACCTGCCAGTGCCTGCTTGGCATCCACATCGCCGTGACCCACCAGTTTCCAGCAGTCAACGGGCTGATCGCGGCCTGCAAAGGTATGACCCACACCGTTGCAGACGAAATGGTCGGTCTCCTTCACCACACCGCTGTCCAGACCGGCAGCCATGGTGATGAGCTTAAAGACAGAACCGGGTTCATAACCGTCGGAAACGGCACGGTTTCGCCATTGCGCCAGACGGGCAGCGCCCACTCTCTGGTTGTATTCGTTGATGGAATCCTTGTATGCTCTGCTGTCTTCCGCAAAGCGGATGGCATCCTCGTAAAGGTCTTCCAGTTCCTCCCGGAGGCTGTCATCGTAAATTTCCAGATAGTTGTTGGGGTCATAACCGCCCAGAGTGGCCATACCCAAAATCTCACCGGTATTGACATTCATGACAATGCCAAAAGCACCGTTCTGCACATCGTACTTGGCGATGGCCTCTTCCAGGTTCTTCTCCAGATAATACTGCACCGTGGTATCCAGGGTCAATACCAGAGAATTACCATCGGTGGCATCGTAATATTTTTCGTAGGTATAGAGCATTTCCGAGCCGTTGTTGCCCTTGGTGGTAATGACCGCACCGGCTGTACCGGTGAGGGTATCGTCATAGTAGGCCTCCAGACCTTCTGCACCCACATTATCCGTGCGGATAAAGCCCATGAGCTGGCTGGCCAGAGAGCCGTAGGGATAGTATCGCTGGGAATCCACTTCCAGATTGATAATGCCGTTAAGGTCATGCTCATTGATAAGAGCGCGGACCTCCTGTGCCGTTTCTTCCGGTACCTTGCGCTTGATGACCTTATAGTAATACTTGGTATCGGCAGCCTGCTGGCGGACAAATTCCGGGTCCACATCCAGAATCTCCGCCAGACTTCTGGCAATGAAATCCACAGAGACAGCAGGGTTGACTTCCTTACCCTTTTCCCGCTTCTCCTCTTCCTTTTCAATGGCTCTCTCCAATGCATTGGGGTCCAGGAAGATGGTCTCCACCGTGGCAGAGGAAGCCAGAATGTTCATGTTGCGGTCATAGATCACACCACGGGAAGCCGTCAGTGTGGTGCTTCGGGTCTGGTTTTCGATGGCCATTTCCTCATACTTGTCATGCTCCACGATCATCAGCTGATACAGCGTTGCAATCAGCGGAACAAACACGATCACACCGCACAGAGCCATCAAAACCAGCATCCGCCCCAGAATCGTGCGGTTTGCCCGTTCCCGGGCAGTGCCGGCCTGCTTATTCCGTTTGGGTCTAACAGCTCTTCTTGCCATGGAAAATTCCTTTCTGGAAAAATGTCAGTAGGGGCGCACATTGCGTCCGACGGTAACCCTGCCCTCGGACAGCCAATGGCCCCCCTATGTTCTGCTTTCTATATTCTATCGCAGCCTTAGGACAGGTATTCCACCAATCCGCCTGCACTGTTCTGGAAGGCATTGAGAATCCGCTCCACCAAATTGGTCCGCTCCGGCTGATACAGTTCCGCACGGTCGCTGCCTGCCAAATTGAGATACACGGTCTGTTCTCTGGTGGGGATGCTCAGGCCGTACTCGGCTGCCAGCTGCTCCACCTCGTTCATATCAATGGCGCCTTCATAGAGGCTTTCCAGCACTGCCTGATCTTCCTGCAGAGAGGAAAGCTCATACTGCAGATTGCTGACCCGCTCCGATGCTTCGTACAGCTGCACGTAGCCAAAGACCACCAAAATCAGCATACAGGCTGCCACCAGAAGACCTACAACAGCAAAAGGCGCAACCGCTGCCTTTGCCTTGACACGGCGATAGCGTTCCGGTGCGTAATGCTCATCGGGAAGACCCTGAGGGCGAACCTTGGGAGCCGCATTTCCGCTGTAATACCGATTGAGGTCATAGGCGGCAGAACCGTTATAAATACCGTGCTGCTCCATTGTTCTTGCCATGGTGGTCGCTCCTTCGTAATGTTATACCCGCTCTGCCACACGCAGCTTTGCGCTTCTGGCTCTGGGGTTTTGCTCCAGTTCTTCTTCACCGGAGATAATAGGTTTCTTTGTCAGCACCTTGACCTTGGGCTTGTTGCCGCAGACGCACACGGGGAATTCCTTGGGGCAGGTGCACCCGCGGGAAGCCAGGTTCATGGCACTTTTTACGATGCGGTCTTCCAGAGAGTGGAAGGTGATAACCGCCAGTCTGCCGCCGGGGTTCAGCCGATCCACTGCGTCCGTCAGCATCCGTTCCACACTGCCCAACTCATCATTGACCGCAATGCGGATGGCCTGGAAGCTGCGCTTGGCAGGATGCTGTTTTTCTCTCAAGGCCTGTGCCGGCATGGCACTCTTGATGACATCCACCAGTTCTAAAGTCGTTTCAACGGGCTTTTCTGCCCGATGCCGCTCGATGGCGGCTGCAATGGCAGGTGCGTAACGCTCCTCGCCGTAATCAAACAGGATGCGCTTCAGCTCTTCTTTGGGCCAGGTGTTGACCACATCGTAGGCTGTCAGGCTGTCATCCCGGTTCATGCGCATATCCAAAGGTGCATCGGCCATATAGGAAAAGCCGCGGCTGCCGTCATCCAACTGAGGGGAAGACACGCCCAGATCGAAGAGCATACCGTCGATCTTTTCCAATCCCAGCCCATCCAGAATGGAGGCCAGTTCGGAGAAGTTACTGTGGACCAGTGTCACCCGATCCATCCAGGGCTTCAGCCGTTCTTCGGCAGCCTTCAGTGCCACCGTATCCCGATCCACACCGATGAGTCGGCCAGTGGTCAGTCTCTGGACGATCTGACCGGAGTGACCGGCACCGCCCAGCGTGCCGTCCAGATAAATGCCATCAGGTTTGATATTCAGGGCATCGATACATTCCCAGAGGAGTACGGAACGGTGTACAAATTCCATCAGAAGCCCAACTCCTCCATGACAGCCGCCAGATTTTCAGGCGTAAGGGTCTCAGCTTCCAGACGTTCGTAAGCTTCGGTATCCCAGATTTCCGCATGACCGGCCTGACCAATGAAGGTAACTTCCTGTTTCAGACCTGCATAGTCCCGAAGGGTGGTGGGGATGAGGAAACGTCCCTGCTTGTCCGGCTCGCAGTGAGCCGCGTTGGCAAAGAGGAAACGCATCTTTCTGGCCTGAGAGATAGGCAGTGCATTGTACTTCTCCACAATGGCCTGCCAGCCTTCTTCCGTGTAAACACTGAGGCAGTGATCCAGACCCAGCGTGACATAAAAGCTTTCACCCAGTTCTTCCCGGAGTTTGGAGGGAACGAACAGCCGACCCTTGGGGTCAACCGTATGATTAAATTTTCCTACCAAGAGTCTCACCTCGCTCCATTTTCATCATTTTTGCTCCATTTTGCTCCACTTGACTATACTATACAGGATTTGTTTCCAAATTGCAATCCCCAATACAGAATTTTTATGGCGAAAAAGAAGGTTTTTTTCAGAAAAAACGTGCCTGAAATTCCATATTCAAACATTTGTTTGTTTTTGTTTCAAAAAAGCCACCCGACACCCTGCTTTTGGATGTCGGATGGCAAATCTTTCAAAGTTCTTCCGTCAAAACCAACCCATCTTCCCCTGCTTTTACACGCACCCGCAGAGGAGTTTTGGCTGCCAGCAGCAGACGGGCGGCAGGGGCTTCGATTTCCCTGCGAATCTGCCGCCGCAGTTCTCTGGCACCAGCCTTTCCGCCCGCACAGCAGTGGGCGAGAACAGCTGCAGTATTGGGATCTGCACGAAGCTGCAAACCTGCCGCCTCTGCCCGTTCGACAGTTTGGGAAAGTTCCTTTTCCGCAATGGCTTTCAAGGCATCTTCCGTCAAGGGCTTGAACCGTACCACCCCATCCAGCCGCCCCAAAAATTCCGGGCTGAAATAATCGGTCAGAGCCTTTTGCACCGGATCGTGCTGCTGCTCCCCAAAACCAACCCGACCTGCACAGGTACTTCCCAGATTGGAGGTCATGACGATAACAGTGTTCCGAAAATCCACATGGCGGCCCATGGAGTCCGTCAACACCCCATCCTCCAGCACCTGCAAAAGGATGGATGTCACATCCCGATGGGCTTTTTCCAGTTCGTCCAGAAGCACCACGCAATAGGGTCTGCGGCGTACCTTTTCCGTCAGCTCGCCACCCTCTCCGTGACCCACATAGCCGGGGGGCGCTCCCAGCAGACGGGAGACCGCATGCTGCTCCATGTATTCCGACATATCCAGCCGCACCATGGCATCATGACTTCCGAACACACATTCCGCCAGTGCTTTGCACAAGGCTGTCTTTCCCACACCTGTTGGACCGAGAAACAAAAAGGATGCCACCGGTCTGCTGCCGTCTGCCAAACCCATACGCCCACGGCAAACCGCCTCTGCCACGGTCTTTGCCGCCTCTGTCTGCCCTATGACCTGCTGTTCCAGATCCTCCTGCAAATGCAAAAGCCGCTCTTTGTCAGACTTTGATACCTTGCCCACAGGGATACCCGTCCGTCTTGCCACCGCAGCGGCAATATCTTCCCGTTCCACAGAAAGCTTCTGCAGCCGACCTTTTTGCTGCTGCAGCAGGTTTTGCAGCTTATCCCGGAGGGTCGCCGCCTGTTCAAACCGATTTTCCCGTACCGCTTCAGAAAGCTGTCCCACCAGCTTTTGGCGATGCTCTTCTGCAGACAAGCCGCTCTTATCCCGGTTCTTCGCATTTGCTGCCGCTTCGTCCAGCAAGTCTACCGCCTTATCCGGCAAAAACCGATCCGTCAGATAGCGGCAGCTCAGCTCCACCGCCGCCTCCATAGCCTCTTTGGTAATGCGGATGCGGTGGTGCTGCTCCAATCCGGGGCGCAGCCCCTCCAGCATCCGCAGGGTATCGGATTTGGAAGGCTCTCGGACGGTGACAGGACGGAACCGCCGTTCCAGAGCCGCATCCTTTTCGATATGCTTGCGGTATTCTTCCAAGGTGGTAGCACCGATGAGCTGGATCTCTCCCCGACCCAGAGCCGGTTTCAGCAAATTGGCGGCATCAATGGCACCCTCTGCAGAGCCTGCTCCCACAATGGTGTGCATCTCATCGATGAACAGGATCACATTGCCGCTGCGCTTGATCTCCTGCACCAGATCCCGCACCCGTTCTTCAAATTCTCCCCGATACTTGGTGCCTGCCAGAACACTTGCCAGATCCACTGACAGAAGCCGTTTGTTCTGGAGCTGCTCCGGCACCTGTCCGGCTGCCATCCGTTGGGCCAACCCCTCCACAATGGCGGTCTTGCCCACCCCCGGTTCCCCGATAAGGGCCGGGTTGTTTTTATTCTTTCGGCAGAGGATACTCATGACCGTTTCGATCTCTTCTTCCCTGCCGATGACCGGCTCCATATTGGCTGAAACCGCCACCATATCCGTGCAGAACTGTTCCAAAAGCCGCATAGGCACATTCCTTTCCACCGGCCGACCGTGACGGACACCGGCATTTAAACTCATAACCAGATCGGTAAACACATAATCTGTACAGGTTCCGTTTTCCTGCAGCAGACGGACAGCCAGAGCCGTTTCCCGGCGAAGCAGTGCCAGCAGCAGATGTTCCGGCTCAATGTGAGCCGCTCCAAACGCAGAAGCCTCTCTGCCTGCTGCAGAAAGGATGGCTCTTGCCCCTTGGGACAACCCCTGTGCCAAAGGCGCACCGGCAGCACCTTTGCCCCGTTCCCGGTGCAAAAGCCGCCTCCAGCTTTCGGCGTCCCAGCCGTAGGCATGGAGCAGCCATGCCGCCTCTGTGCCTCTGCGTACCAGAATTGCCAACAGCAGATGCTCGCTGCCCACATGGGCATGCCCCAGCCTGACCGCTTCGATTCTGGCCTGACTGACAGTCTGTTCCGCCTCATGGCTCAGTATTGGTCTTCCCATGGCTCGCCTCCTCTCCACCAAAGAATTTACCCTTTTCAAAGGAAATCTATACCAAAACTCATTCCGCATAAAAATACAAATTCTTTATTTTCCATTTGCTTTTTTTGAAAAACATGATAGAATGAAAACGCAAATTATTATGGAGGTGTTTCCAGTATGGCATATGTTATCACTGATGCTTGCGTTTCCTGCGGTGCTTGCGCTGATGCTTGCCCCCTGAGCGCCATCTCTGAAGGCGACGGCAAGTACGTCATCGACGCAGATACCTGCGTTGATTGCGGCACTTGCGCCGGCGGATGCCCCAACGAAGCTATCGTTGAAGGCTGATTTTTACATCGCAAAAAGCCTGTGCAGCCGCACAGGCTTTTTGTCTCATAAGGTTGAAATGCTATGATACAGGAAACACTTTGGAACGGCATGGAGCTGCTCCTGCCGGAAGACGGCTTTCGGCTGGGCACGGACAGTGTGGTCTGCGCCGGATTTGCCCGGTTTGCAAAGGGCAGCCGCGTGGCAGACTTGGGCTGCGGCAGCGGTGCCATTGCCATGATGTTGCTGGCCTCCGACCCCACTTTGCAGGTCACAGGCATCGAACTGGATGAACAGGCCGTATTTCTGGCGCAGAAAAATGCCAAACATAATGGGGTGAATTTCACCGCCATTCACGGAGATGTGCGAAGGATCAAAGAACTTTTACCCCCCGGTTCCATGGACGGGTACATTTCCAATCCGCCCTACTTTCCCGTGGGCAGCGGCAAGCAGGCCTCCGGCCCTTTGGCAAAAGCCAGAAGCGAGGAGACCTGCTCTCTGGAAGACCTGACCGCAGCGGCAGCATGGCTGCTGCCCACCGGCGGAAATTTCACTTTTGTCCACCGTCCGGAACGGCTGGCAGACATTATTTTTCAGTTAAAAACCCATCATTTGGAGCCAAAACGCATCCAATTCGTCCGTCACAAAGCCCAAAATCCCGTTAATCTGGTGCTGATCGAAGCAAAAAAAGACGGTAAAACAGGCTTAATTTTCGAAAAAGATCTGATTTTTTTCAATGAAGACGGCTCCGAAACAGACGATTATAAAACCCTATACCACAGGAAGGACTGAGCCTATGGCCGGTATGTTATATCTGGTGCCCACCCCCATCGGCAATCTGGGTGATATTTCCCAGCGGTGCAGAGAAACCTTGGAGCAGGCAGATTTTATCGCCGCCGAAGACACCAGAGTTTCTCTGAAGCTGCTGAACCATCTGAATATCAAAAAGCCGCTGGTCAGCTACTACGAGCACAACCGCACCGAAAGCGGACAGAAAATTCTGGAACGGATTTTAAACGGCGAGACCTGCGCCTTGGTGTCCGATGCCGGTTCTCCTGCCATCTCCGATCCCGGTGAAGATCTGGTGGCTCTGTGCGCCGCCAACGGCATCATTGGTTCTGCCATTCCCGGCCCCTGCGCCGTCATCACCGCTCTGAGCATTTCCGGTCTGCCCACCGGTCGGTTTGCCTTTGAAGGCTTTCTCTCCACCGCCAAAAAGAGCCGGCAGGAGCATCTGCAGTCTTTGCTGACGGAGCAGCGGACTATGATCTTCTACGAAGCACCCCACAAGCTGCTGAACACTCTGCAAGACTTGCAGGCTGCTTTCGGCGCAGACCGCCGCATCAGCCTGTGCCGGGAGCTGACCAAGCTCCATGAGGAGGTCATCCGCACCACCCTTGGCGGTGCTTTGGAGTATTACAAGGAGCTGGCGCCCAGAGGAGAATATGTTTTGGTTCTGGAAGGTGCTGCACCCCCTCCTGCCACGGAGATTTCTCTGGAGGATGCCCTTGCCTTGGTAGAACAGAAAATGGCAGAAGGTCTCAGCCGCAAAGATGCGGTCAAACAGGTCGCCAAGGAGACCGGCTTCGCCAAAAATGCCCTCTACGATGCCTCGGTAAAAAGCGAATGACAAAAACGGCGGAATTTCCGCCGTTTTTGTTTTCATAGACTGGTCACAGGAGGGATGGACATGGCTTATGTTTGGACGGTTTTTCTCGTTATTTCCGTTTTATTTGCCCTTTTGAGCGGAAAAACGCCCCTTCTTGCACCGGCATTGCTGGAGGGTGCTTCCGCAGGAGTGACCCTTGCCATTTCATTGGCAGGTCCCATCTGTCTGTGGAGCGGACTGAGCCATGTGATGGAGCAGATCGGATGGATGGAACACCTTTCCAAAATTTTGTCCCCTGTTCTCAGGCGATTATTTCCCTCTGCATGGGAGGATAAAGAAGCAAAGCAGGCCCTCTGCGGCAATCTCTCCGCCAATTTATTGGGCTTGGGCAATGCCGCCACACCACTTGGCATCCGTGCAGCCAAGCGGATGGCTTTGAATGCCAAAGGTATTGCCTCCAAGGAGCTGTGCCGATTGGTGGTCATGAACACCGCATCGGTGCAACTGATTCCCGCCACAGTGGCCTCCGTCCGAAGCTCTCTGGGTGCTGCTGCGCCCTTCGATATATTACCGGCTGTCTGGATCAGTTCCGTTTTCTCCGTTTCCATGGGACTTCTGGCAGCATGGGTGTTTTCCAAATGGGCAGACTGATCTGGGATATGGTGGTACCGGGACTGCTGCTGGCAGTCTCCTGCGCCGCCATGGTTGGAAAACGGGATGTTTATTCACTTCTGGTCACAGGGGCAACGGACGGGCTTGCTGTAGTAAAGCAGATTCTACCTCCCTTAATCATACTGTTATCTTCTGTGTATATGCTTCGGGCAAGTGGGGCATTGGATGCGCTGAGTGTTCTTTGCACACCGGCGTGCAGAGTTCTGGGAATCCCTCCTGAAACAGTGCCTCTGGTGCTGATCCGACCTATTTCCGGGTCTGCAGCACTGGCTGTGGGCAGCGAATTGATGGCGGCACACGGAGCGGACTCTGAAATCGGACGAACCGTTGCCGTCATGCTGGGCAGCACCGAGACCACTTTCTATACCATCAGTGTCTACTTCGGCGCAGCAGGGATCAAACGCACCCGTTACACCATCCCGGCTGCCCTCATTGCCGATCTGGCAGGATTTTTGGCGGCTTCCTGGGTCACAAGATGGCTTTTTTAGGCTGTACAAGCCGATTTCTTTTTGATATAATACAGGGTACTGATTATTTTACGAAGGATGTTTTCTATGGAAAAATTCATTGATTTGATTTCCGCACGGGTTTCTCAGGCCTTTGCCGATGCCGGTTACGATGCTTCTTACGGCAAAGTTACCGTATCCAACCGTCCCGACCTGTGCGAATACCAGTGCAACGGCGCCATGCCTGCGGCAAAGGCCAACCGCTGCGCTCCCATCCAGATCGCCAACGCCGTGGCAGCTCAGCTGGAGAATGAGCCCATGTTCTCTCAGGTCTCTGCCGTCAACCCCGGTTTTCTGAACTTCCATGTCTCCGCTGAATACCTGAAGGACTATGTTGCCAACATGGGCAAGTCCGAGCGTTACGGTCTGGAGCATGACCCCAATGCCAGAACTGTGGTGGTGGACTATGGTGGCCCCAATGTGGCAAAGCCCCTCCATGTAGGTCATCTGCGCTCTGCCATTATCGGTGAAAGCCTCAAACGTATTTACCGCTACTTCGGCAACCATGTCATCGGTGATATCCACATGGGTGACTGGGGTCTGCAGATGGGTCTCATTATTGAGGAAGTCCGGGAGCGTCAGCCAAGTCTTCCCTACTTTGATCCCGATTTCTCCGGCGAATATCCTGCCGAAGCACCTTTCACCATCTCCGAACTGGAGGAGATCTATCCCTGTGCCAGCGCCAAGAGCAAGGTGGACGAGTCCTTTGCCGCCCGTGCTCACGACGCCACCTTCAAGCTGCAAAATGGCGACCGGGGCTATCGCGCCATGTGGGATCACATTATGCGCCTGTCTGTAGCCGATCTGAAGAAAAACTACGCCAACCTTAATGTGGACTTCGATGTGTGGCTGGGTGAAAGCGATGCACAGCCCTACATCCCTGCCATGATCGAGGATCTGAAGGCCAAGGGTGTCACCACTCTCTCCGACGGCGCACTGGTCATTCCTGTGCAGGAAGAAAGTGACACCAAGGAAGTGCCCCCCTGTATTCTGGTCAAGTCTGACGGTGCTGCTATCTACGCCACCACAGACCTTGCCACCATCGTCCAGCGTATGCAGGACTACAAGCCCGGCAAGCTCCTGTACCTCACCGACAAGCGGCAGGCACTCCACTTTGAGCAGGTCTTCCGTGCCGCCAAGAAGGGTGCGCTGGTGCCTCAGGATATGGAAATGCAGCACATTGGCTTCGGCACTATGAACGGCAAGGACGGCAAGCCCTTCAAGACCCGCGAGGGCGGTGTCATGCGTCTGGAACGGCTCATTGCCGAGATCACCGACTATGTCCGTGCCAAGATCACAGAAAATCAGGTGGTGGACAGCTCTGAAGTGGAGACCACCGCCCGGCTCATCGCCATGGCAGCCCTCAAGTACGGGGATCTGAGCAACCAGCCCACCAAGGACTATGTGTTCGATCTGGAACGGTTTGCCGCCTTCGAGGGCAACACCGGTCCTTATATCCTCTACACCATCGTCCGCATCAAGTCCATCCTCGCCAAGTACGACGGCAAGGCTGATATTTCCAAGCTGATGGCTCCCGAGACCAAGGAGGCCAAGGATCTGATGCTGACTCTGACCCGCTTTGCAGACTTCCTGCAGCAGGCCTATCGGGACAATGCGCCCAACGCCATCTGCGCCTATATCTACGAACTGGCAGGCGCTGTCAACAAGTTCTATCACGAGACCCGTATTCTGGCAGAGCCCGATGCCCACAAGCAGGCAGGCTACATCGCCCTCATGGATCTTTCCAGGCAGGTTCTGGAGAGCTGCATCGATCTGCTGGGCTTTGAGGCTCCCGAAAAGATGTAATAAAACGCAAAAATCCGTCCGCAAATGCGGGCGGGGTTTTTATGTTTAGGGAATATCCTCCACCACCGTTTCGGGGGGATTGTCCAGACGGTAGGGGTCGTTGAAAATGCGTTTCATATACTTGAGCACAGCGGCATAATAGAAGCCATCGCAGATACGCTCATCGAGAGTAAAGCCCATATCCACATACTTGTGCCGAAGGACATTGCCATCGTCGTCGATCTCGTTGCGGCGGTACTTTTTGCCAAATGCAACGAACACCGGCATGTTGCCAAAGTTATACAGATGATGGGTGATGGCAGGAATACCCAGAGAGCCCATGGAGGTAAAGAACACAGAACCGTGGAAGGGGCTGACCTCCAGCAGGAACTTGGGCAGCCAGCCGAAATAGTCCATGATCTCCAACAGCTTCACAGCCAGCACATAGACAGGACCGGGCAGCAGAGCCAGAACACCGGCAGTTTTATCAAAATCATTGCCGTCTCCGGAGGGATCTCTGAACTTCCGCACCTCTGCTTCAAACTTTTCATAGACATCATAGGCCGTATCCGTGGGCTTCAGATGGAGCTTGATGCAAGTATCGGGAGATTCCAGGTTCATTTCCTTTTTGACGGTCATGCAATACTGGATATCGTCGCCGCGGCTGTAGACCTCCCGACCGGAGATGAACCGGTTGACCTGGGGATACTGGGCCACACAGCGGACATAGGCCGCAATGAAGGCATGCTGCAGACCGAAGCCCGTCAGACCCTCTTTCCGCTTATCACGGACATATTTTTCCATGTTGGAAATTTCCATTTCCGTATTCAGCAGATTGCAGGCGTCGTTGCGGGTCTTCATGATGTAAGGTTCTGCACGGCTCATGGGAGGGATGGTACGCACCCGGCGTCCGTCGCTGCGGTCGCCCCATGTGGGATGATATTTCCCATCGGTGTGGGCACGGATGGCAAGGCTTGCCACAAAACCGGCACCGATCATAAGGATATCCGGCAGACACTCGATCCACAGTCTCTCTACCACATGCTCCCGATGGTCATAGACCACCAGGCTCAGGAAAACCAGAAACAGGAAGGGCAGCAAGCCGGGCTTTTTCACATGACCGGAAGTGATCTGCTTATAGAAGATCAAAAATGCTGCAAACACCAGCACATTGAGCCAGATAAAATATCGGCCCATGCCACGGAGAGTCAGCTCTGCCGTGTAGTACACAGCCATCAGCACCCAGGGGATCAGGGTGCGGTAGAAATGTTCCTTGCTGTCAAGGAGCAGCTCCAGCACATAGAGGATACCGGCTGCCACCGGCAGGATACAAAGCCACCACAAAGTCGTTGTTTCTGTGCCTTTCCCACAGAAATCAGCAATGCGGAGTCCCACCGAGCCGAGCATCAAAGCGGCTGCGAGCCATGTCAGCGCATTTTTCGGGCTGACAAAATAAGTCTCTTTTCTTTTCATAACGGTCCAATTATAACAAAATTCGCCTTTTCTTGCAAGTACCTTGGAATCCGACAAAAAATCTGCTATAATGGTTTTAATTGTAAAGAAAGCAGGGATGTACATGAAGCCTCTTCTGAAATGGCCCGGCGGAAAGTCCCGGGAACTGGATCAGGTCTACGGTCTGATTCCCGAATATGATCGGTATCTGGAACCCTTTTTCGGCGGCGGTGCCATGTATTTTCATCTGCAGCCCAAGGCCGCTGCCATCAACGACACCGCCAGAGACCTGATGGAATTCTACCACATGATCCGCACCCAGGACCAGGAGTTCCGCAGCCTCATCACCTGCTACGCAAACAGCTTCAAGGGACTTCTGGAATTTGGACGCAGCCATGTCTCTGCCCTGCTTTTGCTCTTTGATTACCTCATGGCAGGAAGGGAGATCGCAGATGACCTTTCCGCCCTGCTGGACAGCTGGATGGAGGACATTGCAGCGCTGTTCGACCAGCCCATCATTCTCAATGAGGACGCCTTCCGTAAAGAGTTGGAAGATAGCCTCACGGATAAGCTGGAGCGGACGGTGAAGAACCACCAGAAACATCCCTTCTCCCCCGATGATCTTTCCGAAAATCTGGTGACCGGTCTCACCAGCGGTTATTATCTCTACTTCCGTCAGGTGTTCAATGACTGGCAGCTGGGTCGCATCCAGCTCTCCCCCGGTCACAGAGCCGCCAACTTTTTCTTCATCCGGGAAAACTGCTACGGCTCCATGTTCCGCTACAACAAGCACGGGGAGTTCAACATTCCCTACGGCGGCATGAGCTACAACGACAAAGACTTCGCCGGCAAGGTGGAGACCCTGTTCCGGGAAGACACCAAGGCGCTTTTCGCCGGGACGCAGATCTACTGCCGGGATTTTGAGGAATTCTTCCGTCAGGTCAATCCCGATGAAAAGGATTTCATGTTCCTTGATCCCCCCTATGACACGGAGTTCTCCGATTACGAAGGCGAAGCCTTTACCAAACTGGATCAGGCCCGGCTGGCTGTTGCCCTCAGCAAAACCAAGGCCAAATTTCTGCTCATCATCAAGAGCACACCTTTTATTGAGGATCTTTACAGCCACGGTTTCTATGTCCGCCGGTTCGACAAGCAGTACACTTACAATGTCCGCAGCCGCAACGACCGGGTAGCCGAGCATCTCATTATCACCAATTATCCCTTACCGGACGAAAATCCCTGATGCAAACGCATCAGGGATTTTTTAATACCATATCATACCAGACTGCTCCGCCGTGACAGGAGGCGGAGACGCCTAAGTTTTGGAATCCAAATTTGCTGTAATAGGGCAGCTTTTGTTCTTTACAGGTCAAGATCACCTGCGCCATACCCTGTTCTTTTGACCATGCGATCAAGTGGTTCAAAAGAGCGGCACCAATGCCCTGTCTCTGATATTCCGGCAGGACTGCCAAGCCGAAGATCATCTGGTTTTTCCCCTTAGGTTCATGACCTTGAGGCTCAAACAGGGCATCTTCGATCAAGGGCAGATCAGAGGCGCAGCCATTGACCATTCCAATAATCTTTCCATCTTTTTCCGCCACGAAAAACCGCTCCGGAAAAGCAGCGATGCGATAGGCAAAGGCTGCCTCTCCTGCCGCTTCTGCCGGGGGAAAACAGGCCCTTTCCAAAGCGGTGACGGCAGCAAGATCTGCCGCCGTCACATTTCTGATCTTATACATCATTGCGGACAATATCCTCCAGAGATTCTCTGCGGACTGCCACATAGACCTCATCGGGCTTCACCATGACCATGGCAGGTCTGCCAATGCGGTTATAGTTGGAGGCCATGGAATAGTTGTAAGCACCTGTGGTGCAGACAGCCAAAATTTCACCACGCTTCGGCTCAGGCAGATCCACCTCCGGCTGAATGATATCGCCGCTTTCACAGCAGCGGCCCACCACATCGCAGTGGAGATCGCAGGGATCTTCCGGTCTGGAGGCAAGCAATACTGTATAGGCAGAACCGTAAAGGGCATACCGGGGATTGTCGGTCATGCCGCCGTCAATGGAGACATAGTTCTTGTAATCGGTGATCTTCTTCACCGTGCCTACGGTGTAGAGGGTCATACCGGCATCGGCAACAATGCTTCTGCCCGGCTCCATGGAGATTTTGGGCAGTTCCATGCCCAGCTGTTCGCAGGTCTTTCTCATATGGGCTGCCACACGGCCGATGGCATCGGGAATATCCACATAGCCGTCTGCATCGGTATAACGAACACCGTAGCCGCCGCCCATGTCCAGCTGCTCCAGTTGGATACCGAAGGTATCATTGCACTGCTTCATAAAGGTCAGCATGACCTCGGAAGCCCGTTCAAAGATATCCTCTCCAAAAACCTGAGAGCCCACATGGCAGTGGAGACCCTTCAATTGAATATTCTTCAGAGAAACGGCATAGCCCACCATTTCCAGAGCCTGTCCCGTTTCGATGGCAGTGCCGAATTTGCTGTCCACCTTGCCGGTGGCAACGGCCTCATAGGTATGAGGGTCAATACCGGGGGTGATGCGGAGCATGATGGGCTGGCAGATACCCTTTTCACCGGCGATGGTGTTGATAGCGTCCAGTTCCTCCCGATTGTCCACCACAAAGCAGCCAACGCCGTTGTCCATGGCGAAGGCAATATCCCAATCGGTCTTGTTGTTGCTGTGGAAACAGGCATCGGCAAGAGGGTAACCGGCCTTCATAGCAGTATAGATTTCGCCGGAGGACACCACATCGATGCCCATTCCCTCTTCTTTGGCAATCTCATAAATTCGCTTGAAGCTGTTGGCCTTGCTGGCATAGAGAGGCTTGCTGCCGGCTCCAAAATGCTGTTTGAATGCATCCAGATACATCCGCATATTTTCCCGGATGCGCACTTCGTCCATGAGGTACAAAGGTGTGCCGTATTCTTTCGCCAAAGCCACCGTATCCTGTCCGCCGAAATATAAATGTCCGTTGGTTCCAACGGTAATATTGCTGCTGAGCATACTGATTTCCTCCCCAGGGAGATTTTAATACATCATAGCACGAAAGTATTTGCATTGCAAGGGGAATATGCTATAATACAAGGTATCTCGACCTCGGAGGTTTTACCATGTACCGTTTTGAATGTGATTATACAGAAGGCTGTATCCCTGAAATTCTGGAAGCCATTGCCAGAGAGAACCACACCCAGCTGAAGGGCTATTCCGAAGACCCCATTTCCGACCGGGTGAAGCAGCAGATCAAGACTCTCTGCGGCAGACCGGATGCTGCCGTTCATTTCCTCGTAGGCGGCACCCAGACCAACACCACGGTCATCTCCGCCGCCCTGCGCCCCCATCAGGGTGTCATCTCCGTGGATGCGGGACATATCGCCTGCCATGAGACCGGTGCCATCGAAGCCACCGGTCACAAGGTCATCGCCCTGCCCTCTGCCACCGGACGGCTGACTGCCGATCAGATCCGTGCCCACTGCAAGGCCCACTGGGACGATGCCAGCTTTGAACATATCCCCCAACCGGCCATGGTCTATATCTCCCATCCGGCAGAAAACGGCTCTCTCTATTCCCTGCAGGAGCTGGAGGAGATTCGCAAAGCCTGTGACGAATGGAACCTCTATCTGTTTCTGGACGGTGCACGGCTGGGCTACGGTCTCGGCTCCCCTGCCACCGATGTGACCTTGCAGGATATCGCCCGGCTGACTGATGTATTCTACATCGGCGGCACCAAAGTCGGTGCGCTCTTTGGCGAAGCCGTGGTCATCACCCATCCCGCACTCCAAAAGGATTTCCGCTATATCATCAAGCGTCACGGCGGTATGCTGGCAAAGGGCTGGCTGCTGGCCATCCAGTTTGAAGAGCTGCTGAAAGACGACCGCTATTTCAAACTGGGCAAAAAGGCCGTGGAACAGGCACTTCGCATCAAGGATGCCTTCGCTCAAAAGGGCTGTGACTTCTTCATGGACTCCTATACCAACCAGCAGTTCCCCGTCCTCACCGATGAGCAGCTGAAGGCCTTTGACGAAGAGTTTACCTATTCCGTCTGGGCACCCATGGAAAACGGCAGAAAAGCCGTCCGCTTTGCCACCTCCTGGGCAACCACCGAAGAACAGATCGATGCACTTTTAGCAAAAATTGCAAAAGTCCTGTGATTTTGCACAATTTTTTGTCTTCTCCATTTACTTTTTTGAAATATATTGTATGATGGTTTCATTACAAGTAAGGAGGCAAAACCCCTATGGTTTCCACTCGCGTTGAATATGATTCCATCGGTAAACTGGACGTTCCTTCCGACGCCTACTATGGCGTCCAGTCCTTGCGTGCTTATCAGAACTTCCCCATCACCGGCAATCGGATGCATGACAAGCAGATCGATATGCTGGCTGCCTTGAAAAAGGCCAGTGCCTATGCCAACCACCGCGCCGGTATTCTGGATGTAAAGATCCGGGATGCCATCGTACAGGCCTGTGATGAGATCATGGCCGGTCAGCTCCATGACCAGTTCATTGCCGATCCCATTCAGGGCGGCGCAGGCACTTCTGCCAATATGAACGCCAACGAAGTCATTGCCAACCGTGCCATCGAAATTCTCGGCGGTGTCAAGGGTGACTATTCCATCGTCCATCCCAACGACCATGTGAATATGTCCCAGTCCACCAACGACATTTATCCCTCCTCCGGCAAGCTGGCTGCTCTGGCACTGATCCCCGGTCTGCTGGACGAGCTTATGCGTCTGTACGGTGCTCTCACAGTCAAAGCTGAGGAATTCGACAGCATCATGAAGGTTGGCCGTACCCAGCTGCAGGATGCCGTTCCCATCCGTCTGGGTCAGGAGTTCCACGCCTATGCTTCTGCCATCAAGCGTGACCTGACCCGTATCGACAAGGTTCGGGAGAACATCTCCGTGCTGAACATGGGTGCCACCGCCATCGGTACTGCCATCAATGTTCCTGCCTCCTATCTGGAGCATATTGCACAGGATGTGACCGAGGCTTCCGGCATCCAGGTGACCAACAACCCTGACCTGGTGGACGGCACTCAGAATCTGGACGGTCTGGTGGCTGTTTCCGGTATGCTGAAGGCCTGTGCCGTGACCCTGTCCAAGATGAGCAACGACCTGCGCCTCATGTCCTCCGGTCCTCTGACCGGTCTGGCCGAGATCAACCTGCCTGCCATGCAAAACGGCAGCTCCATCATGCCCGGCAAGGTCAATCCCGTTATCCCCGAGGTGGTGTCTCAGGTGGCATTTGCCGTCATCGGCAACGATATGACCATCACCATGTGTGCCGAAGGCGGTCAGCTGGAGCTCAACGCCTTTGAGCCTGTGGCTTTCTACCGTCTGTTTGAGTCTATCACCGCCATGACCGGTGCCGTCAAAACTCTGGTGGACAACTGCATCGTGGGCATCACCGCCAACGAAGACCGCTGCCGCTATCTGCTGGAGCACAGCGTCTGTACCGTCACCGCTCTGACCCCCCATATCGGCTACAAACACTCTGCCGATATCGCCAAGACTGCCCTCAAGACAGGCAAGACCATCCGGGAGTTGGTTCTGGAAGAAAAGCTCTTCACCCCGGAGCAGCTGGACGAGATCCTGGATCCCTATCCCATGACCGTTCCCGGCGCTTCCATGAAATAAGAATCGCATAAAAAACCGGTGCATCGGAAGATGCACCGGTTTTTTACTTTGTTTTCTCCAAAAGCAGTTCGTATAGCATTTCCGTATCCGCTTCGTTGGCAGCGGAGAGCACCAAAGTTCTGTCATCGGAGGTGATGACCACCGCCGACTTGCATCGGGTATAGCCGTAACGGGTGTAGCTGCCGAATTCATCACTGTGGAACGCTCCCATGGACAGTCTGGCAGAACCAAAACCGTTGGTGCGAACACCGTAATCACAGCTTTCCCGATATTCCACCGTGTCCATTTCCTCATAGGAGACAAAGGAATCTGCCCAGTAGTCCGGCATGATCTCCAATCCCTTGTCGGTAAAGGAATAGTCGATCTCGCCGGTGACCATAAGCCAAACCGTTCCTGCCAGAATCAGGGAAACCACCACAATGGAAATCCGTTTGGCAATGGTGTCTGTTTTGCTTTTGGGTTTGAAATCGTAGACGATACCCTGTCTCTGATGAATACGGTAGAGCTTCAGTGAGTAGAGAATGGGTGCAAGTGTCATCACCGCAAGAACAGGGATCATAATGGAAACCGCCCAGTTTTTCGGCAGAAAGACGCTGAAAACCAGTACCAGACCGCCAATGACCCAAATTCTGCCGCAATAGCGGTGGGTCTTGTTCCAGTTTTCCTCATTGGCCAGAGTCCACGGAATTTTGATACCGAGGGTACGGTTCTGCTTGACCTTGGGCATATAGTTGCCCATGATGGCAAACAGCAAACCCATAAAGGCAGGCACAAAATTCAGCAGTTCCAAGCTCTTGCCCATGGCAGCAAAATACACCATGCCGCAGGAGAACCAGGAAGTCACAGGCATGATCCAGAAGACCATCGCCAGTGCCTTTTGGCTCTGGTTTTTATTCTTGTTATCTATGGCAGTAACGAGCAAGCACAGGCAATGAACAGCCAACAAAATGAGGGGCAGCACAAATACCGCAAAACCCTTGCCGCTCCAGCCGTCGGCAACGCCGTCAGCACCCCAATGGGTCGCCATGGTCTCCGGCAATCGGTTCCACAGGATCAAGCCTGCCAGCATGGGTGCCAAAGTCAAAAGTGCCGTCACAAGCCACAGTTTCTTATGTTGCTTCAGCATGGTCATCTTCTCCTTTCAGTGCTGTGATCCACAACATGATCTCTTCCAAAACAGAGGTGTTCAGTTCGTAATAAATAAATTTCCCCTCCCGGGTATCCCGAATGAGGTCTGCTTCCTTCAGCACCGACAGATGCCGGGAGATGGATGCCGCCGTCACAGAAAAGTGATCGGTTATGGCACCGGCAGACATTCTGCCTGCCTTCAGCATATTCAGAATCTCTCTTCGGATGGGATCTGCCAGCGCTTTCATGGTTTGCTGCAGTGACATATTTTTCCTCCCTTCACATTTAACCTAAATGTTAATTGTATGATAACACAGTCTTTCTCTCTTTGTCAAGCCCTGCTGGACATTTTCCGTTTTTTGGGGTATGATAGCAAAAAGGAGCGTGATACTGCTGATGAAACTCTTTGGCAAAAGGATCAAACTGCAGATTCCCCAGATCGTGGTTCTGGGCTTTGCCGGTCTGATTCTGCTGGGTGCATTGGTGCTGATGCTTCCCATCTGCTCCGCAGAGGGCATCCGAACACCCTTTATTGATACGCTGTTCACTTCCACCACCTCCGTATGCGTCACGGGTCTGGTGGTTCGGGATACGGGCTCTTACTGGTCGGATTTCGGTCATGCTGTGATTTTGCTTCTAATTCAGGTGGGCGGTCTGGGAATCATCACCATTGCCGCTTCCTTCGCCATGATCGCAGGTCGGAAAATCGGTCTGTTCCAGAGAAGTGCCATGCAGGAAAACATCGGTGCCCAGCAGACCGGCGGTGTGGTAAAGCTTACCGGCTTTCTGCTGAAAACTACCCTCGTTATTGAACTGATGGGTGCAATCCTCCTGTCCCCGGTTCTCATTCGGGATTTTGGTTGGGGGAAAGGTATCTGGATGTCCGTTTTCACATCCATCTCCACTTTCTGCAATGCCGGTATCGACCTGTTTGGTATCCGGGAACCCTATTCCTCTCTGACAGCTTACATCGGCAGCCCCCTCATCAATTTTACCATCATGGGTCTGATCGTTGTGGCAGGTCTGGGTTTCCTCACCTGGGATGATATCCGCTCTCACGGGTTCAAACTGAGAAAATACCGTATGCAAAGCAAGGTTATCCTGGTCACCTCCGGGCTTTTGATTGTCATTCCGGCAGTGCTGTTTTTCTTTTTTGAATTTGAGGATATGCCCATGAAGGAGCGGATTCTGGCGTCTTTGTTCCAGTCCGTCACCACCCGAACGGCCGGCTTTAATACCGCAAATCTGGATTCCATGTCGGAACCGGGCAAAATGCTCATGATCTTCCTCATGCTCATCGGCGGCTCTCCCGGCTCCACGGCAGGCGGCATGAAAACCACCACCTTTGCCGTTCTGGTGGCCTGCGCCATTTCCGTTTTCCGCAAGCGGGACAGCGCCCAGTTCTTCGGACGCCGCATCGGCCATGATGTCATCGCTGCTGCCGCCACGCTGTTTTTGATGTATGTAAGCCTGTGCGTAGGCGGTGCCATGGTCATCAGTCTCTATGAAGGTCTGCCTCTGCTGACCTGTATGTATGAGACAGCCTCTGCTGTGGCGACTGTGGGCCTGACCCTTGGCATTACACCTTCCCTTGGATTGCTTTCCAAGATCATTCTCATTGTTCTCATGTATATGGGCCGTGTTGGCGGTCTGACACTCATTTACGCAGCCCTGTCTCCCAAAAAGCAGATGGGTAAGCTGCCTCTGGACAAAATCACTGTGGGTTAAAGGAGGATTTCTATGAAATCGGTTTTGTTGATTGGACTCGGTCGGTTCGGCAAGCACATTGCCATGGAACTGCACACCCTTGGCCATGAAGTCATGGCTGTGGACGATAATGAAGAACGGTTGGATGAGGCCATGCCCTATGTGACCAGTGGGCAGATCGGTGACAGCACCAACGAGGCATTTCTGGCTTCTCTGGGCGTGAAAAACTTTGATGTCTGCATCGTCACCATCAGCAATGATTTCCAGGCCTCTCTGGAAACCACTTATCTGCTGAAGGAGCTGGGTGCCAAACTGGTGGTCTCCCGTGCCGAACGGGACGGACAGGCCAAGTTCCTCCTGCGGAACGGTGCCGATGAAGTTGTCTATCCCGAACGGGATCTGGCAAAATGGGCTGCCATCCGATTTACCTCCGATCACATCATGGACTATATTGAATTGGATGACGACCACGGCATCTACGAAGTAGATGTACCGGATCAGTGGGAAGGCAAATCCATTTTGCAGATCGACATCCGCAAAAAATACGGCATCAACATTTTGGGCATCAAACGGCGAGGGGAGCTGAGTCTGACCATCGACCCCAACCGAATCTTCGACAGTGAAGATTCTATGCTGGTCCTTGGCACCTATAAGGATCTCCGCAAGTGTTTCCATATCTAAGAAAAACCGACCTGTGGTTATGATCACAGGTCGATTTTTTACAGTATTTGACTTTTTGACTTTGCATTGGTATAATGTTACTGTTCTATTCTGCAACAATGCAAAGGAGAGAAAGAAAAAATGAACGAACGCGAACGATTGGGATCCCGTTTGGGATTCATCCTGCTGAGTGCAGGCTGCGCCATCGGCTGCGGCAACGTCTGGAAGTTCCCCTGGATGGCCGGCCAGTATGGCGGCGGCGGCTTTGTGCTGATCTATGTGCTCTGCCTGCTGTTCCTCGGTCTGCCTGTTATGACCATGGAATTCTCCCTCGGCCGTGCCGCTCAGGCCAGCCCCGTCCGTATGTACCAGCAGCTGCAGAAGCCCGGTCAGAAGTGGCATACCCACGGCTATTTTGCCCTCTTCGGCAATATCTGCCTCATGTCCTTCTACACCGTCGTTGCCGGCTGGATCATGTACTACTTCTATAAGTTTGTCACTGGTCAGACTGCAGATCTGGGCTTTGTCAACATGATCTCCAACCCCGGCGTCAACATGCTCTTTATGGTCATTGTTGTCATTCTGGGTTTTGCCATCCTGAGCTTCAACCTGCAGGGCGGTCTGGAACGGATCACCAAGTATATGATGGTTGCTCTGCTGGGTCTCATGGTCGTGCTGGCTGTTAACAGCGCAACCCTGTCCGGTGCAAAGGAAGGTCTGAAGTTCTATCTGTTGCCCGACCTGTCTAAGATCACCCCCAATGTGGTCGTCGGCGCTATGAACTAGGCATTCTTCTCCCTGAGCCTCGGTATCGGCTCCATGGCCATCTTCGGCAGCTACATCAACAAGGAGCGCTCCCTGATGGGCGAGTCCGTCAATGTTATCATTCTGGACACCTTCGTTGCTGTTATGGCCGGCTTCATCATCTTCCCCGCTTGCTTCACCTATGATATGGAAGTCGGCGCAGGCCCCGGTCTGCTGTTCGATACCATGGCAACCGTTTTCAACAACATGAACGGCGGCAGAATTTGGGGCTCCATCTTCTTCCTGTTCATGGTCTTCGCTTCCATGTCCACCGTTCTGGCTGTGTTTGAGAACATTCTGGCCTGTGTCCGTGAGATGACCGGTTGGAGCAGACCTAAGGGCAGCATCGTCTGCGCCATTGGCATTCTGCTCACCTCCACCACCACCGCTCTGGGCTACAGCATCATCAAGTTCCAGCCCTTCGCTGAAGGCAGCGCATGGCTGGATCTGTGGGACTTCATCGTTTCCAACAACCTGCTGCCTCTGGGCTCTTTGCTGTTTGTCATCTTCTGCTGCAACAAGCGTTACGGCTGGGGCTGGGACAACTTCGTTGCCGAAGCCAATGCCGGCAAGGGTCTGAAGGTCAAGAACTGGATGAAGCCCATCTTCTGCTACATCGTTCCCATTGCAATTATCGTGATCTACATTATGGGTCTGGTCAATTTCAGCTGGAAGTAATTGCAGATTATAAGCATAAAAAACTCCGACCGTTCGGTCGGAGTTTTTTTATTTTCTTACAGCAGCCCTTGCTCCTTAAATGCCTTCCGGAGCAGCGCCATATCGTTGGGCAGGCTGATGGGTTCGCCGCAGGCGGCGATGGCGTTTGCCACATCCCTCAGGCCGTTGCCGGTGACCACAGAAACTACGGTGGCATCAGCAGGAATCTGACCCTGCTCGCAGAGCTTTTTCAGTCCTGCTGCACCGGTGACACCGGCAGGCTCACCGAACACACCGCAGGTTCTGCCCAACAGCTTCTGGGCTGCCATGATCTCCTCATCGGAGACATTGACCACCAGACCGCCAGACTCCCGAATGGCCATCAGCGCCTTATCCGCATTTCTGGGCACACCAACGGCAATGGAATCGGCAAGGGTGTTCTCCTCCATGGGATACCAGTCTTCACCGGTTGCAATGGCTCTGTTCAGCGGACAGCAGCCCTCCGCCTGGGCGGAAATGAGCTTTGGCAGCTTGTCGATAAAGCCGATGGCATAGAGGTCTTTGAGACCCTTCCACAAGCCTGCGATGGTGCAGCCGTCGCCTACGGAAATGGCGATATAATCCGGAACCTGCCAGTCCAGTTGCTCCATGATCTCCAGAGAAACCGTCTTTTTGCCCTCAGACAGATAGGGGTTGATGGCAGCATTGCGGTTGTACCAGCCCCACTTGTCGATGGCGGCCTTGCTCAGTTCAAAGGTGTCCTCATAGGAACCCTGCACGGAAACCACATGGGCACCGAAGGTCATCAGCTGGGCCACCTTGCCCTTGGGAGCACGGGAAGGCACAAAGATATATGTTTCAATGCCTGCCGCAGCAGCATTGCCTGCCAGCGAGGAGGCGGCATTGCCTGTGGACGAGCAGGCGATGACCTTTGCACCGGCTTCCGTTGCCTTGGCAACCGCCATGGAAGATGCCCGGTCTTTCAGAGATGCCGTAGGATTGAGTCCGTCATCCTTCACATAGAGCTTGGCGATTCCCAGTTCCTTTGCCAGCCGGGGTGCTTCGTACAGAGGCGACCAACCTACCCGCAGAGGCGGTTCGGGGGTATTTTCCTCCACCGGCAGCAGCTCCCGATATCGCCACATGGTGCGGTTTTCCCGATTTTTCAAGGTTTCCTTTGTAAAAACAGACTTGATATATTCGTAATCGTAGACGATCTCCAGAATACCGCCGCAGGCGCAGTTGGTCAGATCCGGTGTGGCTTCATAGGTCTTGCCGCACTTGACGCACTTTCCGTATTTCACATGTCGCATGATGTTCCCTCCAATTTGGAATGAAAACGGTTTGGGCGACCATGGGTCGCCCAAACAATTCAATTGTCGCAAAGCGACACATTCATTGTCAATTGTCCATTGTCAATTGTCAATTATTTTACAGGTTTTTCAGAATACCGACTTCTTCATTGAAGGCATCAATCAATTCATCCAGCTCCTTGGCCTGTGCGTGGACGGCATCCCAGGTGCCCTTGGTGTCATACCACTGAGCGTTGAGATCTTCCACATCCATAGCCTGCTGCTCCACCCAAGTGTAGTACTTGAGATTGTGGACACGCTTCCGATCAGCATAGGTCAATTCGATCAGGTTATCGGTCTTGAGACCCAGCATATGCAGAGCATGATCCTTGGCAGCTTCGATGACGGAATACGCACCGTGCATATCGTTCAGTTCCGTCACACGGGACTTATACATATCGGCAGAGTCGGTGAGGACCGTTGCCACCACATCGTTTTCCGTCAGCTCATAGTACTTTGCCATCTTGATGCAGCAGAGCACATTGGCGATGCCGGAAATGCCCATCCAGGTGAACTTCTGAATCTGCTCGTCGGTGAAGCCCAGTTCTTCCTTCAGATACTTCTGACCGTCGGCGGTGTTAAACAGACGGAGCAGTCTCTGAGAATCTTCATCGTCAATGGCAATGGCCATATCGGTGTTCTTCACATTATGTACCCAGGGGATGTGCTTATCACCGATACCCTCGATGCGGTGACCGCCGAAGCCGTTGTCCAGAATGGTGGGGCACTGGAGGGCTTCGCCAACCGCCAGCTTCAGATGGGGATACCGCTCCTTCAGCAGATCGCCCGCGGACATGGTGCCGGCGGAACCGGAGGTGAAGCAGGCACCGGCAAAGTTCTGACCGGGCTTCTTGACGCCTTCAAACAGCTCTGCCAGGGCGTAGCCGGTGACATTGTAGTGCCACAGGGGGTTGCCCATTTCGGCAAACTGGTTGAAGATCATCATGGTAGGATCCTGCTTCAGTTCCCAGGTCTTATCAAAAATTTCCTTGACATTGCTCTCACAGCCGGGAGTGGCAATGATCTGACCGGCAATGGACTGGAGCCACTCAAACCGTTCTCTGGACATATCCTGAGGCAAAATGGCCACAGAATCGCAGGCCAGCAACTTGGAGTTGAATGCGCCGCCGCGGCAGTAGTTGCCGGTGGAGGGCCAGACAGCATGATGATAAGTGGCATCAAACTGACCGGTGACCAGTCTGGGCACCAGGCATCCGAAGGATGCGCCGACTTTGTGGCAGCCCGTGGGGAACCACTTGCCTGCCATAGCAATGATGCGGCAGGGCACGCCAGAAAGGCTGGAGGGGATCTCCACATAATTGGGGATCTTCTGGAACAGACCGCCGCTGTCCTTGGCCTCATTGTGCCAGCTGACACGGAACAGGTTAACAGGATCCACATCCCACAGACCCGTGTGGCTCAGCTTTGCCTTGATCTTTTCAGGGATCAGGTCAGGATTCTGCATCTGAGCAATGGTGGGAATGATGATGTTGTTTTCCTTGGCCTTCTGAATATTGTGGGCCCGGCCCTCTTTTTGGATGTGAAGATCGATCATATCAGTTACCTCCCGTTTTACTGTCTAAATAGGAATAAAGTGTGTATTTGGAAATTCCGAAGTGTTTGGCGATCTTATCGCCGGATTTGGTAATGAGCAGCGCACCGTTGCCGCTGAGGAAGTGGATGGCTTTGATCTTATCCTCCTTTGTCATCAGGGGCACTGGCTTGCCGATCATTTCATCTGCCTGTCGGATGAGATCATCCAGCAGATCGTTGACATTGAGGGTGATGCGTTCCGGCTCTTTGCGGACGGTGTTATCCACCTGTATCATATTATGAATGGTATTCTCCGCCATAGCCAATGTGGAAATATCAAAATTGATGCAAAAAAGAGCACTGATATTTCCGTCACCATCCCGAATATACATCGTAGAGGACTTGAGGAGTTTTCCCTCCGGGGTTCTGGTCAGGTAGCACAGCTGGTCTGCCGAATCGTTGCGACCCTTGCCAAGCTGTTCCAGAACCGCATGAGACGGTCCGTCGCCCACCTTCCGTCCGGAGACATGGCCGTTTTCGATGGCTGTCACCGACTGTATGGTGCTGCGTTCCGAAACCTCATGGATCACCACTTCGCAGCAGCTGCCAAACTGGGCCGCAATGCCCTTGGCCAACTGTTTCAGACGATCCATTTCTTTCTGATCCAGCATATCCCACCTCCTATTTTGCACAAAAAATTTTTTGTTTTCATACTCATCATACCACAGATGGCACAGAAATCAAGTGGAAATTCAAAAATTTTTTCAGCCAAACAAAAATTTTGTTTGACAACAGTCCCTAATGGGTTTATGATGGAATTAGCAAAGAACCTGCCAAACAGGTACCATAAAAAACGATCACAGGGAGGAACGGCATATGAATTTCGAATTGATCAAACAGGCTGCAGAAGGCTATAAAGCCGACATGAGCAAATTCCTGCGCGCCATGATCGCCATCCCCAGCGAAAGCTGCGAGGAAGAGGGCGTCATCAAGTGCATTGAAGCGGAAATGAAGCGTCTGAACTTTGACAAAGTCGAGATCGACGGTCTGGGCAATGTCATCGGCTGGATGGGCGAGGGCGAAAAAATCATTGCCATCGACTCCCATATCGATACTGTGGGCATCGGCAACCTTGCCAACTGGGAGCATGATCCCTATGAAGGCTACGAGACCGATGAGATCATCTACGGCCGCGGCGGCACCGACCAGGAAGGCGGCCTGGCCTCCGCTGTCTCCGGCGCAAAGATCATGAAAGATCTGGATCTGATCCCCAAGGGTTATAAGATCATGATCGTCGGCTCCGTCCAGGAGGAAGACTGTGACGGCATGTGCTGGCAGTACATCGTCAACAAATACTTCCCCAGCAAGGAAGAAGCTCAGAAGCAGATCGAATTCGTCATCTCCACAGAGCCCACCGACGGCGGCATCTATCGCGGTCACAGAGGCAGAATGGAGATTCGTGTAGATGTAAAGGGCATCTCCTGCCACGGTTCCGCTCCCGAACGGGGCGACAATGCCATCTATAAAATGGCAGACATTCTGCAGGATGTCCGTGCCCTCAATGAAAACGACGATGCAGACGGAACCGAGATCAAGGGTCTGGTGAAGATGCTGAATCCCAAGTACAATCCCGAGCATTATGAGGATGCACAGTTCCTGGGCAGAGGCACCTGCACCACTTCTCAGATCTTCTACACCTCCCCCAGCCGCTGCGCTGTGGCAGACTCCTGCGCCATTTCCATTGACCGCCGCATGACCGCCGGTGAGACCTGGGACTCCTGCCTGCAGGAGATCAGAGATCTGCCTGCCGTGAAGAAATACGGCGACGATGTGAAGGTCAGCATGTATATGTATGACCGCCCGGCATGGACGGGAACCGTCTACGAGACGGAATGTTTCTTCCCCACATGGATCAACAAGGAGTCCGCCGCTCATGTGCAGGCTCTCATCGATGCCCACCACGGGCTTTTCGGTGATAAGCGCATCGGTGCTCCCTCCGCCATGGAGAAGCGGAACCGGCCTCTCACCGACAAGTGGACCTTCTCCACCAACGGCGTTTCCATCCAGGGCCGCTACGGCATCCCCTGCGTGGGCTTCGGTCCCGGTGCTGAAAGCCAGGCTCACGCTCCCAACGAGATCACCTGGAAGCAGGATCTGGTCACCTGTGCTGCCCTCTACGCAGCCGTTCCCGGTCTGTATAAGGAAGAAAACAAGACCGCCGATGTGACCCAGTTCCGCCAGAGCCTCACCGATAATGACATTCGCTGATTTTTCATCCAATACATACAGGAGGACAAGAAAATGAGTAAAGCTGTTGAGCTGGCAAGACACCTGGAGACCCTGAAGATCAATAACATGTACAAAAACGATTTCTATTGGACCTGGGATAAGACCAATGATGAAATCGATGCCATTTTCACCGTGGCAGATGCCCTGCGGGATCTGAGAGAGCGCAACAAGCCCACCAGAATCTTTGATTCCGGTCTTGGCATCTCCATCTTCCGTGACAATTCCACCCGTACCCGTATCTCCTATGCCTCCGCCTGCAATCTGCTGGGTCTGGAAGAGCAGGTGCTGGACGAGAAGGTCAGCCAGATCGCCCACGGTGAGACCGTCCGTGAGACCGCCAATATGGTGTCTTTCATGGCGGAAGCCATCGGCATCCGGGACGATATGTTCATCGGCGAAGGCCACAAGTACCAGAAGACCTTTATGGATGCTCTGGATGAAGGCTATAAAGAAGGCATCCTGGAGCAGAGACCCACGCTGGTCAACCTCCAGTGTGATGTGGATCATCCCACTCAGTGTATGGCAGATATGCTCCATCTGATCCACCACTTCGGCGGTGTGGAAAATCTGAAGGGCAAAAAGGTCGCCATGACCTGGGCATACTCTCCCTCCTACGGCAAGCCTCTGTCCGTACCGCAGGGCGTGGTGGGTCTGTTCACCCGTTTCGGCATGGATGTGGTCCTGGCCCATCCCGAGGGCTATGAGATCATGCCCGAGATCGAAGAGATCGCCAAGAAGAATGCAGAAGAGAACAACTGCACCTTCACCAAGACCAATTCCATGGAAGAGGCCTTCAAGGATGCAGACATCGTCTATCCCAAGTCCTGGGCACCCTTTGCCGCCATGGAGCAGCGCACCAAGCTGTACCAGCAGGGCGACAAGGCCGGTATCGATGCTCTGGAGCAGGAGCTGCTGAAGCAGAATGCCGAACATACCGACTGGGCCTGCACGGAAGAAATGATGAAGCTGACCAAGGACGGCGAAGCCCTGTATCTCCACTGCCTGCCTGCTGATATCACTGGTCTCAGCTGCGAAAAGGGCGAAGTGGATAACTCTGTCTTCGACCGTTACATGGTTCCTCTCTACAAGCAGGCTTCCTACAAGCCCTACATCATCGCCGCCATGATCTTCCTGGCACGGGTCAAGGACCCCGTCAAGGCTCTCATGGAAATGGACGGCTCCGATGAGCAGAGAAAGAAATTCTGATTTCTAATCCAATGCCGCACCCTCTCTCTACCGGTCAGGGTGCGGCTTCGTTTTTCAGAAAGGTTGACATAATCATGGGTAAACGTATCGTCATCGCCCTGGGCGGCAATGCGCTTGGCACCACTTTGCCGGAACAGGCCACCGCCGTCAAAACCACCGCCAGCGCCATCGTAGACCTCATTGAGGACGGCAACGAGGTCATCGTTGCCCACGGCAACGGTCCTCAGGTGGGCATCATCAACAACGCCATGCTGGCACTCATGCACGAAGATCCCACCCAGGGTGCCACACCTCTTTCCGTCTGCGGTGCTATGAGCCAGGCCTATATCGGCTACGACCTGCAAAACGCATTGCGGGAAGAACTTTTTGACCGGGGCATCACCAACAAGCCTGTGGTGACCATGGTCACACAGGTGGAAGTAGACCCCAATGATCCTGCCTTCCAGAACCCCACCAAACCCATCGGTAAGTTCCTTTCCGAGGAAGAAGCCAAGATCATGGCGGAGAAAACCGGTTTCCTGTACAAGGAAGATGCCGGACGGGGCTGGCGGCGGTATGTGGCCTCCCCCAAACCTAAGCATATCATTGAAGCCGGTGCCATCCGTGCCCTGACGGAGGACGGTCATGTGGTCATCTGCTGCGGCGGCGGCGGAATTCCCGTATTCCGCACAGAGGGCAACCATCTCAAGGGTGCGGCAGCAGTCATCGACAAGGATTTCGCCTCGGAATTGCTGGCAGAAATGCTGAACGCCGACACGCTCATCATCCTCACTGCCGTGGAAAAAGTCGCCATCAATTTCCGCAAGGAAAATGAGCAGTGGCTGGATACCCTCTCCCCTGCCGAAGCCAAAAAGCACATGGCAGACGGGCAGTTCGCCCCCGGTTCCATGCTCCCCAAGGTAGAAGCAGCGGTGAAATTTGCCGAATCCGCCCCCGGCAGAACAGCTCTTATCACGCTCTTGGAAAAAGCCCGTGACGGCATCGCCGGCAAGACCGGCACTGCCATAAAACAATAACAGACGAAAAAAATCCGCATCCTTTCGGATGCGGATTTTTTATGTTCGTTGAGAATTAAGCAGCCTTCTGAGCACGCTTCTTCATGATTGCCAGGAAGCCGACAACCAGAACAACGCCCAGAGCCAGGCAGATCCATGCGTTCTGCACGAAACCGGCCACGATGAAGCAAACAAAGCTGATGGCGGCAACGGTAATCGCATAGGGCAGCTGGGTGGACACATGGAGCACATGGACACAGCGGGCACCGGCGGAGGACATGATGGTGGTATCGGAAATGGGGGAGCAGTGGTCGCCGCAGACAGCGCCGGCCAGGCAGGCAGACATGCCGATGAACAGCAGGGGGTTGTCAACACCAAACATGCTGGACACAATGGGGATCAGAATACCGAAGGTACCCCAGGAAGTGCCGGTAGCAAAAGCCAGCAGGCAGGCCACGACGAAGATGACAGCAGGCAGGAACGCATTGAGGTTCTGAGCGACATCACTCTGCATGAGGGCTTCCACATAAGCGGCAGAACCCAGCAGGTCGTTGGAAATATTCTTCAGAGCGGTAGCCAAAGTCAGGATCGTGATGGCAGGAACCATGGCGACGAAGCCGCGGGGGATGCACTCCATGGCTTCCTTGAAGGTGACCAGACCACGAATCATCAGATAGGCGACGATGACGATCAGGGCAATGATAGCACCCCAGGGCAGACCGACGGTGGCATCGGTGTCAGCGAAAGCGGTGACAAAGTCAGAACCGCTGAAGAAACCGCCGATGTACAGCAGACCAATGATGGAGATCACGACCAGAACCACCACGGGCAGGATCAGATCAATGACCTTGCCTCTGGGGTTGGCGAAGACTTCTTCACCGTCCACACGCTCGTCGGTGGAGAACAGGTCGCCCTTTTCAATGGCATTGCGCTCATGCTTGGCCATGGGACCGAAGTCGGCCTTCATGACGACCAAAGCCACGATGAACACCAAAGTCAACAGAGAGTAGAAGTTGAAGGGAATGGCCTTGATGAACAGCTCGATACCGGACAGACCCTCGATCTCCACATAGCTGGAAACAGCAGCAGCCCAGGAGCTGATGGGAGCGATCATGCAGATAGGAGCTGCGGTGGCATCGATCAGATAGCTGAACTTTGCACGGGAGATCTTGTGACCATCAGTGACAGGCAGCATGACGGAGCCGACAGTCAGGCAGTTGAAATAGTCATCGATGAAGATGAGCACGCCCAAAACGAAAGTAGCCAGCTGGGCGCCGACACGGGTCTTGATATGGGTCTCAGCCCAGCGGCCGAAAGCGGCGCTGCCGCCGGCCTTGTTGATGAGGGCGACGATGACACCCAGAATGACCAGGAACAGGAAGATACCGGCAGTGCCTTCGATGGCAGCGATGATACCGGTGCTGACCACATGGTCAACGGCAGCAGGGGCAGAGCCCATGCAGCCCAGGATACCGCCGACGACGATACCGGTGAACAGGGAAGAATAGACTTCCTTGGTGATAAGGGCCAAGCCGATGGCCACGATGGGAGGAACCAGTGCCCAGAAAGTGGCAGCGGTCTCCACGCCGGTGGCGGTCACGATGATAGCCATTGCGATGACTGCAATTGCCACGATGAGAGCCACCAGAGAGATTCTCTTGTTTTTCATGTGTATTCTCCTTTTCTTTTATTGACAAAAAAATGAAGCCATGGCGATGCCACAGCTCCATACAAGTCCCTTGTACGAACCAGCGACAGCGCTCCATCCCGTAGGATGACAGTCCGGGGGATATTCTCCCACGGCCCGGCAGCACAGTTCTCAGGCCAAAACTGTGCACCTCGGCGAATTCCCCTTTCCGCTTCCATCGGCCTGTGGGGAAAGAAAGCGTACTCTTGAACTTCGCACCTCTATCATGCTTGGTCTATTCATTATATGTTCATAAATAGGAAAAGTCAATCTTTTTTCGACAAAAAGGCTCCCTTTTACAGGGAGCCTTTTGAAAATAGCATTATTTTCTCTTGCGAACTTTCAAAACCCGGACGATCATGGGGCTGAGCACCAGATTGATGGCCATTTCAATGAGGAAATTGACCCCAACCAGACCCAGGAACAGGAAGCCGATGAACCCGGCTGCCTCCACAGCATAGGTCTCCATGAGATAGGACTTGAAAAACACCGTAGAACCCAGCAGGAACAAGCCCGTATTGACAATGGGGCAAACCACAGCAGCAGCTACGGCACCGAAAATGCCATTGACCTTGCTGAGTCCTTTATAGACAGCACCGGCAAGGAAACCGGCTGCCACACCCTTGACGATACAGATGGCGGCTGTTGCCAGGGGATTGTAGTTCCACATACCGGCGGTAAACAGGTCCACACCCATGACACCGGCCAGCAGTACCACGATACCGAAGACCAGACCCAGCCATGCACCGGTTTTCAGCCCATAGACGGCAGAACCGATGACAATGGGAATCAGCACCAGAGAAGGCGGTGTCAGACCCATGCGGCCCAGCGCGGTTGCGATCACCTGCAGAACCACGACGATTGCGGTGAAAATGGCCATGCCCACTAAGGCCTTGGTCTTTTCCAGAGATGTGCGATTGTTATTCATTTTTTATTACCTCCTGCTGTCCCTCCTTTTGAGGATGGGACGCAAATTGAATTACGGAATTTCTTCCTCCACGGGAGGATTCTCGTCCTCCATGGGAGCCAGACCCTGCATCTGCTGCCATTGCTCCTTGGTGATCAGCAGCTGACGAGGCTTGGAACCTTCAAAGGGGCCGACGATACCCTTTTCCTCCATTTCGTCCACAATGCGTGCCGCTCTGGCATAGCCCAGTTTCAGCCGCCGCTGGAGCATGGAGACAGAGGCCTGTCCCGTTTCCAGAATGATATCCACAGCCTGAGGCAGCAGTTCATCGCCGTCGGTCACCGGCTCCGCAGTCACAGAGGCACCGCCGGAAGACTTGCCGCTTTCCGCAGCCTTCTGGTCGATCTGTTCCATGACAGAGTCATCATAGGAAGCTGTGGAGTTTTTCTTGATAAAGTCCACCACCGCCTGCACTTCGTCATCGGTGATGAAGCAGCCCTGTACACGGCGGGGCTTGCCCTGACCCAGAGGTGCATAGAGCATATCGCCCTTGCCCACCAGTTTTTCCGCACCGGCCGTATCCAGAATGATGCGGGACTCCATGGCGGAGGCCACGGCGAAGGCAATTCTGGAGGGGATGTTGGCCTTCATAAGACCGGTGATGACATCGGCAGAAGGACGCTGAGTGGCGATGACCAGATGGATACCGGAAGCTCGGCCCATCTGTGCCACACGGCAGATGGCTTCTTCCACTTCCTTGGCTGCCACCAGCATCAGGTCAGCCAGCTCATCGATGACCACCACGATCTGAGGCAGAGGTTCCATATTGTCCTGATTGCAGACCTTGTTGTAGGATTCCAAATCACGGACACCGGCATCGGCCATGAGCCGATAACGCTTCATCATTTCCGTCACTGCCCACTGCAATGCGCCGGCAGCCTTCTTGGGATCGGTGACCACAGGGATCAGCAGATGGGGAATACCGTTGTAGATGCCCAGTTCCACCATTTTGGGGTCCACCATAATCATACGGACCTCTTCCGGCTTGGCCTTGTACAGCAGGGAAATAATGAGGCTGTTCATGCACACAGACTTACCGGAACCGGTGGTACCGGCAATGAGCATATGGGGCAGCTTGGCAATGTCGCCGATGATGCAGTTGCCGCCGATATCCTTGCCCACGGCAAAGGAGATACGGGACTTGCTCTTTCCGAATTCCACGGAACCGATAACATCCCGGATGGAGACGGTGGAAACCAGTTTGTTGGGCACTTCAATGCCCACCACGGAGATCTTATCGGGAATGGCGGAAATACGAACACCGGATGCACCCAAAGCCAAAGCGATATCGTCTGCCAGATTGGTCAGCTTGGACAGCTTGACACCACGATCCAGTTCCAGCTCGTACCGGGTGACGGAAGGTCCTCGGATCACATTGATGATATGGGCATCAATGCCAAAACTTGCCAAAGTATCGTTGAGACGGTCGGCATTGAGCTGCATTTCGGCTGTGCCGTCCACGGCACTGCCCTTGTTCTGATTGAGCAGACTTTCCGGCGGATAGTGATAGATCTTCTGCTGCTCGGCAGCCTGCTCGATCTCGTTGGCGATCTTGGCAGCTTCCAGCAGAGCTTCTTCCTTCTTCACCTTCTGGGAAGGATCCTGCAAAGGTTCGATGGGGGGCAGTTCCTCCACCGGTTCTTCCTTCCGCTTGACCACCAGAGGTGCTTCCTCCTGCTCCTCCGGCAATACCAGAGGCGGCATGGTCAGTTCCGGTTCTTCCTTCACAGGAGAAGGCTTGTTTTCAAATTTCGCAACGCTCTCAATGAACGTATCTTTCTTTTTCCCCTTGGGCTTCTTGGGTTCGGGGGCAGGTGCTTCGGCAATGGGATCATCCACCGGCAGGTCGAATTCGGAAATATTGCTGCGTTTCCGCTCCACCCGTTCGATCTGCTTCTGCGCCACATGATTGACCAGTGTCTCCGCAGCATCGGGATGCTCTCTCCGGGGCGGCTCGTACTCCGGACGGGGTCTTGCCCGAATAGCCTTGACGAGGCTTACAACGGTCATATTAAAGCCATACAGTACACAGGGAATCATGACCACCAAAAGCAGCAGGATCGACAGAAGTTTGCCAATGGTAAAATCAAAAAACATTGCCAGCAGACCGGACAAAAGACCGTGCCCGCTTTGCAGAAGCTCCCCTACAACAGAAAGCTCCCAAATTACCGGATGGTTGCCCAGCAAATAAACAAACACACCGACACACAGTGCCGTGATCCAGGTGCAAGCCACCCGAAGACGGACAGGTCTGCCGTCATGGAACATCAGAATGAAAAAATCCAGTATCAGGAGCAGCGGAAGCACATAAACGCCTGCTCCGATCAGGTATCGGAAAATATCTATCGGCCATGTCACAAAGGGTTTATCCACACCCAGCAATCCAAATCCCATGAGCACGCCCAGCACAAGGCACACCACCGCTCCCACTTCCCGACGGATGGGACGGGGCTGCTTGGCAGCAGCGGCACGGGCAGCCGCCGAGGGCTTGCCGGACTTACCGGAGGATTTCGACTTGGTCGAACCTCTCTTTTTTTCAGCCATAATGATCTCCTTAGTGGTTGATGAGGGACAGGATGAAGGTCACAAGACCGGCACCCCAGCAGTAATAGCAGAAGCCGCCGAAGCTGCCCTTGCGGGTGATGAGTTTCAGCAGCCAGATGGCAAGATAACCGAAGATGGCGGCAGAAAGGACACCGCCGATGTACATGGGCATGAGGCTCCAGTCGATACCTGCCTGGGCAGCATCGATGAGAGACAGAACATTGGCACCCAGAACCGCAGGAATGGACATAAGGAAGGAGAACTTCACTGCAAATTCCCGACTGAAGCCACGGGCCATACCGCAGGAAATGGTGGTACCGGAACGGGACAGGCCGGGAACCACCGCAACGGCCTGACCGACACCCACCAGAAGAGCATCCACAACCGTTGCCGTTTTCAGATCCTTACCTCCCCGATTGAGACGGTCAGACAGGAACAGCAGGGTACCGGTCAGCAGGAATGCGCCACCGATAAAGAAGGTATTGTTATAGAGACTTTCCACTTTATCCTTGATGGGCAGAACCACCACCAAGGGCAGCGTCGCCACAATGATAAAGAGGATCATCCGGCGGCTCAGCTGATCGGACTTCTCACCACGGGGCAGCTTTCGCAGGCCCACCATAGTAAAGGCTTCCAGAATCAGTGCCTTGATCTCGCCCCAGTATGCCACAAAAACAGCAGCCAGTGTGCCAAGATGGAGCAGCACATCGAAAAACAGATTGTCCTCACCAACTGTGGTCAGCCCCATAAAGTGCTGGAACACAGAAAGATGACCGGAACTGGAGATAGGCAGGAACTCTGCCACACCCTGCACAAAACCCAGAAACAGGGCAGAAAAGAACGACATAAGACAACCTCCAAATCATCATATAGTCATTTGGTTTTATGATAACACAATTTAGAGGATTTTTCCAGTCATATAAGAAAAAAAGAGGAGCAAGCCATCATGCCTGCTCCTGTCTGCCTTTTTCGATTTCTTTGTGGAGGTATTCCAGCGCATCGCCCACACTGCCCAGCTGATCCACCAGTCCCACTTCCACAGCCTCTCTGCCATAGACCACAGAGCCTACATCCGTGGCAATCTCTCCGGTAGCCATCATATAATCCAGAAACTTCTGCCTGGAAATTCGGGAGTTGGCTGTGACAAAATCCACGATCTGTTCCTGAATGCGGTTAAAATACTGATAGGTCTGGGGCGCACCCACCACCACACCGGTCATGCGGACGGGATGAATGGTCATACTGGCCGTAGGGGCGATCATGCACCGCTTGGCAGAAACTGCCAGAGGAATACCGATGGAATGACCGCCGCCCAGCACCAGCGAGACCGTAGGCTTTTTCATGCCTGCGATCATCTCCGCAATGGCGAGACCGGCCTCGATATCACCGCCAACGGTGTTGAGCAAGACCAGAAGTCCATCGATCTCCGGGCTTTCTTCGATGGTAGCCAGCAACGGCAGCACATGTTCATATTTGGTGGTCTTTGCCGTCTCCGGCAAAATCTGATGGCCTTCCACTTGACCGATGATGGTCAGCGTATAGATGGTACCATGTTCATTCTTGACAACCGCAGCACCGAAATCCTGTATCTGATGCCGCTGTTCCTCTTTTTCCTGAGGAGATTTGGTTTCTTCGCTCACAAGATCACTCCTTCTTCCCTATTTTGCTTCTTCTCCGAAAATCCATGCAAATTTTTTCAAAAACCTGTTGACAAATTCGGCAAGCCGTGATAACATATCTCTCGCAGTTGCGCGAGTGGTGGAATTGGCAGACTCGCTAGATTCAGGTTCTAGTGTCCACTCCGGACGTGCGGGTTCAAGTCCCGCCTCGCGCACCAAAGAAAAACGACATCCTTCCGGATGTCGTTTTTTTCTTTGGTGCAACGAAATAAATCCCTTTGGGATTTGTGAAATGCACTTTGTGCGTGAAATATGGCTTCGCCATGTGAAATGCCTGCGGGCGTGAGTGGATTTATTTCATTTCACTTGATGCCTGAGCGTCAAATTTCACAATGACGAAGTCATTATTTCACATTTTGCAAAGCAAAATATTTCACTAAAGAAAACAGACCGTCACGTGTCTCTGAAACCGTGACGGTCTGTTTGACTTTCCCCTCTCACCTTTTCCCCCTTTTTTCATAAGATAAACTGAACCTTTTTTAAGGGGAGGGACGCCAATGACCGTCCAATTCGATCATGTACAAAAGCTCTTCCAGGCTCCCGACGGGGAGGTCTCCGCACTGGAGGATGTGACCTTCACTGTGGAAGAAGGCGATTTTGTCAGTATCGTGGGGCCTTCCGGCTGTGGGAAGTCCACCCTTCTCAATATATTGGCAGGACTGGAGCAGCCCTCTGCCGGGCAGGTTCTGCTGGATGGTATTCCTGTGACCGCTGCCACACCGAAGGTGGGCTATATGCCCCAGAAAGATCAGCTTTTCGGCTGGCGAACCATTTGGGGCAATGTCATATTGGGTCTGGAAATTCAGGGCTGCAAGGACGAAGCTTCCCTGCAGCGGGTCAGAACGCTGCTGGATCGCTACGGTCTTTCGGAGTTTGCCAAAAAGCTGCCGGGGCAGCTTTCCGGCGGTATGCGCCAGCGATGCGCCCTCATCCGCACCCTTGCCACAGATCCGGGTCTGCTCCTTCTGGATGAACCCTTTTCGGCGCTGGATTATCAGACCCGCCTGTCTGTTTCCCATGATATCCACAACATCATCCGGCAGGAGCAAAAAACCGCTTTGCTGGTGACCCATGATATTTCCGAAGCCGTCAGTATGTCCGACAAGGTGGTGGTGCTTTCCTCCCGTCCGGGTCGGGTGACCGCCATTCATAGTCTGACGGAGCTTTACGGTCTTACACCCATGGAGCGCCGGGATCATCCCATGTTTCACCGATACTTCAATCACATATGGAAGGAGCTGGAATTGGTTGGCTGATTCTCTTTCTACTGCTCGGCAGGCCTACTTAAAGGCACAGAAGCGCAGCCGCCATTGCGTGCTTCTGGCACAGTTTCTGCTTTTGGCAGGCTTTTTCCTCCTTTGGGAGCTGGCTGCCCGGTGGGGCTGGATCGACAGTTTTCTGGTCAGCTGCCCCAGTCGGATCTGGCAGACCATCACGAACCTTTATACCTCCGGAGAGCTGTTTCTCCATGTGGGCGTTTCCTGTCTGGAGACCGTGGCAGGCTTTGTTCTGGGTACGGTTTTAGGGGCAGCCATCGCCGTGGCGCTCTGGCTCAGTCCCGGTCTGTATCGGGTGCTGGACCCCTATCTGGTGGTCCTCAACTCTCTGCCGAAAACAGCTTTAGGGCCTATTTTCATCGTCTGGATCGGTGCAGGGCCTTCCGCCATCATCGCCATGACCCTTGCCATCTCTCTGGTAGTCACCATTTTGGAGGTGCACAACGGGTTCCTTTCCACGGATATTGGAAAACTCCGCCTCATGCAGACCATGGGTGCAAGCCGCCGTCAGATCCTTCTGAAGCTGGTGCTGCCTGCCAATTTCACCACCCTCATCAATGCCCTGAAGGTCAATGTGGGATTAAGCTGGGTCGGTGTCATCATGGGCGAATTTCTCGTATCCCGGGCAGGACTGGGCTATCTCATCGTCTATGGCTCTCAGGTCTTCAAAATGGATCTGGTCATGGCAACCGTCCTGCTGCTGGCACTGGCTGCCGCCGGGATGTATCAGGGAATACTTTTACTTGAAAAAGTATTGAAAAAACATTTGGGGGTCTCAACATGAAAAAACTTGCAGCAATTCTCCTTGCGGCAGTGCTGACAGTGGGTCTGCTGACCGGCTGCGGCACCGCCTCGGACGCAGTCACCGTCAAAATCAGCGAGGTGGCACATTCTGTGTTCTATGCGCCTCAGTATGTGGCCATGAGTCAGGGCTTCTTTGAGGAAGAGGGGCTGAACATTGAGCTGCTCAACGGCGGCGGTGCCGACAAGGTCATGACCTCTGTGCTGACCGGCGAAGTGGATGTGGGTCTGGCCGGACCGGAAGCCTGCATCTATGTCATGCTGGAGGGACGGGAGGATTCTCCCCGGGTCTTCGCACAGCTGACCAACTGCGACGGTGCCTTTCTGGTAGGCCGTACAGACGAGGACTTCTCTTGGGAAAATCTGAGAGGCAAAACTGTTATCGGCGGCAGAAAAGGTGGCGTGCCGGAGATGACGCTGGAATATGTTATGAAGCAAAAGGGTGTCATCCCCCATGTAGATGCTGTGGTGGATACCTCCGTCCAGTTCAACATGATGGCAGGTGCCTTCACCGGCGGCAACGGCGACTATGTGGCCCTTTTTGAGCCCACCGCCACAGAGGTGGAGCTGGCAGGTCAGGGCTATGTTCTCTGCTCCATCGGTGCCGAGAGCGGAGAGATCCCCTACACCGCCTACTTTGCCGCCCAGAGTTATCTGGATGAGCATCCCGACATCGTGCAAAAATTCACCAATGCCATCGCCAAGGGGCAGAAATGGGTGCAGGAGCATTCCGATCTGGAGGTGGCACAGGCCATCGCCGACCAGTTCCCCGATACGGATGTAGCGGTTCTGGAACAGGTCTCTGCCCGGTATCGCTCCATCGGTGCATGGAAAACCGATCCCACCATGGACGAGGAGGACTTCTCCCGACTCATGGATGTCATGGAGGAAGCCGGGGAACTTTCTCAGCGTGTCCCCTTTGCCGATTTCACCACCAACGAATTTGCTGATAAGGTAAAATAAAAAGAGCGGCTCAGCCGCTCTTTTTATTTCACATCCACGGGAACAACATCCCGCAGCTTTGTGGGGTCTATGACCTTTTCCGGTCCTTTTTCCAGATAGTCCAGCAAGGTCTCCGGCTCGCCAAAGAAGCCGCACAGTCCTCGGCACTCGGGGCGCAGGAACCCCTGCTCAATGGCCTGTTCCAGCATCTGCCGCAAAGGCTCATAATAGCCCTTGGTGTTCAGAATGGCAATGCCCTTTTCATGTCTGCCCAGCTGCCTCAGGGTGAGGATCTCAAAGAACTCCTCAAAAGTACCGATACCGCCGGGGGTCATGATAAAGGCATCGGAACGCTCCTCCATGATGGCCTTCCGCTGCCGCATGGTGTCGGTAAAAATGAACTCTGTACACTGCTGATAGAGCACGCCTTCCACATCGAAAAACCGGGGTGCTACACCGATGATGCTGCCGCCGCCTTTTGTCATGCCTCTGGCAGCAGCACCCATGAGACCCTTCTGTCCGCCGCCAAACACCAGTCCGTGACCCCGTTTCGCCATGGCATGACCCAGAGCCTCGCCTGCTTCTATGTAGGCAGCATCGATTTCATTGCTGGATGCACCGTAAACACAAATATTCATAGATTCTCCTCCAAAAACTCCAAAAGTGCCTGCTGATACCGGGCTTTATCCTTCAGATAGCTGACCCCGTGCTCTGCTCCGGGGAATAGCTCCAGCCGTTTTTTACCGGTACAGGCATCAAAGGCTCGCTGAGACATCCAACTGGGCACCAGACGGTCAGCTTCTCCGTGAACCAGTAAAACAGGATACTTGGCCTCTGCCAAAGCCTGTTCCGTGGACCAGTCGTCCACACCGAAGCCGCCAAAGATTCGGGTGTAGAAATTCAAAAGTGCCACTGTGATTTTGGGGGGCAGATGATACCATTTTTTCACCAAAAACCGCAGCTGATCCCCGGGAGAGGTGAAGCCGCAGTCGGCAATGATGCCCCGGACATTGGCAGGAAACTCCATATCCGCCGCCATGAGCACCGTGGTGGCACCCATGGAAAGACCGCTGAGGAAAATGGGATGGTCTTCCCCCAGCATAAGGCTCATGTAGGTCACCCAGCTCATAACATCAAACCGCTCCTTGACACCGAAGCAGATGACCTTGCCCTGAGAAAGCCCATGGGCACGCTGGTCGCAATAGAGGGCATTGTAGCCCTGATTATAATAAAACTCCATAGAGGCGGAAAAATCCACTCCATAGTGGGAGCGGTAGCCATGGAAGAAAATAATCGTTCCCTTGGCATTTTCCCGCCGGACAAACCGTCCGTAGAGCCGTTTTCCGTCATAGCTGACCACCTGCAGGGGCTTCACATTCTGCTTTGCCATCCATGCAGCAGACCTGTCGATCTGTTCTCCGTAGGGTTCCCAGTTCCCTGCTTTTTTCCCTTCCGGTGTGAAGGGGTCGGGGATATTCCTGCGAAGAAATGCATAATGAAACGCACCGAAGCCCACAAGGAACAACACAAACAGCAGACCGAGCACGATCCATAAAACAATCACTTTTCTGCCTTCTTTCCGATTTTTGCAAGATAAGGAAATGCCATGGGCCAGATGCCTCCGGCAAACAGGGTCATGAGACCGTACCGCAGTGCCGAAGAAAGGCTGCCGCTGCCGAGAACAGGCTTCAGCCCCTCCTTGATAGCCAGCACAATGGCAAGACCCAGGACGCACTTGAGAATCTGACCTGCAAAAGTTGCTTTGGTGTCAAATTTCACCCATTTGATATCAATGGCATAGCCCACCGCCATACCGGCAATGGCACCTGCCAGCTTGGCAGCATTTTCGATGCCGTGCTCCAGATTGCTTCTGTCCACTTCCGGCGGAAGCTCCAGCACATTGGCATAGACCAGATACAGGATGCTGACCGCAAACAAGCCCAGCAAAATCCAAACACCTCTCACGGGTTTTTCTTCCAAACCCACAAACAAAGGCCGAAAAACCACCACCAAGACAACGGAAATAGCAGCCGAGATCAGCACATCGGCAGGGGTGTGGACACCCAGATACATTCTGGAAAACGCCGTCAGCACTGCCAGAACCACATACAGCCAGCGGACTGCTTTCTTCGTGCCCATGGCCATACAGCCAAAGGTGCCGATGGCATTCTGGGTGTGACCCGAGGGGAAGGAGTAGCCGGTGGCATCGGCTCTGGCACTTTCCACGATGGTGAAATTGGGATCACGAACCCATGGTCTGGGCACCCGGAACTTCAGTTTCAGATACTGATTGACCGTGGTGCCGAAGCAGCCGACAGAAAGCAGATACATACCCTCCTGCTTGCTGACGCACCAGTACATAATGACCGCCAGCACCATGAACACGATCTCGGACCCCAGATGGGTCACAAGGGAAAAGAAACCGTCCCAAAAGGGCGTCCGCAAACCCTCCAACACATACAAAAATTCCATATCGGTCTCTCCTACAAAGAAAATCCAAGGGGCAGCAGGTCTTTCAGGGCGACAGTCTCAAATTCGCCCTTGCCTTTGCCCAGATACACCGGCATATCACCGGCACAGAACTCACTGAGCACCTGCCGGCAGACGCCGCAGGGCGGGCAGATCCCGGTGATCTCACCGTCTTTTCCACCGACCACCGCAATGGCGGCAAATTCCCGTTCCCCCTCTGAAACGGCCTTGGCAACCGCCGTCCGTTCGGCACAGATGGTGGGAGAAAAAGAGGCATTTTCAATGTTGCAGCCTGTAAAAACCTTTCCGTTTTTCGTCAGCAGTGCCGCACCGACCTTGAAGCCGGAATAGGGCGCATAGGCAAGCTCCATGGCCTGCTCTGCCTGCATGACCAGTTCTTTCATTGCAGCACCTCCGCAAAGCTCTTGCCATTGCCCTCATAGGGTACCTCCAACAATTCGCAAACCGTAGCCGCCACATCAGCAAAGGTGCTGCGAACACCCAAATCAGCAGGCTTCACACCTTTACCCCATACCAGCAAGGGCACATCCTCTCGGGTATGATCCGTGGAATCGTCACAGGGGTCACAGCCATGGTCTGCGGTTAACATAACAACCTCATCTTCACCCATTTTTTCCAGCAGTTTCGGCAGCCATGTGTCAAATTCCATGACTGCTTTGGCGTAGCCGGGGGCATCCTGCCGATGACCGTAGACCATGTCGAAGTCCACCAGATTGACAAAGCAGAGACCTTCAAAATCTTCCTCTGCCCAAGCCAGGGTCTTTTCCATGCCATCGACATTATTCTTGGTGGAAACCGTGTCGGTCACACCGGAACCGGCAAAAATATCGAAGATCTTGCCCACGCCTCTCACCTGCTTCCCGGCATCGGTGATGGCGTTGAGCATATTGTAAGGCGGCACAAGGGAATAATCATGGCGGCGAGGGGTACGTTTGAAGGGATGAACCCCCTCAAAGGGTCTGGCGATGACCCGTCCAACAGCGTGGTCTCCCTGCATGATAGCTCTTGCCTTTTTACAGGCATCGTAGAGTTCTTCCACAGGCACAACATCCTCATGGGCAGCGATCTGCATAACAGAATCCGCAGAAGTATAGACGATCCACTTGCCGGTTTTCAGATGCTCTTCGCCGTAGTCCCGGATCACATCGGTGCCGGAATAGGTTTTGTTGCACAGAACGCCCCTGCCGGTGGCTTCCGTAAAGGCATCCAGAATTTCCTTCGGAAAACCATTTGGATAAGTGGGCATGGGCTGCTTGGAGATAATGCCTGCCAGTTCCCAGTGACCGGTGGTGGTATCCTTGCCCATGGACTGCTCACAGAGCCGACCGTAGGCCGCCGCAGGCGCTTCCACAGGCTCCACACCCACCGCTCCGGCAATGTTGCCGAAGCCCAGCTTCTGCAGATTGGGCACAGCAAAGCCCTCCACCGCCGAAACCGACCGCAGGGTGTTGACCCCGGCATCTCCAAAGGCAGCGGCATCCTTTGCCGCACCCATACCAAAGGAATCCAAAACGATCAAAAAAATCCGTTTGCTCATAGCTTCACCGCTGTTTTCAGCGCCAGTTCCATCATCTGCGTGAAGGATTCCTGCCGTTCCATGGCAGAGGTGGCTTCACCCGTCAGAATATGGTCGGAGACGGTGCAGATGGCAAGGGCTTTCTTGCCGCAGCGAGCAGCGTTCATATAGAGGGCAGCCGCCTCCATTTCAATGGCCATAACGCCCATCTTCTGCCAACCGTCATTGGCTTTTTCATTGTCGCCATAGAATACATCGGAGGAAAGCAGATTGCCCACATGATAAGGCAGCTTCATTTCCTCTGCCGTTTCCACAGCGGTTTTCAGCACATCAAAAGAACAAATGGGGGCAAAATCTCCTGCCAGACAATACTGGGAAGCCCAACGGCTGTCGGTACAGGCACCCTGTCCCAAAACAATATCCCGCACATGGATGTGAGGCTGCAGGGCACCGGCAGAGCCTACCCGGAGGATGGTCTCCACGCCGTAGGCATGAAACAGTTCATAAGAATAGATGCCCATGGAAGGCATACCCATGCCGGAGGCCATGACAGAGATCTTCACCCCGTCATAGGTACCGGTATAGCCCTGTACGCCCCGGACATTGTTCACCAGTTTGGCATCTTGCAGATAGTTTTCCGCAATGAATTTTGCCCGCAGCGGGTCCCCGGGCATGAGGACGGTTTTGCCGAAATCTCCCGGCATTGCACCAATATGAGGAGTGGGTGTTTTCATGGTTCATTCCTCCTTCATTCTTTTCTTTAGCATACCATTTTCAAGGCTTGGCTGTCAATGAAAAACCCCACAGGCAAGCCTGTGGGGCAACAGTCATTTTTTCGCAATGCTCAATCTTACCAATGCCCGTTTTTTTCTGGCATTGGCATACTGCTTTGCCTGTTCATCGGCATTGGGGTCAGCCAGCATTTTTTCGGCTCTGGCCAAAGAGGCCTCAGCTCTCGGCACATCGATATCCTCTGCCCACTCGAAGGTGGTGGAGAGGACCTTCACATCCCCATCGGTGACAGCCACCATGCCGCCCATACAGGCAGCCACCCGCTCCCCTTGGTCGGTTGTGACCTTGGCCTGTCCCATACCCAAAGCGGTGACATAGTTAATATGCCGGGCAAGAATACCCACGGGGCCGTTGATGGTAGGCACAATGAGCCGTTCTGCCTGACCGTCAAAATACTGCCCGTCGGGCGTCACGATCTGCAGATGGTATGTCATGCCTGCTCACCCTTTGCTTTGGCGACGGCTTCGTCGATGGTGCCCACAAACAGGAAGGCAGATTCGGGCAGATCGTCATGGACACCCTCGATGATCTCCTTGAAACCGCGGATGGTCTCCTGCAGAGGCACATACTTGCCTTCCATGCCGGTGAACTGCTCTGCCACGGAGAAGGGCTGGGAAAGGAATCTCTGGACCTTTCTGGCGCGGGAGACCGTCAGCTTATCCTGTTCGGACAGCTCGTCCATACCCATAATGGCGATGATATCCTGCAGTTCCTTGTACCGCTGGAGAATTCTCTGAACGGCTCTTGCCACTTCGTAATGCTCTCTGCCCAGCACATCGGCGGAGAGGATTCGGGAGGTGGAAGCCAGCGGATCAACGGCAGGATAAATACCCAGAGAGGCAATGCCTCTGTCCAGAACCGTGGTGGCATCCAGATGGGCAAAGGTGGTGGCGGGAGCAGGGTCGGTCAGGTCATCTGCAGGGACATAAACGGCCTGCACGGAGGTGATGGAACCGTCCTTGGTGGAGGTGATACGCTCCTGCAGTGCGCCCATTTCCGTTGCCAGAGTAGGCTGATAGCCAACGGCAGAGGGCATACGGCCAAGCAGAGCGGAAACCTCGGAGCCTGCCTGGGTAAAGCGGAAGATGTTATCGATGAAGAGTAGCACATCCTGATGCTTCACATCACGGAAATACTCTGCCATGGTCAGACCGGAAAGACCCACGCGCATTCTTGCCCCTGGGGGTTCGTTCATCTGACCGTAGACCAAAGCGGTCTTATTGATAACACCGGACTCTTTCATTTCGTTGTACAGATCGTTGCCTTCACGGGTACGCTCGCCGACACCGGTGAACACGGACAGACCGCCATGCTCCTTGGCAACGTTGTTGATCAGTTCCATGATGAGCACGGTCTTGCCGACACCTGCGCCGCCGAACAGACCGATCTTGCCGCCCTTGGAATAGGGGCAGATCAGGTCGACGACCTTAATGCCGGTCTCCAGAATCTCCGTCTCGGATTCCTGCTCATCGAAAGCAGGGGCTTTGCGGTGGATGGGCCAGCGTTCAGCGCTTTCCGGCGCAGGCTGATTATCCACAGGCTCGCCCAGCAGATTGAAAATACGACCCAGGCACTCCTCGCCTACAGGCACGGTGATGGGCTTGCCGGTGTCCACGGCCTCCATGCCCCGTTCCAGACCGTCGGTGGAGGACATGGCGATGCATCGGGCAATGTTATCACCGATGTGCTGCGCCACCTCCACGGTCAAAGTGCCGCCGTTGTGTGCCACCGTAATGGCATTGAGCAGCTCCGGCAGCTGTCCGTCGGGGAATCGAATATCCAGAACAGGTCCGATGACCTGCGTGATCTTACCTACATTGGACAATTCGGATCACTCCTTTTGTTAGTTTTCCGCACCGGCGATGATCTCCGTCAGTTCCTGGGTGATGGCACCCTGTCTGGCCCGGTTGTACTGCAGATGCAGCTTATCGATCATTTCGTCGGCGTTTTTGGTGGCAGCATCCATGGCTGTTCTGCGAGCCGCCTGCTCGGAGCACAAGGACTCCTTCATCGCGCCGTAGAGGATGCCGCCCAGATATTCCGGCACGATGGCATCAAAGACTGCCACGCTGTCCGGTTCATAAAGGGTCATCTGGCTGCGGCCTTCTTTTTTCTTGCCGCTGCCCACCACAGAAAGGGGCAGCAGGGGCAAAGATGCCGCCGTCTGGGTCAGAACGGTGACAAAATTGGTGTAACACAGTTCCACCCGATCAAATTTTCCTTCCAGATAGCCCTTGCAAAGCTGATTGGCCATGGTGAAACAGATACCGGCATTGATATCCTCTGCCACGGCATAAAGCTCATTGACCACAGGCACATGATGGGCGCGGAAGTAATCCGCAGCCTTTCTGCCAACAGGCAGCACCACAGCCTCTTTGCCTTCGATCCGGCTCATAGCCAGCTTCAGCACATTGCTGTTGTAGCCGCCGGCCAGACCTCTGTCACCGACGATGACCACCACGCAGACCTTCTCGCCTCTGGGCTTCTGCACATAGGCGGAAGAGAAATCCGTGTTGGCATCGGCGATGTCATGCATGGTCGCATAGAGGGCTTCAAAATAAGGACGGCTGGCGATGGCTCGTTCCTGTGCGCCTCGCAGCTTGGATGTCGCCACCATCTCCATGGCCTTGGTGATCTGCTTGGTGCTTTCCATGCTCTTGATTCGGGATTTGATATCTTTCATGGATGCGCCGGCCATGTGCAAGCCTCCTTCCTTACTTCTGCTTCAAAAAGTTCTCTGTGTGCTCGTTCAGCGCCTGCTTCAGCTGGGCTTCATCCTCGGCAGACAGCTGACCTGTGGTGCGGATATTCTCCAGCACGGGATAATACCGCTCGTCCATATAGGCATACAGAGCCATTTCATACTCGGCAATGTCCGAAACTTCCACATTCTTCAGCCAGCCGTTGACAACGGCATAGAAGATGCAGACCTGATGGGCCACATCTACAGGGGCATTTCTGCCCTGCTTCAGCACACCCACGATGCGTTCACCCAGCGCCAGACGCTCCTTGGTATCCTTGTCCAGATCGGAACCGAACTGGGCAAAGCTCTGCAGCTCGCGATACTGGGAATAGAGCAGCTTCAGATTGCCTGCCACCTTCTTCATGGCCTTGATCTGGGCAGCGCCGCCCACACGGGAAACGGAGATACCGGGGTTCACAGCAGGCATGATGCCGGCATGGAACAGTTCCGTCTCCAAAAAGATCTGACCGTCGGTGATGGAGATGACATTGGTGGGGATATAGGCAGAAACGTCGCCTGCCTGAGTCTCGATGATGGGCAGAGCGGTCAGAGAACCGCCGCCGTATTCCGGTGCCATTCTGGCAGCACGCTCCAACAGTCTGGAGTGGAGATAGAAGACGTCACCGGGGTAAGCTTCACGTCCGGGGGGTCTGCGGATCAGCAGAGAGATGGCACGGTAGGCAACAGCGTGCTTACTCAGGTCGTCATAGACCACCAGCACATCCTTGCCCTGATGCATGAAGTATTCGCCCATGGTACAGCCGGTGTAGGGAGCGATATACTGCAGAGGTGCCATTTCAGAAGCCGTAGCGGAGACCACGATGGTATAATCCATAGCGCCTGCC
>JAZNLL010000008.1:0-2076 GCA_045579045.1 Candidatus Avilachnospira sp.
CTACCCTAAAGTCTAACAACTATGCTTATACGACTGCACAAAACGGTGTCTCTGCTCTTGCGGCAGCTACAACACAGCAGCCGGATATCGTCTTTCTGGATTTAGGTCTGCCGGATATGGATGGTGTGGAGATCATCAAACGTATCCGGACCTGGTCTCAGATTCCCATTATCGTAATTTCCGCCCGCAGCGAAGACGACGACAAGGTTTCCGCTCTGGACGCCGGTGCTGACGATTATCTGACCAAACCCTTTTCCGTGACAGAACTGTTGGCAAGACTACGGGTGGCACAGCGCAGGATTGCCTCCGTTGCGGCAAACGCAGGAGAAGCGGTATTTCAAAACGGGAAATTGGTGGTAGACTATTCCGCAGGCTGTGCTTTCCTGAATGGTGAAGAATTGAAACTGACTCCAACCGAATATAAGCTGCTTTGTTTGCTTGCCAAAGATGTAGGCAAAGTGCTGACCCATACCTATCTGACAAATAAGATCTGGGGAAGCACTCTGGAAAGTGACATAGCCTCCCTCCGCGTGCATATGGCGACACTGCGAAAAAAGGTTGAAAAGGACCGGGGCATTCAATATTTTCAGACACACATTGGCATCGGTTATCGGATGCTGAAGGTGGAATGATATGAAAACGCAGGTTGTCTCTTCCATGAGGCAGCCTGCGTATTTGCAAAGAATTTGCATTTTGTCTTCAATTGTAGGACATCGCCATGCTATAATGAAAATAGAACAGCTTGGTATTATTCTTTTGAAGGAGGCAAGACGATGGAATTATGGATCGATGGGATTCGGTGTGTTCCTTCCTTTGACGAATCCCTGCTTCAAATTATAAAACGAGTCGGTCTGGACACAGGTGCTCTGTCAGTCCGGCCATTGGCAGCCAAAATTGCCGGAGAAGTGTTCAACTTGAACTATATTCCCCTACGGAAGGCAGACAACGGTGTTGACAGACCATCTATCCGCACAGCTATGGCAGCATCCAACGGAATCGTGCATCTGCTCAAAATTGGAGATCCTGCCGGCAGAGAGGTGTATACCCGTACCGCACAGTTCGTGATATTCCTCGCCCTGTCTCAGCTTTGGCCGGAGGCCAGAGCATCCATGGATTGTACTTTGGGCCCGGCGTTATATATCCATATGGAAAACGCGCCCGATTTTTCCGCGGAGGCATTAAAACAGCAAATCCGGCAGATCGTGGAGCAAGACATTCCGCTGATTCGCCGCAGAATTACAAAAGAAGAGGCCATCGACCATTTTACATCTCAGGATCGGTTTGATCAGACACGGCTGCTGCAATGGAGAACGGTACCCTATTTTGATGTTTATTCTTACGGTGATTTTATAGACTATTATTATGGCGAATTGGCCCCGTCTACAGGGTATTTGCAGGTTTGGGATATTTTGCCCATCGATGGAGGCTTCCTGTTTGTATTCCCCGATGAGCTGGATGCCGACAAATTGGGATCGTATCAGGCTATGCCGAATTTCTTTTCCGTTTGCGCCGAAGGAGAACAATGGGGGCGGCTGATGCAATGCAGGACTGTGGCAGATCTGAATGAGATGGTTCTGTCCGGAAAAATACGGGAGTTGATCCGGGTCAATGAAGCCCTCCACGAAAAACGCTATTCTCAGGTGGCGGATATGATCTGCCACCGGGGATGCAAGGCAGTCATGCTCGCGGGTCCCAGTTCTTCCGGAAAAACGACCTCTGCAAACCGTCTTGCCACACAGCTTCGCGTTCACGGTAAGAAACCGATTCTGATGAGTCTGGATGATTATTACATAGACCGGGATAAATGTCCCTTAGGACCGGATGGAAAGCTGGATCTGGAACACATCAATACCATAGATACGCAGTTGTTTGGCGAACATCTGAAACAGCTGCTTGCTGGAGAAACTGTGCAGATCCCCTGTTTTAACTTCTTGACCGGAAAACGGGAATGGCCGGAGCATTACCTGCAGCTGGATGCAGATTCTGTGGTCATTGTGGAAGGCTTACACGCACTGAACCCGGTCCTGCTGCCGGAAACCCTGGAAAAGGAACTGGTGTTCCGTCTGTATGTCAGCC
>JAZNLL010000009.1:0-4419 GCA_045579045.1 Candidatus Avilachnospira sp.
AAGCACACCGGTGTAGGTGGGATCGTTGACAACCTTCATGGACAGGTAGGCATCCACATTCTTATCCTGCAGAGCAGCCTTGATATCGGAGAAGTCCATGTAGAGGGTCTTATCGAAGCCCCAGGTGTACTGATGGTTTGCAGGGATCAGAACATTGTTCCAATGGTAGAGCTGATAACCCTTACCGGCATTGGCCTTCAGAGTAGCGGCGGGAATTTCGCCGAAGACCTGACCGCCGGAATGGGCAGTCAGCTTGAAGGGCTTGGAGGCAGAGAGGATGAAGTCACGCTCTCTGTTGGCCTTGGTCATCTTGGAGGTATCGAAGAGCAGAGCCTTGCCGCCGGCTGCTTCTTCATCATCGGCGATGTAGACGGAATTGGAGAAGGTGCCGTTGAACAGAGCCTCCTTGGAGTATTCCGTGATATGAGCCACATTGACGCCCAGCTCTTCCACTCTGTCCAGAACTTCCTGAGGCAGTTCGTCCACAAAGGTCTTGCGGACAAGGCCCTTACAGTTATCGCACTGGCCTTCGTAAGCACCGGTCTCGGGGTTGAGGGTATAGGCGCTGGCGGCATGTCCCTTACAGGAGGACACAACGATCATACGGTCGATGTAGTACTTGGGTGCGGTAGCGGGGTTGTCGAAGTTCAGATCACCATCCACCTTCATGGAGAAGTAGAAGTCCACCTTCTGATCCATAATGGGGAATGCACCGAAGTCGCCGCGGAGCTCCCAGCTGAAGAAGATCAGCGTGTCATCGGAAGCGGTGACGATGGTCTCGCCGGGGAACTTATAGGCATGGTACTGACCGTCCAGAATGATATCCTTGGCAAAGAGTTTATTCTTCAGACGGTTGTAAGCCACAGCCATGGGATAGGTATCGGTAATCTTGCACATGTCATAGCTGCTGCCGCCCTTGACGGTCAGATCCATCATAGCAGCCTTTCCGACCAGAGATGCAGGATCCTGCACCACAGGGATGGGATGGGCGCTGCGGAAATCTTCGGCTACCAGCTCATAGACAAAGTCCATGGAGCTGCCGTTGGCAACGATATCCGCCATGACCTCTGCAGGCAGTTCGCCCTTGAACTGGAATTCGGCAGTGCCGCAGATCTCGCAGTCAGCGGTGTAGGTGTTGGTCTCGGGATGATAGGTGTAGCCGCTGGTAATGCTGTGAGGCAGCTTGGTATAGGGCAGTTCTCTCTCGTTCTGCTTGCCGCAGACGATGCAGTAACCAATCTGCTTTGCATTGGTTTCGCAGGTGGCGGGAATCTCCTCAGAATAGTTCACATTGCAGTTTTCGGCAATGATGAAGCGATCCACGTAGATCTTGCCGTAGTGCTTGGGATCCTGACCGGTGGGATCGCCTTCGATCTTCATGGAGACGTAGAGATCCACAGGCTTGTTCAGGAACTGAGGATAGGAGGCCAGATCGATATAGATAGTATCCTCGAAGAAACGGAACTGCTTGAAAGTGGGATGGGAAACCACCACATCCTTGATGCGGTACAGATGCCACTGGCCATCGGCAATGACGGGATCGTTCAGATACAGCTTCTTGCCGAGGGTGGACTGGAAGGGCTTGGTCTCGGTGACGGCATAGCTGTTGAAGGCACGGGAAGCATCGTAAGCTTCATACAGTTCTTCCAGATCGAACATGACGGCGGTACCGCCGGGATAAGAAGCCTTGTTCTTCAGATCATACATACCGGGCATATAGCTGGCGGCGCTGATGATCTTGTGGCCCAGGAAGTCATAGACATGGTTGGCGTCAATGCCGGGATGATCGTCATAAACCTGCTGGGGAATTTCCACATAAGGCTCATACATATCGGTATCTTCGTCTTTTTCGGTCAGATAGTAGTTGTAGCTGTAGAGACGGCTGCTGACATCGCCATAGCTGTTACGGCCGGGAACGTTCTGCAGCTGGGTGTAGTCCTGCTCCAGCTTCACCTGGGACATATACTGCAGGGAGGCCACATAGCGGCGGCCGATCTCCGTCATGTCCAGGTTGAAGATCTTGTTGGGGTCGTTCAGAGCGCCCATTTCAGCGACATAGCGGTTGTAGTTATCCAGAACCTGCTTGTCGATACAATGTCTGGACATATTGATACGGTTCAGGAACAGTTCGCGCTCGTCATCGGACAGGGACTCATCGGCTGCGGTAGCGGCAGTGGCCTCGTCGAACAGACGGTGGCACTCCAGCGTCTCCTCGGCAGACATCCACAGAACTTCACCGACAGCGGTGTTGAAGTCGGTGTTAACCATGTAATCTTCCTTGGTATCCCAAGCCAGATTCAGATAGTCCATGATGTAATCGGCAGCAGCTTCGCCATAGTAACCGGTGACGAAGGTTCTGGCCAGCTCATAGGTATCCTGATAGGGATCTTCCATGAGCTTCAGGATCATCCACTGCTTCAGATCCCAGAAGTCTTCGGTGGTGGCATGCTCGCACTCGATGAACACGCCCACGCCGCCCAGATCACGGAGCATCTGGAAGTCGTGCTGATAACGGAACCAGTCGGGGAAGGAACCGGTGTTGCCGGAGTTGATGGCATAGTCCCAGATCATCAGCTGACCGGGCTTCAGAACCTTTGCCCAGTCTTCCAGACGACGCTTGGATTCCGTGTTGACGGGGTGATCCAGATCGTGGAGAACGGAAATATCGGAATGGCACAGACGGATGACAGCATTGTCAGCCAGCTTGGTGTCATCCAGGGGTGCTTCGTAGTACTGCCAGTAAGCCAGAGTTTCCACAAGGACTTCGGGGTAGACTTCGCCTACAGCGGCAGCGATCTTATTGATGAACTGCAGCAGCAGACCGGAAGGACCGGAAACGGCTATGGCTTCTTCACACTTGGGGCACTGACAGAAGCCGCCGGGCAGATCGTTGGGGGTGATGTCCAGATATTTGGGCGGATTGATGCCGGCCTCGGCGGCATCTTCATAGGACATCTCAATAGCAATCAGAGCCTTCTCGATGAAGGTCTGAATGAACTCCTCGTTGGACAGGCACATCTGGCTGTGGGAGACATGCTTGCCTTCCACCTTGGAATAGCCGTACCATTCGGGATGCTCTACATACCAGTCAACCTTATCGGGGTTGATGGCATCGAGCCACTTGGCAGAGCTTTCATTGGTGGGCTCCTTGTAATAAGGAACGAAGTAACGGTTGAAGGTATGGACATGGTAGGGACGGAAGTAGTATTCCTCACCGCCGTAGCCTCTGGGTGCATTGGACATGAAACCGTTGACACGGTTGCGGGTCAGATGCAGGTTGTAAGTACCTTCACTGCCGATATAGATATCGCGGTACTTGAACACAGGCTCGCCGCTGCTGGCAAAGTCATAGGGCAGGACGGCAGTATCCAGACTGGGAACATGCTCTTCCCAGAAGTTCCACCAGCGGACACCGAATTCATCTTCCAGCAGATGATAGACGGCATACAGAGGGCCTCTGGTCTCACCGCCGGTCAGAACCAGGCTCTCGCCGATGGCCTTGATAACCCAGCCTTCGCCCAGACCGTTGTTATCGGTATAGGCACCGGCTTCAAAGGTAACACCGTTGGCAGCAGCAAACTTGGTGGCGCCAATGTAGATGGCGTTACGGCTGCCGTAGCCTTCGGTGGTGATGGCAGAGGAATCACCTGTCAATTCTTTCAGATAGTGCTGCAGTTCTTTTGCAGCGTTCTTTTCCACATCGGTCGCATTTGCAGGCAGAACGATGGGGAGGTCTTCCAGCACCAGGCCGGTGGGAACGGGCTTGGGTTCCTCTTTCCAAGCGCCAGGTCTGGGCATAGCGCTGACCATGGTCACGCCTGCGATCGCCACAACGATCAGCAGCAGGCAGAGCCAACGCGCGAAGGATCTGTTCTTTCTCATAATCCTTTCCTCCTTGGCAAAAAATTCGCCATTTTTTTGAGAGTGTCTGATCTTTCTTCGCAGCTTCTCCGTTCTCGGCAGATTGTGCAAAAATCTCACTTGAGTTTTGTGCAATCTGATCTATTTCGAGAGAATTCCGCATTTTTAATCGTACACTTCTCACAATACATGTACAGAATACCAAAAAACCGGAAATTTGTCTATGGAATCTATCCCCAAAAAACAGTCATTATATCTATTATTTGTAAAAATTATCAAATCACCCTTACTCCCTTCCCAAAAACGAAAGGATGCCCCGGCGGTGATGAACCGCCGGGGCAAAAAGGAAGGGGAAATGAAGATCATCTATTACAGAAGATCATATTCAGCTGTAACAGAAATCTCGTTTGTTGGTTGCAATTACAGACCAAAGAAGCTGTTAGCAACCTGGTTGTAGTAGCACATGGATCTGAACACATTGAGCTGCTTGACATTGGTAGAACCTGCAAGACCTCTCTTCAGATAGCAGACAACGCTGGCCTGGATGTTCTGCACATT
>JAZNLL010000010.1:0-9230 GCA_045579045.1 Candidatus Avilachnospira sp.
CAAGGGCACGACCAGAGAAGCCCGGTTCGGCAATCCCACCCCCAGAATTGCAGAGTGCCCCAGCGGTATGCTCAATGCCGTGGGTCTGCAGAACCCCGGTGTGGATCATGTCATCGCCCACGAACTGCCGGAGCTGCGCAAAATTTTCCACAAACCTGTCATGGCAAACATTTCCGGTTTCTCTGTGGAGGAATATGAGGAAGTGGCGGAAAAGCTGGGCAAGGAAGAGGGCATCGGCTGGCTGGAAGTGAACATTTCCTGCCCCAATGTCCACGGCGGCGGTATGAGCTTCGGCACCGACCCCAAGGCCGCCAATGAAGTCACCAAGGCTGTCCGTGCTGTGACGAACAAGCCCATCATCATCAAGCTCAGCCCCAATGTCACCGACATTGTCGCCATTGCCAAGGCCTGCGAAGACGGCGGCGCCGATGGTGTCAGCCTCATCAACACTCTCATGGGCATGCGCATTAACCCCATGACCCGGAAACCCATCATTGCCAACACTACCGGCGGCTATTCCGGTCCTGCGGTGTTCCCTGTGGCGGTTCGCATGGTCTGGCAGGTCAGCAAGGCTGTCTCCATCCCCGTGGTGGGCATGGGCGGTGTGTCCACGGCAAAGGATGTCATCGAAATGATGATGGCAGGCGCCACCGCTGTGGAAGTGGGCGCTGCCAACCTTATTGACCCCTTCGCCTGCAAGAACATCATCGAAGACCTGCCCAAGGTCATGGCAGAATACAAAATCGAAAATCTCACCGACATCATCGGTGCTGCACATTAAAACTGGAGGATAGAACTATGGGAAAAGATGTCATCATTGCCTGCGACTTTGCCAGCAAGGAAGCCACCTTTGCATTTCTGGATAAGTTCACCGGCAAAAAGCCTTTCATTAAAATCGGCATGGAGCTGTACTACGCCGAAGGCCCTCAGATCGTCCGTGATCTGAAGTCTCGGGGTCACAAGATCTTTCTGGATCTGAAGCTCCATGATATCCCCAACACTGTCAAGAAATCCATGGCAGTGCTGTCCAGACTGGATGTGGATATGACCAACCTCCACGCTGCCGGTACCAAGGCCATGATGGAGGCCGCTCTGGAAGGTCTGACCCGCCCCGATGGCAGCCGTCCCATGCTCATTGCTGTGACCCAGCTGACTTCCACCAGCCCCGAGGCCATGAAGCAGGATCTGCTCATTGACGCCCCCATGGCAGAGGTGGTCATGCACTATGCCCAGAACGCCGCTGAGGCCGGTCTGGACGGCGTGGACTGCTCCCCCCTGGAAGCTGAGGCTGTCCACAACCGCTGCGGTAAGAACTTCGTCACCGTTACCCCCGGCGTCCGCTTTGCCGATGGCGACAAGGGCGATCAGGTTCGTGTCATGACCCCCGAACAAGCAAAGAAGATCGGCTCTGACTACATCGTGGTAGGCAGACCCATCACCGCTGCCGAAGATCCCGTGGCTGCTTACGAGCGCTGCGTGAGAGAGTTTGTAGATTAACCAAGGAGGATTACAATATGAAGGATGCACACATTGTCATCGCCAAGGACCTGCTGAAAATCAAGGCAGTGTTCTTCCGCCCCTGGGAACCCTTCACCTGGGCCAGCGGCATCAAGAGCCCCGTCTACTGCGACAACCGTCTGACCCTGACGGCTCCCGAAGTCCGCAATGATGTAGAAAATGCTCTGGCCGATGTCATCAAGGAAAAATATCCCGATGTGGATGTGCTGATGGGCACTTCCACCGCCGGTATCGCCCACGCCGCCATCGTGGGTCACATTCTGGGTCTGCCCATGGGCTATGTCCGCTCCGGCAGCAAGGACCACGGTCGTCAGAACCAGATCGAAGGCAAGCTGGAGCCCGGTCAGAAGGTCGTGGTCGTGGAAGATCTGATCTCCACCGGTGGCAGTTGCATTGAGGTCGTCAATGTTCTCCGGGAGGCCGGTGCCGAAGTGCTGGGCATCGTCTCCATCTTCACCTACGGCATGCAGAAGGGTCTGGACAGACTGGCTGCCGCCAATGTGGAGAACACCAGCCTGACCAACTTCGATGTCATCGCCGAAGTGGCTGCACAGGAAGGCTACATCAAACCCGAGGATATTGCAAAACTCATCCAGTTCCGCAACAATCCTTCTGACGAAAGCTGGATCGGAGGTAACAAGTAATGAAAAGAAGTGTCATTGATATTCTGGATCTTTCCGTAGAAGAGCTGGACGAACTGGTGGCCGTTGCCGAAGACATCATGGCCAACCCCGGCAAATATGCCCACAAGTGCGAAGGCAAGAAGCTGGCTACCATGTTCTTTGAGCCTTCCACCCGTACCCGTCTGAGCTTTGAAGCTGCCATGTACGAACTGGGCGGCAATGTCCTCAGCGTATCCTCTGCCGCTTCCTCCTCCGCCTCCAAGGGCGAGAGCGTGGCTGACACTGCCAAGATGATCTCCTGCTATGCCGACATCATGGCTATGCGTCATCCCAAGGAAGGCGCTCCTCTGGTTGCTGCCATGAATGCTTCCATCCCCGTCATCAACGCCGGTGACGGCGGTCACTTCCATCCCACTCAGACCTTGGCTGACCTGCTGACCATCCACTGCGAAAAGGGTCGGTTCGACAATCTGACCATCGGTCTGTGCGGTGACCTGAAGTTCGGACGCACCGTCCACTCCCTCATCGCTGCTATGTGCCGCTATCACAACATCAAGTTCGTCCTCATCTCCCCCCAGGAGCTGAAGCTGCCCAGCTATGTCAAGACTGAGCACATCAAACCCAGCGGCAAGACCTATGTCCAGACCACCGATCTGGAGGCCGTTATGCCCGAACTGGATGTGCTGTACATGACCCGTGTGCAGAAGGAGCGCTTCTTCAACGAGGAAGACTATCTGCGTTTGAAGGACAGCTACATTCTGACTCCCGAAAAGCTGGAAAATGCCAAGAAGGATCTCATCATCATGCATCCCCTGCCCCGTGTCAATGAGATCAGCGTGGCTGTGGATAAGGATCCCAGAGCCTGCTACTTCAAGCAGGCTCTCTACGGCAAGTATATGCGTGAAGCTCTCATTCTCAAGCTCCTGGAGGTGCAGTAAACATGAAAATTGATTCTATTGTTAACGGCATTGTCATCGACCATATCACCGCCGGTCAGGGCATGAAGCTCTACAATCTGCTCCATCTGGACCGTCTGGACTGCTCCGTTGCCATCATTAAAAATGTCCATTCCGGTAAGATGGGCAAGAAGGATATTATTAAAGTGGCCGAATCCGTGGACATCGATATGGATGTCATGGGTTATGTGGACCCCAATGCCACCATCAATGTCATTCGTAACGGCGAATTAGTGGAAAAAAAGCAGATCGATCTGCCGGAACGGCTGGTCAATGTGGTTGCCTGCAAGAACCCCCGCTGCATCACCAGCACGGAGCAGGAGCTGCCTCATGTGTTCCTGCTGACGGACAAAAAGAACCGCACCTACCGCTGCCGCTACTGTGAAGCAAAGGCCGAGGGCTGATAAACAAAGAAAAACCGCCATATGGCGGTTTTTCTTTGTTATCTCGGAGAATATCCCATTCGGAAAGAGAGTTTTTCTGCCAGTTCCCGCAGACCGGGAAGGACGCTGTTTGCAATGTGTTCATCTGTCAGCAATTCTGTGGAATCAAAAGCACTGATCGCCGCTGCTACCGTTCCCGTATAATCATACAGCGGCACAGAAACGCAGCGATGACCCATTTCACATTCTTCATTATCCAAGGCAAAGCCTTGCTTTCGAACACATTCTAATTCTGCAAACAGTGCATTTTTATCTGTAATAGTTTTAGCAGTCAAACGAGCCAGACCATTCCGATCCAAAAGCTGTTCCACCCGGTTGACTGTCATGGCACTGAGCAAAACCTTGCCGGAACCGGTGGAATGCATAGGCGCATCCTTTCCAATGCGCAGCATGGTATCCACACTGCCGTGAGGAGCACCCACCAAGTCCAGATATGTCAGGACTCCATCCCGCTCCACCGCCAGCAGTACGCCCACATTATAGTGGTTGGCAAACTCCGCCAGCAGCGTACCTGCCATGCTCCGCAGAACCAGATTGCTATGGAGGGCATCGCCAAGCCGGCAGATCTTCCAGGTCATGGAATAATATCCCGTATAATCGTCATGGTAAACATACCCCTGTTCGCACAGGGTGCGCAGATACCGCACCACTGTGGGCTGGGAGATTTTCAAATTGTCGGAAATATCCTTCAGCCGCATGGGCAGATGGTTGGCAGACATGTATTCAATGATCTTCAGCAGCTTATCCGAAGAAAGGTTGGCTTCCGTCCCTTTTGTTACCGCCACAACATCACTTCCAATACCAAATTTTGAACTGATTATAGCACAAAAACAGCAAAATGCATATGGTCAATTTTAATTATCGGTAATGTATTTTGAATTTATATTTTATATTCCTTTTTTATTGACTTTCCTCTTTTGAGGGTTTAAACTATTACCATAAATTCTATTCCGATATTTGGAATTTGATTTCAAAGGAGATTTTATTATGGCTGTTCAAAGAATGAAGTACTGCGTAGACGGTCAGTGGAAGGATTCCAAGACCGACAAGTGGATGGAAGTCACCGACTCCTCCACCGGCGAAGTCATCGCCGAAGTTCCCTGCTGCACCGTTGCGGAAGTGGAAGAGGCCATTGCCTCCGCTCATGCCGCCTTCCCCGAGTGGTCTCAGACCTCTCTGAGTAAGCGCACCCAGATGATGTTCAAGTGGAGAAACATTCTGGTTGACCATCTGGAAGAGCTGACGGTTCTGTGCGCCAAGGAACTGGGCAAGAATCTGGCAGAGGCCAGAGGTGATGTCCTCAAGGCCATCGAGCCTACGGAGTTGGCCTGCTCCACCCCCTTCATCACCCAGGGTGCTGCTTCCCTGCAGGTTACCAACGGCTTTGACACCGCTTCCTACCGTGTTCCTCTGGGTGTGGTGGCAGGCATCGTGCCTTTCAACTTCCCTGCCATGATCCCCTGGGGCTGGATGGTTCCTCTGGCCATTGCCACCGGCAACACGGTGGTCCTTAAGGCCGCTTCCTACACCCCTCTGACCTCCATGCGTATTATGGAGCTGTTCTATGAAGAAGGCGGCTTCCCCAAGGGTGTTGTCAATCTGGTCACCTGCTCCCGGAAGGAATCTGAACTGTTCCTCACCGATCCCAGAATCAAGGCCGTCACCTTCGTCGGTTCCACGGACATCGGCAAGCACATCTACTCTGTGGCCGCTGCCCACGGCAAGCGGGTACAGGCCCAGTGCGAAGCCAAGAACCATGCTCTGGTTCTGGAAGACTGCGATCTGGAGAGCTCCGTCAATGCCATCATCAACTCCACCTATGGCTGCGCCGGTATGCGCTGCATGGCTCTGCCCGTTATCGTGGTGCAGGAATCCATTGCCGACCGCTTTGTGGCACTGCTGAAAGAAAAGGCCATGGGTCTGAAGATCGGCTGCGCCTATGATCCCGAGACCCAGCTGGGTCCCGTGGTCAATGCCAAGCACAAGGAAAGTGTCTGCAACTGGATCCAGAAGGGCATCGATGAAGGTGCCGAGCTGGTGCTGGACGGCCGCAACATCACCGTTCCCGGCTACGAAAACGGTTACTTTGTAGGCCCCACCATTCTGGACAAGGTCACCCCCGAAATGACCATCGGTGACCGTGAGATTTTTGGCCCCGTCACCCTCATCAAGCGTGTCAAGACCTTTGAAGAAGGTCTGGCCATCATGAATGCCAATCCCTTTGCCAACGGCTCCGTCATCTTTACCCAGAGCGGTTACTATGCCCGGCAGTTTGAAATGCTGACCGACGGCGGCATGGTGGGTGTCAATGTGGGTATTCCCGTTCCCTCTGCCTACTTCCCCTTCTCCGGCAACAAGGACAGCTTCTTCGGCGACCAGCATGTGCTGGGTCTGGACGGCGTCCGGTTCTACACCAGAGCCAAGACCGTTACCAAGCACTGGTATGACGAAGCCTCCCGCAAGAAGGCCATTGACACCTGGGAAGGCACTGTGGAGAGAATTTAACAGAGGTGCGCTATGGATTTTGAAAAACTCAGACGCTTCAGTGCGGATATCCGAATCTGGACCATCCGCACCATCGCCGAGGCCGGTTTCGGTCACATCGGCGGCTCCGCTTCCATTGCGGATGTGCTGGCTGTTCTCTATGGCGGCATGATGAAGATCGATCCCGAAAACCCCAAGTGGGAAGATCGGGACTGGTTCGTGCTTTCCAAGGGCCACTGCGCCCCTGCCCTTTATGCGGCACTGGCGCTCAAGGGCTTCTTCCCTAGGGACTGGCTCAAGACCCTCAACAAGGGTGGCACTCGTCTGCCCAGCCACGCGGATCATCTCCGCGTCCCCGGTGTGGACATGAGCACCGGTTCTCTGGGTCAGGGTATTTCCGCTGCCGTGGGAATTGCTGCCGCTAACCGTATTCTGAAGAAAAACAGCTGGACCTACTGTATCGTCGGTGACGGCGAATGCAATGAAGGTCAGGTTTGGGAAGCCTGCGAGACTGCCAATCACGAAAAGCTGGATCACTTCATCGTCTTTGTGGATTGGAACAAGAAACAGCTGGACGGCAAGCTGGAGCAGATCTCGGAACCTGTGGATCTGGAAGGAAAATTCCGCGCTTTCGGCTTTGATGCCAGAACCGTCAAGGGCTATGATGTCCAGACCATCTGGGAGGCCATTGAAGCTGCCAAGGCTGTTCCCGGCAAGCCCCACTGCATCATTCTGGATACCTGCAAGGGTCTGGGTGTAAAGCTGGCAGAGGAACAGGATTTCAACCACTATCTCACCTTCGGTCATGAAGAAGGCGAAAAGAGCATCGCCGAAATCGAACGCCGCCTTGCAGACGGAACCTATCCCGGAGGTGATTTCACATGGTAAAAGTCCGTCCCGTTTTGGAAATGGATTCTCTGGAAATGCGTGCCAGATACAACAACGCACTGTGCCGTGCCGCCGCAGAGAACGAAAAGATCGTTGCCGTCAACTGTGACCTGTGCAGTTCCATGGGTCTGAAGCCCTTTGCCCAGGCCTATCCCGATCGAGCCATCAATGTGGGTATTCAGGAGGCCAACGGCTGCAGTATGGCCGGCGGCATGTCTGTTGCCGGATTGATTCCCTATTTCAACACATTCTCCGTCTTTGCCACCCGACGGGTCTATGACCAGATCTTCATGTGCGCAGCTTATCCCAAGCTCAATGTGAAGATCATCGGCGGTGATGCCGGTGTTTCCGCCACCAGCAACGGCGGCACTCATATGCCCTTTGAGGACATGGGTATCATGCGTATCATGCCCGGTGTGACGGTTCTGGAGCCCTCCGACGGTGTCATGCTGGAGGATCTTATCACCCAGTTGGCAGATATTTACGGCGTGCAGTATCTCCGGTTCACCCGGAAACCTACTGTGAAGATTTATGAAGAAGGTTCTCATTTTGAGATCGGTAAGGCCGTCACCGTCCGTGACGGCAAGGACGCCACTATCATCACCTGCGGTATTCTGGTGGCAGAAGCAATCAAGGCAGCAGAATTGCTGCAAGCAGAAGGCATCCATGTCCGTGTGGTGGATATGTTCACCCTAAAGCCCATTGACGCAGAGTGTATTCTGAAGTGTGCTGCTGAGACCGGTGCCATCGTCACTGCCGAAAACCATCAGCTCAAGGGCGGTCTGGCGACTGCCGTTTCCGAAGTTCTGGCAGAAAACGCCGTGGGCGTTGCCTTGGAAAAGGTTGGCATCCGGGATGAATTCGGTGAAGTGGGCGATCAGGATTATCTGATGGAGCGCTTCAAGCTCACCGCTCCCCACATTGCCGAGGCCGTTCGCAAAGCCGTTGCCGCCAAGTGAGAAAGGAGAGCTACTATGCCTGCAGGAAAAGCAAGTGAAGCCAGAGCCTTCGGCAGCCCCTCCCGCTATGTGCAGGGACCGGGAGAAGTGAACAATCTCCCCAAATTTGCGGCAGAATACGGCAAAACAGCCCTGGTAATCGTTGATACATTCCTTTTTGAAACCATCGGCAAGCAAATTACCGATATTTTTGCAAAGAGCGATGTAACCGCCTATACGGTGGAATTTAAGGGCAGATGCTGCCACAAAGCGTTGGAGGAAATGATCGATTATGCCCGCTCTTTGCCCAATCTCCCCGATACCTTCATCGGCATTGGCGGCGGACAGACCTGTGACATCAACAAGGCTGTGGGTGCCCATTTCCGAAAAGCCTTTATCAATGTTCCCACTGCCCTCTCCTCTGATGCACCCACCTCTACTCACAGTATTCTGAACAACGACGGCGCATTGTTTGACCGCATCGTTCATTACAAAAACCCCGATTATGTGGTGGTGGATACGGAAATCACCGTCAAGGCCCCGGCATTCATGCTGACTTCCGGCATCGGTGATGCCTTGGCTACCTACATTGAAGCAGAAGCCTCCTTTGCCAATAACAATGTCTGCAATGCCGGCGGCGGCACCTACCGCCCCACCCAACTGGGCATGGCCGTGGCAAAGCTGTCCTATGAGATCTTGATGGAAAAGGGTCGGGCAGCCATGGAAGCCCAAAGAACCGGATGCCGCACCGCCGATTATGAAGATGTGGCAGAAGCTGCCATTCTCCTTTCCGGACTGGGCTTTGAATGCACCGGTGTCTCTGTGGCTCACGGTCTGCAGGCAGGCTTCTATGCCATGCCGGATGCAAAGCCTATGATGCACGGCACCGGTGTCGGCTACGGCGCCTTGGTGCAGCTGGTTCTGCAGAAGGATTCCCGTCTGCCGGAGGTATTCCGTTTCTGTAAGGATGTGGGTGTTCCGGTCTGCACGGCAGATCTGGGGCTGATCCCGGAGAACCGGGACAGAAACATTGGTCTGCTGATCGACGAGGTCTTTGAGAACCGTTGGAACATTCACAATGTTCCTTTCAAGGTGACCCGTCAGATGCTTTGCGATGCCATTGATGGGCTGGATGCCTACGCAGAAACACAGAAATAAGCAGAAAAACACCGCATAAAGGACGTTGCTAAAAGGGATTTTACCAAGGCCCAATGAAATGTTTCCTGCGGAAACATGAAGTATCTTCTGCGAAGATATGAAATATTGCTTCGCAATGTGAAATATGCCTGCGGCATGTGATGGTGTCGCTATGCGACGATTAAATCAAAAGGACAAGTTTCGTTGAAACTTGTCCTTTTCCTTATCATTTTCGAAGAAAAT
>JAZNLL010000011.1:0-4761 GCA_045579045.1 Candidatus Avilachnospira sp.
ATAGAAGGGCGTACCGGCAGAAGGACCGATGCCCCACTCCCCTGTCAGACTGTAATACAGATACTCGGTGCTCATGCAGACCTTGGAGGCGTTTTCCAGCCGCTCCGGAGCATGGACCTTCTGCCAGCACAGCTGTGCCAGCGGGAAGCTGTTGAAGGTGAAGCCCCAGCCGTTGATGCGGTAGAAGGCATCCCAGTCATAGTCTGCACCCAGTACCTTGGCAGGTTCATCGGCAACACGGGTATCCTGCCAGTTATAAATGGGGGTGGCAGGCTTGCCGTTTTCATCCAGCAGAAGCAGATTGCCGCTGGCGGAAGCGGCGGAGACCGCTGCCAGTTCGCCGCCTGCAGGAACCTTGGAAGCCAGCTCCTTCAAACAGGCATAGCAGGCCTTCAGATAGTCTTCTGCGGAAATTTCCACGCTGCCATCATCCCGGCAGGTGTAAACAAAGGAGGCTTTGCCCGGATACTGCTCTGTTCCGTCAGCGGACATGAGGACGCCCTTGACGGAGGAAGTGCCGATATCCAGACCGATGATGTATTTTGCCATGGCACTCACCTTACAAGGTCACGGTTTCCATGCCCAGCAGCTTGCCGAAGTATTCCATTTCCTCTGCGGTGGCACCGTAGACGAAGATGCTGTGGTGGGTAGCACCCCAGCGGCTGTGCTCTTCCAGGAATTCGGCAATGGTATAGCCATCGGGCTTCATCCAGCCACGCATGGAGACGGGGAAGTTATCGCTTTCATAGGAGAGCATTTCGGCTTCGGCGATGAACAGGCGATAGTCCTCGGCGGAGCGGCTGACGTTCAGATAAACACCCTTGCCGCCCTTCATGCGGGCATAGGCTGCATAGGGATACTCGTCGCCGGTGCCGTACTTGGTGCCCAGTCGGGCGACCAGAGGCTTGGTATCGGCGATGCGATAGTTCATTTCGCCCATGTGGCTCAGGAAGATGGTATCATTCTTCCAGTCGGGGCAGAAGATTTCCACGAAGGTGGTCTCCTGATAGGTGTTCAGCAGTGCGCCGACAAAGGCGGCAGTCATGACGTCACCTTCGCCTGCGTAGCCGATGCCCCGTTCCATGGCCTTGCAGGCCTCCATGAAGGGCATGGAGTTGAAGCCCGTGGAGTCGACACCGACACCCATGAAGTTGACGGTGAAGCCGGTCAGAGCCTGCTCCTGCAGATACTTGCGCATTGCCAGACAGGAGCGGACAGCGAAGTCGTACTCTTCCTCGATAATGTTATCGTAAAAGTCAAAACGGGCGGCATTTTCTGCCTTTTCAGCGGCAATTTCTTCGGCGGTAAGGCCATCGAAATAAGGCTTCAGTTCCTTGACATTGGGCTGGAGCACATCGATGCCGAACTTGGATGCCAGCTCGCCGTAGGAAACACGGAAGTCACCCATACCGGCGAAGTTGCCGCCGACCAGAGCCACCTTGGCCTTTTTCAGAGCCTTGGCAGCGACAGCTGCACGGGCCAGTCCGCAGACACGGTCAATGACATTGGATTCCTTCCAATGACCGGCGGCGATGGCATAGTCCACGCCTCTCTGGGTCAGCATGCTGCACATATCCATGACACCGTGGATACCATGGTTGTGCATGACCTCATCGCCACTCTGCATATTGTCGAATTCCAGCGTCTCGGTGGTATCCAGCACCACGATGGGCAGCTGGGTATCGCTGAGGGCTTCGATGCTCTCCAGAGAGGGAGAGTAGGCAATATGGAGGGTGACGATGGCTTCGGCGCCTTCTGCTTCAAAGCTCTGAACGGCAGCCTTGAACTCGTCTTTCAGACGGCAGAAAGGAGAACGGACCACTTCCACACCGCGCTTTTCAAATTCCTGAGCAACCGTTTCATAGAAGGCATTCATTCTGGGACGGACGCTGGGAACTACATCGTCATACAGTTTCACATAGAGGGGCAAAAATCCGATTTTCATGACAGTTCCTCCTTGGCGGTTTACTCGCCGATGATCATGATCTGCACCGTTCTCTGACGGGCACGGGTGGTATCAAAGTCGATGAAATAGATAAAGCCGAATTCGCCCAGATCCAGCTCGCCGTCATCGATGACGATGGTCTCGCTTCTGCCGATGATGGAGGAGCGCAGGTGGGCATCGGTGTTGTGGCAGCCTCTGGCATCTTCGTCATGCTCCTCGGCAAACTTCAGTGCCTTGGGGCCGGGATGAAGGTACATGCCTTCCTTCCGCTGGGTGGGGCAGATGCCCTCAAAGACCTCCAGCAGATCCTGCTGCAGAGTCTCCAGACCGGTCATGGACATATCGAAGGCGCACTCCTGGGTGATGACGGCGCAGGTGGTATGATGGGAATAGACCACCAGAATACCGTTCTTGACACCGGACTTCTTCAGAGCTTCCTTGGCCTGTGCGGTCACGTTATGGAAGGTGCACATCTTGTCGTTGGACTGGACCTTGAATTTTTCCTTGTAGATCATTTCTGTTCCTCCAGCTTCTTGAGGTCGTCCGCTGCCCGGCGGGTGGCGGCGATCATTTCGTCGATCATGGCGATGGGGTCGGCTGCATTCATAATGCCGGAGGCAGCGCCTGCGGCTTCGGAGCCTGCCATGATGAAATCATAGACCTGCTGACCGTTGGTGATGCCGGCAGCCTGTTCCACCAGAATGTCGGGATAGATGGCCTTGATCTCCCGGATGCACTCCTTCACATAGCCCATATCGCTGACACCGTTGCCGGAGCCGCCGATGAGCTCGGAGGGTTCGGGGTTGAGGATATCGGGATGGAGCTGTGCCAGAGCCTTGGCTTCGGCAACCGTATCGGCACAGGCAAAGACCAGCATGTCCAGCTCACGGGCGCGGTCAATGGTGGCCTTGATCTGGGGCACGGACATGGGCTTTTCGCAATGGTTGACCACCACGCCCTCTGCGCCTGCGGCCTTCAGGGCTTCGGGCAGAATGTCTGCCATGCCGCGGCCGGGACGGAGGGTATCCATGTAGGGTGCCAGCACGATCAGATGCTTGGTGTTTTCCACCACACGGCGAATCTCCACGGCGGGAGTGATGAACAGCACGTCGATATCATACTTCTCGGCAGCTGCGTCGGCTGCCAGCGCGTATTCCAGAACCTTATCGCCGTAGATATAGTTCTTGGTGCCGATCTCAAAATAAGGAACGCGGATTTCTCTCTTCATGGCTGCCCCTTATCTCTGCTGCTGCAGGGTGTAGTGGACGTCGTAAGCCTTCTCCTCGTCGGTGTACTTGCGGAGAGTGTTGATGACTTCGCCGTTGTTCCACTTTCTGTCGATCTCAGCATCGCCGATACCCATAACGGTAACATTTACCTGTCTGCGGCGGGCACGGACGTGATCCCAGTCCACAAAGTAAACATGGGCAAATTCGCCGCCGTCAAGCTCGCCGTCCTTGATGGTCATGGTTTCGCTTCTGCCAAAGAAAACGGAACGCAGATGACCGTCGGTGTTCATGGAGGTGAAGTCGCCGGGCTCGTTGACATATCTGCCGAACTGGGTGTGGATGGGGCCGGGATGACGGTAGTCGCCTTCGTTGACGAAGTCGGGGATCATCTTACGCATGATGTCCAGCAGGTCGTGCTGCAGGAACTCGATATCGAAAGAGTCGATGTCGTGAGAGCATTCCTGAACCATGACGGAGCAGGTGGTGTGGTGAGAAGCGATGCAGACGGTGCCGTGCTTTACGCCGGATGCCTTAACGATTTCGATAATTTCCTTGGAAATGTCGTGGAAGGTGGGGATCCAGCCGCGGGACTGCAGTTCGAGCTCTTTCTGAAAAAATTTGAATTCCATTTTGTTTTCCTCCTGTTATGTATAAAAATTAAATTTATTTCTTTTCGTTGAGGCGTTCGCCAACGGCGCCGCCGGGATGAATGAGGGCAAACTGCTCGTTCCGGAAGTCGGTTTCTTCCATAAGAGCGGTGGTCAGAGTGTGGAAGAGGACGCACAGAGCCGTGGTGGATGTGGTGCCCTGGGCATTGTACTTGTCCGTTTCACGGTTCACGTGCTGCTTCAGCACTACGTCTGCCATCTGGGCAAGGACGCTGTCCATGTTTTCCGTTACCACGATGATGGCAACTTCTTTCTTCTTGCAGATCTCGGCAATGGGGATCAGTTCCTTGGTCTTGCCGCCTCTGGAGGCCAGAACCATCACATCGCCCTTCTGCAGAAAGCCGCTGGCGCCATGGACTGCTTCGGCAGGGGAAATAAATCTTGCCGGCTGCTCGATGCAGCAGAGCAGGTGGGCCAGATGCTGGCAGATGATGCCGGAATGTCCGCAGCCGGCGGTGCCGATGCGGGGTGCGTTTTTCAGAAGCTCCACCGCTTTGGCAAAGGCTTCTTCGTCAAAATAGTCTTCCATTTCCCGGATGCATTCCATCTCGATGGTATAGACATCACGGGCCAGTTTCAGAGATTCCTGTTTGATAGGACATACCTCCTTCAGCGTGTGCTTTACAGGCGACACTTCGCCACTTTTACACTTCTATTATAATAGGAAACTGCAGGCTTGCAATGGATTTTTTGTCTCAATTCATGTAATTTGTCCAGAAATTACAAAAAAGTGACCCGGGTGCAATGCACCCGGGTCGACGTATTTGGTTACTGACCGAAGTAGCTGTTAGCAACCTGGTTGTAGTAGTACATAGATCTGAACATATTGAGCTGCTTGACATTGGTAGAACCTGCAAGACCTCTCTTCAGATAGCAGACAACGCTGGCCTGGATGTTCTGCACATTGCCTTCTGCATCG
>JAZNLL010000012.1:0-12912 GCA_045579045.1 Candidatus Avilachnospira sp.
CAATATACTCAAGAATTTTCGTTGGCTATTCTCGCATTCAACATTTCTGTTTGACAAGAACAACTTTTAATAAATTGTCCAAGGTGCTTGTTCATGTTTACGTTGTTTAATTTACAAGGTACACTCCGGTGCGTTCACCGGAAAATCGAACCGCTTCATCGCCGGTTTCCCAACTCAGCGGAACTCATTTACAATACCACAACCAAAATCCATTGTCAAGAACTTTTTTCATTTCTTTTTCAATTTTTTCGCTCATGGCAGCCACGCTCACACGCAGCTTGCATATAATAGCAACTTCAATCGCCGTTGTCAACAGGTTTTTTTCTTTTTTTCGACGTTTTTTTCCGCATCACCAAAACCGCCAAGGGAACCAGCCACAAAACCACCAAACTGCCGATGGCTATCACGACAATATCGAACTTTCCGGCGATCCCCATCAGCACCCCTGCCGCAGCGCAGACAGCGACCCCGTTCCACTTCTGCATATACAGCTGATCCAACAGTATTTTTCCTGCACAGGCCATGGCCGATAACAGACAGAACACGCCCATGGTCAACGCCGCAGACAGCAGCGGTTCGATCCGCTCTACCACGCCGAACAGACTGACGGACTGGGTCAGCGCATACAAAGGCGAAGCCTGTGATGCCGCCAGCAACGGTGACAGCACGCCTGCCGTAACCGCTGCCAACAGACCGGCTGCCAACGGCAATGCGATGCCGACAAGCCACGCAGGCTTTTTTCTGCTTTGGCTGCAGGGCAAATACCACACCACCCCCGGCAGCAAAAACAAACCAGCCGTCCAAATTCCGTTTTGCAAAGGGCCGTAGGGCTTCAAATTTCCCAACTGGACATCCGGCAGAGCGAACACTGCCACGGTACTATATAATATAGTCAGAAACAGGCACAATACACCGGCACATCTGGCGCAGGCAGCTGCACCCTTTCGACTGCCCCATGCAGCCAGTGCCAGAACTGTCCAGCCCAACACTGGAAAACCATCGATCATCGGAAAGGCGCTGTCAGCCAAATGGGCGGACCATGCCATGAGCAGTACCAACCATAAAAGTGTCAGCACTGCCACCCCTTTGGACAGCATTGCTGCCAAACCCGTTGCCGGTAAAGCCGTGTCCATATATATATAGTACAGACCGGCAAGCAATCCGCCTGCCAGCACCCAAATCCAGCCAAGTCCGCAGAGGCAGGCCCCCACTATGACAGACAGTCCGCCGGCCAGCCACGCCCACCGCTGCCGTTCACCCATTCTCTGCACCATAGAGCCGCAGTCCTCCTTCCGTTTGTACCAGCATGGGCAGTTTTATTCCTTCTCCACGGAGCAGAATCGCCTGTACCTTCTGGATGGTCATGCCCACATTGTGGGCAGAGAGATATTCCGCTGCCTTCTCCGGCTCAGGCGGTTCTCCGGGACAGACGCAGATGACCGCAGCAGGGCGCAGCGCCTCACTACGGATAATATCCGGCAACAGAGATACCGCCCGTTGAGAAACAACCACCTGCTCCGCCGTACCCAGAAAGACCGTGCCGGTACCGCTTTCCCGCAGATCTTCCAACGCTGACTGCCAATCTGTTCCATGCCCTTGGCAGTCTTTTCCCTTCAGGGTCACACGGTCGTCATTCAGATCCACAGTCAACGCTTCCACAGGTACCAGAGAGGCCACATCATTGCTTTCAAAGGGCAGAAGCCCCGTCAAAGACAGGACAGCTGCCAACAAAACGAACCAGACGATCTGTTTCATGTTTCCTCCCGTTCTTGTTTCATAAGTCGTTTTCTCAAAACCACGCCACCGGTGGCAGCCCGGTCAAAGGGATGCAGATAGCTGCGCCCAAAAGACTGCAAACTTCCCAGATGCAGCAAAAGGGCGATCAATCCTACCGTCAATCCAAACAGACCTGCCACTGCCGAACAGACTGTCAGCACAAATCTCCAGACGCGAACAGCATTGGCCACTTCTCTGCCGGGGATGGCATAGCCGCAAATACCTGCCACCGCCACCACGATCAAGGCCGCTGGGGAGATAATCTTGGCCTCTACTGCAGCCGTGCCGACCACCAGACCGCCGATGATAGACACGGTCTGTCCCATGGATTGGGGCAGGTGGATACCTGCCTCCTGTAAAATCTCAAAAGAAATCAGCAGTCCCAAGACCTCAAACAGGGTCGGAAATGGCACCTGCGCCTTGCTTTCTATAATGGAAAGCAGCAGCTTTGTGGGAATCATTTCCTGATGAAAGCTCGCCATAGCGGCATAAAGTGCCGGCAACAGCAAACTGATGAGCAATGCTCCATACCGCAAAACCCGGACGCAGGATGCAGAGACAAAGTCCATGCCCTGATCCTCCGGAGAGGTGAGAAACCCTGCCAGATCCACCGGTGCCAGATAGCCCAGAGGCAGACCGTCCACCAACAGCCCCACCCGTCCGTCCAGAAGTCCGCTGCTGAATTTGTCCGTCCGTTCCGTATACTGCAGCAGCGGAAATGCCGTATTTCTCGACCCGGTGATATATTCCTCTACAGCAGCCGGCGTCAGAAAACCGTCTACCTTGATCTCCGCCAGCCGTTTCTTCATTCTTGCCACCAGATTGGGTGGCGTAATGCCTTCCACCCATACCACCGCCACATTGGTCAGACTCTGGCTGCCCACTTGCGTCTCGTAGATTCGAAGCCAGGGCGACCGCAGGTGCCGCCGCAGAAGGCTGGTGTTGGTGCGAACGGTTTCAGTGAAGGCATCTTTGGGGCCTTTGACTGTATTTTCCACGTCCGGCGGCGCAGGAGAACGCTTTTCTCCCGTTTTGGCCTCAAAGGCCACCGCCAGTTCCAGTCCCTCAAAGACAACCACGCAAAAGCCGTTGACCAGCAGTCTGCACAGACTTTCCAGATCCTCCACGGGCTTTGCCACAGCAGAATAGACCGTACCATCGAGACATCGTGCATACATTTCTTCGACTGAACCGTGCAGATGCTGAGAAATGGGATGCAGGACAAAATCGGCAATCTCCGAGCCGGAGGTCAGACCGTCAATAAAAAATGCCGTTGCCCGGTTGCCGTCCAGTTCCAGCGGACGCACCACCAGATCGGCTGCATCCCGGAACACCTGCTGCACATGCTCTGCCGAGATACCCTTCGGATATTCCACCCAACCACCTCCTGTTTTGGAATAGTCTGGGCAGTTCCGTCTGTTTTTATGCGTTTTTGGCTCTCAAATGTTCACCGATTTTTCACAAAACCGTTTCGCCATTCGGTAATAGTAACAAAATATGACCATACAGAGGCTCTTATTATTGGAAATAACATAAAAAGTAAAATTATTCCTCAAAAACGTTTGCATTTCTGTACTTTTTCCCCTAAAATAATCCACAGAAAGAAAGGCGACTGAGGCAAATGCTGAACATTGTATTGGTAGAACCGGAGATCCCTGCAAACACCGGCAACATCGCACGGACCTGTGCTGCCACCGGCAGTGTGCTCCATCTCATCAAGCCCCTGGGCTTTGATATTTCCGACAAAGCTGTCAAGCGTGCCGGACTGGACTACTGGCATCTGGTGGATGTACGGGTATACGAAGATCTGGAAGATTTCTTCCGAAAAACCGGAGCAGAAGATTTGTGGCTCATGACGACCAAGGCACCGAGAAGCTATGCCGAAGCAGCTTTTTCCGCCGACTGCTGGCTGCTGTTCGGAAAGGAAACGAAAGGTCTGCCGGAAACCCTGCTGGCACAGCACCGTGACCGCTGCCTTCGAATCCCCATCCGGGAAGAGGCCAGAAGTCTGAATTTAAGCAATTCTGTAGCTGTGGTGGTCTTTGAGGCCCTGCGGCAGCAGGAATTTCCACATCTGATGGCTCAGGGAGCCATGACCCATTGGAACGACTAAACAGAATTATTTTTAGGAGGAACCCCAATGAATTATAACAAGAAATCCGTAGAAGACATTCAGGTCACCGGCAAGCGTGTGCTGTGCCGTTGCGACTTCAACGTGCCCACCAAGGGCGGTGTCATCACCAGCGACAAGCGTATCGTTGCTGCTCTGCCTACCATCCAGTATCTGGTCAAGAACGGTGCAAAGGTCATCCTTTGCTCCCACATGGGCAAGCCCAAGGGCGAAGTGAAGCCCGAGCTGAGCCTGCAGGTGGTCGCTGACCGTCTGTCCGAGCTGCTGGGTCAGACCGTTATCATGGCCAAGGATGTTGCCGGCGAAGACGCACAGGCCAAGGCTGCCGCTCTGGAGAACGGTCAGGTCATGCTGCTGGAGAACACCCGTTTTGAAAAGGGCGAGACCAAGAACGATGCCGAGCTGAGCAAGAAGCTGGCTTCCATGGCTGACATCTTCGTCAACGATGCTTTCGGTACCGCTCATCGCGCTCACTCCTCCACCGCCGGTGTGGCTGACTATCTGCCTGCTGCCTGCGGCTATCTGATCGAGAAGGAAATCGGCATCATGGGCAAGGCTCTGGCTGATCCCGAGCGTCCCTTCGTCGCCATTCTGGGCGGCGCAAAGGTCTCCGACAAGCTCAATGTTATCAATAACCTGCTGGAGAAGGTCGATACCCTCATCATCGGCGGCGGTATGGCTTATACCTTCCAGGCTGCCAAGGGCTACACTGTCGGCAAGTCCCTGCTGGACACCGAGAAGATTGACTACTGCAAGGAAATGATGGCCAAGGCTGAAGCCAAGGGTGTCAAGCTCCTGCTGCCCATCGATGTCGTTGTTGCTGACGGCTTCCCCAACCCCATCGACGGCCCCATTGAAGTGGCTACCGTTTCCGCTGACGCCATTCCCGATGACAAGGAAGGTCTGGATATCGGTGAAAAGACCCGCGAGCTGTTTGCTGACGCTGTGAAGAGCGCCAAAACTGTTGTCTGGAACGGCCCCATGGGCGTGTTCGAGAACCCCACTCTGGCAAAGGGCACCATCGCTGTTGCCGAAGCTCTGGCAGCTTCCAAAGCTACCACCATCGTTGGCGGCGGCGACTCCGCAGCAGCCTGCGAGCAGCTGGGCTACGCTGACAAGATCACCCACATTTCCACCGGCGGCGGCGCTTCCCTGGAGTTCCTGGAAGGTCTGGAACTTCCTGGTATCGCCTGCCTGCAGGACAAGTAATTTACCCCTAACGACAAGGAGATTTTAGATATGAACAGAAAGTATCGTAAGACGGTCATCGCCGCCAACTGGAAGATGAACAAGACCCCCTCCGAGACCAAGACTTTCATGACCGAGTTCAAGGCCATGATGCCCAAGGGTCGCTGGTGCGATGTGGCCATCTGTGTTCCCGCCGTTTGCATCCCCGCTGCTGTCCGCGCCATGCGTGAGACCCGCGTGGGCATCGGTGCAGAAAACTGTAACGCCAACGCTTCCGGTGCATACACCGGCGAAATCGCTACCAACATGCTGGTTGACGCCGGCTGCAAGTATGTCATCATCGGCCACTCCGAGCGCCGCGCTATGGGCGAGACCGATGCCGATGTCAACGCCAAGGTCAAGGCTGCTCTGGCTGCCGATCTGATCCCCATCATGTGCGTGGGCGAAAGCCTGGAGCAGCGTGAGACCGGTATCACCGAAGAGTGGATCACCATGCAGATCAAGGCCGGTCTGAACGGTGTTGCCGAAGAGAAGATCCGCAAGATCGTCATCGCCTACGAGCCCATCTGGGCCATCGGCACCGGCAAGACCGCTACCCCCGAGCAGGCTGAGGAAGTCTGCGAGCACATCCGCACCGTCATCCGCAAGCTGTTCGGTGCCAAGATCGCCCGTGCAACCTCCATCCTCTACGGCGGTTCCATGAACGAAAAGAACGCCTACGAACTGCTGGCACAGCCCGACATCGACGGCGGCCTCATCGGCGGCGCTTCCCTGGTTCCCGAGAAGTTCGTCAAGATCATCGAAGCTGCCAACCAACCCACCGCTTAAGCTTTGGTGAAATAGATTTGCTCTGCAAATCTGTGAAATACGCCTGACGGCGTGTGAAATAGGCTTCGCCTGTGAAATATTTTCTTCGAAAATGTTATGGAAAAGAGACGAGTTTCCTCGGAAACTCGTCTCTTTGATTCTGACTTATTTATTAATTGTCAATTGCTCCTAATCGTGGTAAAATATACCCAATACAAAAGGAGGCCCTGCCATGATCGAACTGGATATTTCCAATGTTTGGACCTGCGTGACGCTGCCGGAACTGCTGGGCAGTGAAAAAGAGATTTTTGACGCCCATCAGCTTTTGCGGAGCAACGAACCGGAAGGGCCGGATTTTCTGGGCTGGCTGGGCCTGCCGGACAGCATCAACGGGCGGCTGATTCACTCCATCCGCCGCAAATGCGATCAAATCTGCAATCAATCGGATGTGCTGATCGTCTGCGGCAGCGGTGACAGCTACAATGCCGCCCGTGCCGCCATCACCTGCTACGGCGGCGCAAACAGAAATCTGCTGACCCGTCCTCAGGTATTTTTCGTGGGTGAAAGCCTTTCCGGGCGCAACTGGGTGGAGCTGCAGCAGCTTCTGACGGAACGGGATTACTCCCTGTTCATCATCTCCCCCACCGGCACAGAATTGGCCTCCAACATCGCAGCCCGCAGTCTCCGCTGGATGATGGAGCGGAAATACGGCCCCCAAGCCAAAGAGCGCATCAGCGTTGCCACACCCGTTGGCACACCCATGCACAAAATGGGTCAGGAGGAAGGCTTCGAGCTGTTCCCCATGCCCACCTACATGGGCGGCACCTGCTCCGCTCTGACCTCTGCAGCTCTGGTGCCCATGGCTGTGGCCGGCATCGACCCGCTCTGCGTTCTGGAAGGCGCTGCCGAAAGCTATCGGGAACTGGACATCCGTTCCTTCGAAAATCCCGCATGGCTCTATGCCGCCGCCAGAACCGTCCTGCCCACCAAGGGCAAAAACCGGGAACTGCTCTGCTTTGCCGACAGCAGCCTGCTGGAATTGAGCCGTTGGTGGCAGAAGTATGTTCTCCGCCACGAAGGCGCAGCTATTTTCTCCGACAGTCTGCTGCTTCCCGCTGATCTGGACGGCACGGAGCAGGCACTCTTCGCTGCCGACAACGTCTTCGAGACTTTTGTCCGCTTTGATCCCATCTCCAAGCGCATCCCCGTGGAAATGGACTGGAAGGATTATGACGGACTGGGTTTCCTCTCCGGCAAGCATCTGGACTTTGTGGAAAACAGCGTCATGACTGCTGCTCTGGAGACCCACAACAGCGCCGGCATCCCCATTCTGGATGTCCATGCCGGTGAGCTTTCCGCACAGGCACTGGGCGAGCTGTTCTATTTCTTCGAGCTTTCCGCCGCCCTTACCGCACAGGTGGCAGGCCGAGACCCCTTTACTGAGACGGCTTCTTCCACTGTCGTTTCTGCCATGGATGCCATGGGCAAGGCGGAATAGAGAATTTGAAGGCTGTTTTTCGGTAAAAGTGACACTTGTAATTGTGTGGCAAAGCTGTTAGAATGTTAAAAAGGGGGACGAGCTCCCCTATGGCAAATAAGGAGGTTTTTCCTATGGTTAAGGTTATTTTAGGTCTGAAGGGTTCCGGTAAGACCAAACAGCTCATCGATTCCATCAATTCCGCAATTAAAGAAGAAACCGGCAGCGTGGTCTGTATCGAAAAGGGCAATGCTCTGACTTTCGATGTGGATTACCGTGTCCGTTTGATTAATGCCAGCGAATATGCAATCGGCAGCTACGAGTTCCTGAAGGGCTTCATCAGCGGTCTGCACGCAGGCAACTTTGATATTACCCGTGTTTTCATCGACAATCTCTACAAGCTGTCCGGCACCAGCGATGATGATGCCACCGCCGCCTTCCTGGCATGGTGCGATGCCTTTGGCAAGACCCACGGTCTGAAATTCACCATCTCCGTCTCCGGCGATCCCGCCGCCCTGCCCGAAAGCATCACCAAGTATCAGTAAGAACATTAAAACCCCGCTGTTTTTCGCAGCGAGATTTTTTGTTATCTGATAATGTCAAAAATCAGCCCATCCATGGCAGGTTTTTCTTCGCCCCATTGCAGAGCGGAAGAGAATCTGTTTTTTGCAGCAGCCAGTAAGCTTCTGTCATTGGTGTGCAGCCATGCCAACGGCTCACCGGCTTCCACAAAATCGCCGGTCTTCCTGTTCAGCACGATGCCTGCACCATAGTCGATGGCATCGTCCTTTTTCATACGTCCGGCTCCCAGCAGAGAAGATGCCACACCTACCTGTGCCGCATCCATATGGGTGATGAAGCCGCTCCGTTCTGCCAAAATCGGTTCCTGCACCGATGCTGTGGGCAGCTTGGAAAGGTCGGGATCACCGCCCTGCGCCGCGATCCAGCGGTCACGGGTCTCCATGGCAAGACCACTATCCAATGCATGAAGGACTTTTCCCATCGATTCCTGTTCCGACCAGCCATGGCACAGGCACAGCAGCTCTGCCGCCAGTGCCGCGCACAGCTCTCTCAGGTCTCCCTGCTTGCCCTTGAGGACTTCCGCAGCTTCCCGAACCTCCAAGGCATTACCGATACAATCACCCAAAGGGATATCCATGTTGGTCAAAAGCGCGGCCACATTTCTGCCGCAGGCCTTGCCGATGTCCACCATGGCTCTTGCCAGCGCAAGACCGTCCTCTTTGGTTTTCATGAAAGCACCGGAACCGCATTTCACATCCAGAACCATGGATTTCGCCCCGGCTGCCAGCTTTTTGGACATGACGGAGGATGCAATGAGGGGGATGGAATCCACCGTTGCTGTCACATCCCGGAGAGCATAGAGCTTTTTATCTGCCGGTGTCAGATCACCGGACTGACCGATGACCGCCACACCCACTTCCTCCACCTGACGGCGGAACGCTTCCGGTGTGAGGGTGGTGGAAAATCCGGGGATGGCTTCCAGTTTATCCACCGTACCGCCGGTATGCCCCAGACCTCTGCCGGACATTTTTGCCATTTTACCGCCCAATGCAGCCACAATAGGTGCCACGATGAGGGTAGTCTTATCGCCCACACCACCGGTGGAGTGCTTATCCACAGAGAAATCCCCAAAGCAGCTCAGATCCACCGTATCACCGGAGCGCATCATAGCATCGGTCAGCACCGCCGTTTCCTCCGCAGTCATGCCCCGAAAGCAGACTGCCATGGCCCAGGCGGACATCTGATAATCGGGAATGGAACCGTCGGTATAGCCTTGAATGAGAAAGCGGATCTCCGCCTCCGTCAAGACCTGTCCATCCCGTTTTTTTGCAATGAGATCAACCGCTCTCATAGGTTGCTCCTTCTTCCGTCGTTCCCACATTTTCAGCCGACTGTTCTTCTGCGGGTGGCTGTTCCTCACCGGGACCGACAATATAAATATTGGGTCGGCTCTTATAGGAGCTCTCCAGTTTTTCTTCCCGCAGCAGCTTTCCGCTGCCGTCAAAGACCTTTCTGGTCACTTCCACCTTGGAGCCGGTATAAGCTGTCTGCTTCTGTTCCCGGAAGCCTACAGGCTTGGTCACATCCACTTCTTCCACATCTTCATCGTTCCACGTCTCCAGAACCACCGGCTTGGACAGTTCCACATAGTTATCCGATTCCTTGACACCCCAGAAGGTGATATTGACCTTGCCGCCATCGATATTGGCTTGAATTTTAATGGGATTTTCCCGATTGTTGCGGAACTTGTAATCCAGGCCCGAATCCCAGAAAATGGTGGCATCGCAGCCGACCGGGACATAAGTCACTTCATACATATGGGGTTCCCGCATAAGGGTAGGCAGGTCCATATACAACGCGGCATAGTAGATAGTGGAAGCCACCTGACAGACACCGCCGCCGACACCGTCCACGCTGTCGCCTTCGCCGTCATAGATGGTGGCGGGCTGATAGCCCTTTTCCTCCGTCCGCTCTCCGACGACGTCATTGAACGAGAACACTTCTCCGGGATTGAGGATGGTGCCGTTGATGGCCTCGCAGGCCAGACGGAGATTTTCCGTTCTCTGGGGATTGTTGACATACACGCTGGAACGCTGTTCCAGAATTTCGCCGAACATCTGATACGTCAGTTTGCCGGTGGTCACCGCCGGAAGAAATTCTTCCAGCGGGATCTCGATCCGATCTCCCGATCTGTTTCTCGGATGATCTTTCAAAACCTGTTCCTCGTCAAAGGTATGACCGTTGACGTGAGGAACGATCTGACGGTTTTCCGCATCATAACGGGCATCCACCGCCGTTGCCTCCAGTCTTTCCCGGATGTCCGACAGGTTTACCTTTTCATGGGCAATTTCCTCATACTGCCATGTGATAGGAGCCATATCGCCCAATTGAATGGCCCGGCATACTTCATGATAGAGGTCGTCTTCATCCAGACCCCGCCCGTAGCTTCCCACAGTAATGGTCAGCATCGTCATATCCGCATTTACCATTGCGGTCGTATGGATAGGTGCGATTCTGGCTTCATCGGCAGCCTGCTGGATCACACGTTTCAAGTAATCCGTATTCATATCCAACGCAGTTTCCAGTCCCACCGTATAAATCGATTGCATATTGACCAGATATCGGATCATCGCACGGAATATTCCGCCATCACGACCGTATGCCATAGCCTCTTTCACAGCCTGTTCTGCATGAATCGACACTTTGAGTTTTTCCGGCTCAAAGTGCAGAGTCCGATCCGGCAAAATCACTTCCAGCGTCTGTTCCCGATAGGATTCTTCCACCGTTTTCTCGACCAGTTCCTGCGCTTCGGCGGCAGTCATACCGCCCACATCCACACCGGCCACACGGACATTGGGGTAGATGGTCTTTCCGTTTTTCAGACTTGCACCGAACAATATCACAACCAGCAATACAATTGCCAGACAAAGGGGAATGATCCACAGAAAAACGGGAGGCCGTTCCGGGATTTCCTCTGTCATGACAGGCATCACTCTTGGTTCTTCAAACTTTCCTTTTTTCGCCATAGGGTTTCTCCTCACAGGGGGTCATCTTGCTCCGGATTTTCTTCTTCCTGCAGCATCTGCTGCATCCACTTTTTTCTGGTCAGCAGCACCGTTCCGCCGCCGCCCAGTAAAAACACACCCAAAGCCACAGGCACCATCCACCAGACAAAGGTCTCGGCTTCTTCCGGTTCCGCAGGCACTTCTTCGGGCTGTTCTTCTTCCATCACCGGCAGTTCCTCCGGCTGTTCTTCCTCCTCGGAAATCATCTCCACAGGCAGAACCACTTCGATGACTTCCGGTTTTGCCTTTTCCACATTGTATTCGGTCACAAGAGCGGCAATGTCTGCCACCACACCTTCGCCATAGACATCCTGGGTATAGACCGCCAGCAGGAAGGGCTGCTCGGTGTAAATGATGCCCACATCGTTGACTGCACCGTCAAACCAGCCGTACTTGTGCGCCACTTCATACTCTGTAACTCCGGCACAGAAATACTGATCCTGCTGTGCCTGCTTCATATAGCCGATCATCTCCGAAAACAGTTCCCGGTTCTCGTAGAGATATTTTAGGGCATCCATCATCATATGGGTGCAATAGTAATTATCGGCATAGTAAATATAATCGATCTCCCCATCTTCCATGGTGAAATATTTGCGCATTGCAGTCTTGTAATCTGCAAATACACCGTCTCCGATGGTATAAAGCATACCGAGAGAAACTTCGTTGTTGGATTCCACCAGGCTCAGCTCATGGGCTTTGTCCAGAGCAACACCCACTCTGGGCAGGACAGCATCCGGTTCGATCTCTCCGGCTGCCTCCAGTTCGTAATAATACATATTCACCGGCACTTTAAATGTGCTGGCCGCCACCATGAATTTCTTATCGTTGAAAGCATAGCTTTCGCCGGTGACGGTATTGTAGTAGGACATGGAGAAATTCTGCGCATTCAAGCCATGCTCCGCCATATATTCCTCTATGGCAGGCACCAACTCCGATGCATTCTGTGCCCACACCGGGCAAGCCAGCAGCAGAACCAGCACCAGCAAAACGATTCGCTTCATGGTTTCACCTCAATTCTATCATACCACAGGTCTGTCCGGGGAACAAGGAAAAACTGTAACAAAAGATCGGCTTTCCGCATAGAATTGGATGAATCAAACTCCGGGGAGTGATCTTTTTGAATAATTACTGCTGCACCAACACCGGCTGCAATCCCTGTCCGCAGCCCACACCGCCGATCCCGCCTCAGCGTCCCTGCTGCCCTTGCGGTGAGGATTTCCGAAAGGCTTTGGAGCTGATCTGCTGCCCTCAGCTGCGGCTTCTGGTAGATTTTGCCACCTTTGCTTTTGTGACTGACGATTATGTGCTTGGCACACCTCTGACGACACCGCCGGCCGGTACCACCCCCAGCGACAATCTGACAGCACCTGCCGGTACCTACACCTGCGGCGGCGACAGCTGTGAGACCATCACCGTTTCCGGCACGCTGTATCCGGCAGAGACAGACGGCGTTGCCCTGGCTCCCATTGTGACCCAGGCCGCCCTGTGCCGACTGACCGCCATTACCTTCGATGCCGCTGCCACTACCACAGAACCCATCGCCACCAACTTCCAGACCATCAGCCAGACCCTCGGTCAGCTGCTGCGTCCTCAGAAGCACAATGACTGCTGCTCCGTGGCAGATGCATTGACCACTGCCGCCGCTGTCCGTGCCTCCACCGTGATTGCAGGGCCTTTGGTTGTACAGAACAGCACCATTATCGGTCAGATCGGCAGCATTCTGGTCATGGCCAACAGCACCGACAACCGCTTCTACTTCATCTGCGCCAACGCCATCGACTTTATGGGATAAGATACGGATTCCCACGGCTGGCAAGCCAGCCTCGGAATGACACTCCCTAAAACAGGTCATTGCGAGCAGCGTAGCTGCGTGGCAATCCGTCCTCTCTGCAACAAAAAATCCAGCTGCTTTCGCAGCTGGATTTTTCTCAGTCGACGATCTCCAC
>JAZNLL010000013.1:0-2470 GCA_045579045.1 Candidatus Avilachnospira sp.
GATAGCTGCGTCAACAGCAGCGTGAGACTGGCCAATGTGGTCGTTCAGAACGGTACCGGTCATGGTGCCGGCCTTAACCATATCCTGGCACTCGGTCAGAGCGTCAACACCCAGCAGGTAGATGTCTTCGCCAACAACGCGGCCGTGCTTTTCGATAGCAGCAGCTGCGCCCAGAGCCATGCCGTCATTGTTACAGAAGACGACTTCAATCTCATCGCCGTACTGTGCCAGAGCTGCGTCAACGATTTCGTTGCCCTTAGCCTGGTCCCAGTTACCAACGTTCTCAACCAGGCACTCAACAGCCATACCAGCGTCGGTCATAGCCTTGATGGAGAACTCAGTACGGTACTGAGCATCGGGGTTCTCGGGGTCACCAACAACCATGACGTACTTAACAACACCGTCACCGTTGATGTCGCCCTTGTTGTCCAGAGCCAGAACGATTTCGCCCTGGTAGGTACCGGACTGACGAGCGTCTGCACCAACGTAGCAAACCTTCTCGTTGTTGATGATGCCCTCGTAGGACTCGTCACCGTTTTCGCCCAGAGGCTCGCGGTTGATGAGGATCAGGGGGATGTCAGCAGCGACGACCTTGTCGATGATGACTTCAGCAGAAGAGGTCTGAACCAGGTTGCAGATGATAACGTCCATCTTCTGAGTGATGAAGGTATCGATCTGGTTGGTCTGCTCAGCCATATCGTTCTTGCCGTCGACCATGGTGATTTCGTACTTGACATCTTCAGTCTCCAGGGACTTGAAGTAGTTTTCAATCTCCTGACGGTACAGGGTCATGAAGTTGTCGTTGTACTGGTAGATAGCAACGCCGACCTTGTAGGTCTTGGGGCCGCTAGCACCACCGCCACAAGCAACCAGGCCAAAGACCATAACGATTGCCAGGACCAATGCGAGAATCTTTTTCATTGTGTTTCCTCCTAAAAATTATTGATATGGCAGAAAAGATACTGCCGATATTCATAAACAGTTTACCATAAATAGCAATTCTTGTAAAGTTTAATTTCAGCCTCATAAAATTGAGAAAACACAGGGATATGCACGTATTTTCGCAGAATGTTTCGTATTTTTTCGCAAATTCTTTTTCGTGTTTATTCAGAGTTTCCAATAGCAATTTCCTATTTTTGGGAAATTGCCCCGTAAAATCAAACGTTCCGAAACATTAATAAACAGCATTTCGGATATTATCCATAAGTTTCTTCTTATTTTTTCTGCATTAATATTTTTCCGGTTTTACAACATTTTACGGACAATGTACAGCAAAAAGGACACCCTTTGGCTGCGGGTGTCCCTTTGTATGGTTCTTACATGGTTTTCTGATAGGTCTCTACATTCAAATCCATGCTGTAAGTAGGGTCTCCCGGGTGGATCCCGTTCATCTGCTGCATAATATGGTAGGCATCCCGCTGCATTTTCTTGACGGCTTCCAGCCTGGGCAGCTCCTTATCATGGAAAATGGGGTCGCCGATGTTCAGGTCAACCAGAGGACTCTTACCGATCAGCTTCCAAAGACCCGTTCTGGGGCGGAAAGACAGGGTGATGGGCAGAATCGGCCGGTCAAAGGTCACCGCGTACTTAAACACTGCCTTTTTTAAGGGGCGGATGTCGGGGTAATAGAACCACATGGAGCCTTCTGGGAAAAAGTGCAGCCACTTACCCTGCTCCAGTACTTCCTCCATGGCGCCCTTAAACTTCACCATGGAGCGGTAGCTGTCCGTGGGGATAGGAATGCCGCCAGCCATACGGATCAAGGGTCCGTTGGGGCCTTCCAGGTTGGTCTTCCAGGCAGGAAAATAGCCCAGTCTAGGCCGCAGCGCCACCATGATGCAAATGAAATCCCACATCAGCACATGGTTTGCGATGGTGATCAAACCGTCCTTGAATAAGTCCCGATAGGTCTTCAGCTTTTCTCTTCCGTGGATATGCAGGCCATGGCGAACCCACATGACAATGGGAATCAGCGTAACCTGGCAGATGTGCAGCAGAATGCGCTGGCACTTGAACCAAAGGCTCTTTTGCAGATAAGGATAGTCTTCATCCAGCACCACATCCCGCAGATGCTTTACGCCGATCATATGCTCATCGCTTTTTTCCGGGTATTGGTAATCCAAATTATGCCGATAATACAAAAAATCCACCACTTTTCCTGTTTTTTCGCCTTTTCTAATTCGGATTATACCATAGGATTAACCCTTCCTCAAGAGAAAAAGGCAGAGAAAACTGCGCCGATGCAAAAAAGCACCTCTCCCGCTGCAAATCCTCATGGATTCAGATTCTCATTTCTTTTCACCAAAAGCTAAAAGCCAACCCAACTTAAAAAGATTCTATACCCAATATACGGCATCAGCAGCCAAAGGTGAGTTTGTTCCCATATTGATAGAGCCTGCTTCCATGTACAAAATGTGCGCAGTAATATCTGGATCATCAATTGTAGACGCAGACACCAAAAGAGTAATTG
>JAZNLL010000014.1:0-21352 GCA_045579045.1 Candidatus Avilachnospira sp.
GGTCAGAGTTCTGGAAACGGCACGGTCTATCAGCGCCGTAATGGAGATGGGAGCGGGTGTGCCGTACTTGTTGCCCATGATCTCCTTGGTATTGAAGAAATAAACTCTCTGATCCTTGGCAGGCTCACCGCCGAAGGTGAAACGCTTACCCAGAGCGGCAAAAGACTTCTTGATTCCCTCGCCCAGATCACCGCAGAAAATGGTGGGTTCGGTGGAGGCATCGTATGTATACTCACCGGGTTCGGCGGCAAATTCCACGATCTGACCCTGATCGACGACCATCATACACTGACCTTCCTGCACCACAATCACAGAGCCGGAGGTAATGATGTTGTCGGTACCCTTGGTGTTGGAGGAACGGCCTCCTGCCTTCTTCTGACCCTTCCGAACCAGAACATCGGCAGGCAAAGCATCTGCCACAAAATAATCCTTCCACTGGTCAGCCAGCACGCCGCCGGCAGCACCGAATGCAGCTTTCAAAAGACCCATAGTTTAATCTCCTTTTACATCTTGTCATGCGTATTGCATGACAGGTTCACCTTTTTCCTGCAGCTTTGTGGCGCAGGACACGCAAAGATCCAGATCATCACAGATCAGGAAACAGTAATCGCATACCAGCCGTCTGCAGATGGGGCATTGGTTAAAGACATTGGACGCTTCTTCCACTGCCTTTTCCAGTGCAGCTGTCTTTTCTCTCTGGTACAGAGCGTCAAAAATGACTTTTTTCCCCTCTGTCCCCGGTTCGATTCCGGCCTTAGAGAAGGTCACAGGTGTACTGCTCCACTCTTTGCCACATTCCCGACAGTGCATAGAAAAACAAAACGAGACAGGTGTCGAGCAGTCTGTCAATAATTCCTTCGTAACATGACGCATCCTTTCACCACCTTTTTGTTGCGCCGTTCATTGGGTTCGCAGGATCTTCGTTGTTCCTGCTTCTATTTTACTGCCTGTGAGGCCCTTAAATCGTCACCCCAGCGGACACTTTTCCGGGTAATGCAAGGGTGATTTTTCATATTACCCTTATGGGTAATATGCAGGATGTCCAAACCCCTGTCTTGGCATTTGTACATCCTGCATAGGCATAAAAAAGTGACCGGACAACCTGTGTCCGGTCACTTTTTCGTTTATAAGCTTGTTCCGCCCAGCTTCAGAAGAAGCTCACTGCGGTCAGCAATTTCCAGTTTTTCATAGATATGTGCTGTGTGTTTTTTGACGGTATTTTCAGTCACAAACAGTTCCTCGGCAATCTCTTTGCGCTTTTTATTCTCCAAAATCAGCTTCAGCACATCCATTTCCCGTTGGGTCAGCTCCGCCAACTGCGGACACAGAATATAAGGATCGGAACCCGGCTGAGGCGAAACTTCAAGCTCCGGCAAAACATTATGCAGCAGCAAAAGCAGCAGCTCCGAAACAATGTAGGAAACAGACAGAAACTCAAAATCCCAGTCGATCTGCTGCTCCACAAACCATATGGCCATGTTCAGCAGAACCACCGTGCACATGATCGGAGCAAACTTCCGCAGCCGACCTTTTTTCTTTGCGGCTGCATAGGCGATCACACTCACCATAGCCGCAAGGTATGCCAGCAGATAAATGAAATACACGCTGTGCAAGGGGCCGTAGACCTTGTGCAGCTTGGCCGCGCCGTTTATGATCTCCATGGAGACTTCCTTATAATACAGCTGCAGGTAGCCGCCGCTGGCAGCCAGCAAAAAGACCAACGCGCTGATCCCGATGAGTACACCCGTAATCGCCTTACGGGGCCGCATCTCACACAGTTCCAGAATGATCATCAGCATGCAAAGGGGCAGACACACAGAGCCAAGATAAGCAATGCGGTTTGCCAGCATGGCTTCGCCCAAAGTCCTCGAGACCGCCAGAACAAAATAACCAAGGTTCGTCACAAAGACCGATGAGAACAAAACCAGGAACCATTTTTCCTTACGGGGATGGAGCAGTCCGTACCCCAGCAGAAGAAGCAGGGACAGGCATGCAATAATACCGTAGATCAGCGGCAAACTGCAGCAGCTCTTCGAGGCCGCTTCGGTGCTGTTGGCAAACACAGAAACGGAAAGCACCATACAAAGCGCCAACAGCAGCGCCGGCCGCCCTGCGGCTTTGCATATTTTCTTCACCAAAGCACCTCCTTTTTGTTATACGAAATCATTATAGCATACTTTCTTCAAAAAAGAAAGCGCAAAAGGATTCTGCCATAAAGCGAAGCTTTGGAGAACAGCCCTTTTCTGTGTTCCTCACGAAAATCCCCCCGCACCGTCATGGCGCAGGGGGAGTGTTTTTCGCGCCTTCAGCCGTTTGGCTGAAGGCATTTTTCTTATTTTGCTGCAATGTATTCCACATAACCATCGCGGACACGGACGGTGAGTCTTTCTTCCTCCACCAGATATTCTACCAAAACCTGAATATTCCGCTTGGAGCCAACCACTTTGGCAACCGAATTCAGATCAAAGCCAAAATAGTTCATCACAGCCGCACATATCTGCTCCAGCGTCTGCCAACGGTCAGCCAATTTCTCAACAATGGCCAACTTCTCATGTGCATTGGCAATATTGCGGTCAATCAGGCCACCGATTTCATCATAGACCCCGTTATGAGCCACAATATAACGTTTATATTGCAGTTCCCGCAAGGATTCCTTGGCCTGCAGATCCAGCCACAGGCAGGTATAATAGGGCAGTTTGACCGCCTGCAAGACATGGTCGCTGAGCAGAGTATCTCCTATATAGGCGACACCATCGGGAGTAACAAACCCTACCTGCTCCACCGCATGGCCGGGCAGCCACAGGAGAGGGAATGTAACACCGCAGACGGTGATGGCGGTGTCATCTGCAGAGATGATGCCATCCGGCTTACAGGAGGGGTACGGTCCACGGGTTTTGAACATCGTGCAGCTCTCGTAGCCAACAGCCATCAGGTTGGATGGCTCCTGACCCATTATCTCCGCAAATGGGGTCATATACACCTTACAACCGTGGGCTTCCTTGATTGCCGCATGATTACCGATATGATCCCGGTGATAATGGCTGGTGAGCAACGCAGAAATGTGGATATTTTCCCGTTCCAGAAGTTCTAATATCTCCTGCCTGTCCGGATTTTTCAGACCGGAGTCGATCATAATCGCGCAGGACCGATCCGGCATATACAGAGGGATACGGCTAAAGCCGGTGACGATGCACCAGGTATCCCCCATGACATGTTCTAAGTACGGTTTGATATTTTTCATTCGCTACAGGTAGAGCCAATCATTCTTCACTGCTTACGGGCTTATTCGTAGTCGTAGAAGCCGTGGCCGACCTTGCGTCCCAGACGGCCTTCCTGCACCATCTTCTCATAGATATCGTACATATCGGGTTTCTTGCCGGTTTCTTTGTACTCATTCGTCAGCATGTCGTAGGCCAGGTCGATGCCGGTCAGGTCGTTCAGACGGAAGGGACCCATCTTGTGGTTAAAGCCGTATTCCATTGCGATGTCCACTTCTTCGTAGGTGCAATAGCCGTTCTCCACCAGGTATCTGGCTCTCTCGTACAGACCGCCAATCAGATAGTTACCGGCAAAGCCGGGGATTTCCTTTTTCTGCCAGATGGGCATTTTCTCCATTTTCTTACACAGCGCATACACGGCGCCGGCAGTTTCATCGCTGGTATGAGGACCCTGCACCACTTCCACGAACTTCATAACCAAAGCGGGGTTATAGAAATGCATGTTGCACATCTTGGAAGGGTTCTTCACGCAATCGGCAAACTGGGAGGAAACGATGGCGCTGGAGTTGGTGGCCAAGATCACATTTTCATCAATGTACTGATCCACGGTCTTGAAGAACTCCCGCTTTACATCTTCCTTCTCGATGACACATTCAATGATGCAGTCCACACCCTGAACGGCCTTCTGCAAATCCTTTTCCGTATGGAAACGGGTGCGGATTGCATCCACCTGCTCCTGGGTCATACGGCCCTTTGCCACACGACCGGTCAGATATTCGTCGGCCCATGCTTCCACATCAGCGAGCACCGCATCCATAAGGTCATACACAGTAGCTTCTACGCCGTAAATGGCCGCGCACATAGCGATCTGACGACCCATGCGGCCGCCGCCTGCAACACAAATCTTTTGAATTTCCATGATGATACCATCCTTTCTTATCCGATGACGACAGCACCGGATGCTTCCATTTCTTTTATACGGGCATCGGTATAGCCTATATTTTTCAGAATTTCGGCGCTGTGGGCACCGATACCGGGAGCCGGAACGGTTACCAGTGTGCCTACAGAGTCCATCTCAATGGGGCTGCGGGGCATGACATCGGTATTGCCACTGGGAAACTGCACATTTTCAAGATACCCGTTGGCCCAAGCCTGCTCATCGACAGCAATATCGCTGAAATGTCCCATACGGGTCATGGGCAGGTCATACGCCTCGGACAGACTCAGCCAATGGGCGGACGGCTTCGTCAGAAATGCGTCACGGATTTCCTCATAGTAGGCTTGTCTGTTCTCCCAACGCTGCGCAGCCGTGCAATAACGGGGGTCGGTTGCCAGGTCCTCACGGTCAAGCATTTTGTAGAGCCGGGGATACATGGCCTCCGTGTAGCCGGATATGTAAATCCACTCTCCGTCGGCGCATTTGTAGTCACCGTGAGGGCCGCCCCAGCTTGCCCGGTCTGCGGGGAACACTCGACCAAAGGGTGGCTGGTTGATAATCGCCATGGTACCCATCGCAAAAATGCTGTTATGGTACAGGCCGGCCTTTACATAGTCACCCAGCCCCGTCTCCTTCTTGCGGTACAGAGCCGCGCATATCTCGCCCATCAGCAGATAGCCTGTGACGGTATCGCCTACACTGTAAGGAGGCTGCACGGGGGCATAATCCTCCCGGTCAAGGGATTGATCCCGGAGGAATCCGCTTTTTGCCCAAAAGGCACTGGTATCGAAGGCAGGCTTACGGGCTTCCGGTCCTTCTTCACCGTAGCCCAGCAGAATGCCATAAATCAAGGCAGGATACGTTTCCTTCAGATCCTCATAGGAAAGGCCCAGCCGCTTCAGGGCGTTGGGACGGATATTGGTGATAAACACATCCGCTTCCGCCAGAAGCTTATGGAGGGCTTCCATGCCCTCCGGAACCTTCAGGTTCAGGGCAATATGCTTTTTACCGGCATTGTAAATGTCAAAAACAGGGTTTTCGTCCTGAGAAAACCGTCCGGGTATGTAGCTGATGCCGGTGGCACGCCAGGCATCCCCCTCGGGACGCTCCACCTTGATTACCTCAGCGCCCAAGTCTGCCAGCAATCGGGCTGTAACCGGGCCTGCAACAAAGGTGGACAACTCCACAACCTTGACACCGGTCAAGGGTTTTTGCATCATATTCTCCATCTTTACTGCGCCACCACTGCACCGGATTCCATCATTTTCTGAACTTCCTCACGGGTATAGCCCAGGGATTCCAGAACCTCGAAGGTATGGGCGCCAACACCGGGAGCCGGAACGGTGGGAGGTGTTTGGGCGCAACCCATTTCAATGGGGCTGCTGGGCATTACATCGGTATTGCCGCTGGGGAAGGTTACATGCTCCAGGAAGCCGTTTGCCCAAGCCTGAGGATCTTCAGACAAATCGCTGAAGTGGCTCATCCGCACCACCGGTACATCTTCCGCTTCAAACAGCTTTACCCATTCTGCGGCAGGCTTTGTCAGGAAAGCATCCCGGATCAGAGCGTAGTATTCCTTCATATTATTGTACTTTTCATCATCACGGAAACGAGGATCCTCCATCGCTTCGGAAAGTCCCAGAATCCGGTGAATGATAGGCATGTTTTTCACGGGGTCGCCAACAGAAACGAAGACCCATTCATTGTCAGCGCAGCGGAAGCTGCCGCCGGGAGCGCCATCCTGCTCTCTGGTTTTGGGGAAGGTATTGCCAAAGGGCTTTTGGGTAACGATTGCCATGGTACCCATACAGAAAATGCCGTTGCGGAACAAAGTGGATCGGACATAATCGCCCTTTCCGGTACGCATACGATTGAGCAGCGCCGCATTGATTTCTGCCAGCAGCAGATAACCGGTGGCGGTATCGCCTACGCTGGAGGGAGCGATGACGGGATAGTAATCCTCTCCCACCACTGCCAAATCCCGCAAAAAGCCGGAACGGGACCAGAAGGCGGTGGTATCGAAGGCAGGCTTGTGTGCATCCGGGCCTTCCTCGCCGTAGCCCAGGACGATTGCATAAACAAGCTTAGGGTACAGTTCCTTGATGTCCTCATAGGAAAAGCCCAGCCGCTTCAGGGCAGAGGGTCTTGTGTTGGTAACAAACACATCCGCCTGGGACAGCAGCTTATGGAAGGCTTCCTTGCCCTCCGGGGTTTTCAAATTCAGCGAAACGTGCTTCTTGCCGGTATTATATATATCGAATACGGGGTTTTCTTCCGGTGTGAAACGGGGATTGAAGGCGACACCGGTTTTGCGCCATCCGTCACCTACAGGAGCCTCAACCTTAATAACCTCTGCGCCCATATCTGCCAGCAATCTGGCAGTCACGGGAGCTGCTACAAAGGTAGCCATTTCCACAACTTTGATTCCGGAAAGCGGTCCTTGCATACGATCACTCCTTTATATTTTACCTTTTTAATTATAGATAGTGCTACAGAAAATGTCAACGAACCAAACCAAATATCTGTCTATTTTACATGGTTTCCATGTTTTTTTAAATAAGAAATTCTATCTTTACAAATGTTTGTTTGTTGCAACGACAAACAACTGATACAAGGGGATTTTGTTGACATTTTATTTTTAGGGTGCTATCATTTTTACGTACAAACAGCCACGCAAAAACAAACATTTTAACACGGGGGTAAGAATATGCGTACTGTAGTTATTGTAGACGGTGTAAGAACCGGTTTCGGCAAGATGGGCGGCAGCCTGCGGCAGTTTTCTATGTCCGATTTGGCTGCCAAGGCCATTGACGGCTTGCTTGATAAGACCCAGCTGCTGGAACGGGGCGGCACGGTAGAAGGTGTGTATATGGGCAGCGCCCTCCACGACCACGCCAGCTTCGCACCGGCCAGACTCAGCGTTTTGAAATCCAAGCTGGGCTATGATGTATGGACCAGCTATATTGAGCGGCAGTGCGGCTCTGCCATTGATGCCATTAACCACGCAGCCGCCGCCATTATGATTGGCACTGCGGATGTTATGATTGCCGGCGGCGCTGAATCCTACAGCCAGCTGTACAGCAAGTTCTCCATGTGCGTAGAACCCTATAAGTTGATTCCTCCTATGCCTATTCCTCAATGGTTGGGTGCCACTCCCGAGGATAACTGCGATATGATCACCACCGCAGAGAACATCGCCAAAATGTACGGAATCACCCGGCAGGAATGCGATGAATTCGCCTGTCGCAGCCAGATGCGTGCCGCTGCAGCCACCGAAAAGGGGTATTTCAAGGACGAGATCGTCCCCGTCGTGATTCCCGCCACCAGAAAGACGCCGGAGGTCGTGTTTGCAAGCGACGAATTCCTCCGTCCTACTACCACCATGGAGGGTCTTTCTGCTCTGAAGAGTGTGCAGCCTGACGGTGTTACTACTGCAGGTAACGCTTCCGGACGTAATGACGGTGCCGCTATGGTGCTGCTGATGACCGAAGAAAAGGCCAAAGAACTGGGTTACACGCCCTATGCCCGTTTTGTGATGGCAGGCAACAGCGCTCTGGATCCCAAGCTGATGGGTCTCGGCCCTGTGAATGCCAGCCTGAACGCGCTGAAGAAGTCCGGTCTGAGCGTGGGTGACATTGATGTATGGGAGTGCAACGAGGCCTTTGCCGTTCAGAACCTGGGTGTGATCCGTGGTATTGAGAAAGCCTCCGGCTGCAGCATTGATCAAGCCAAGTGGAATCCCAACGGCGGCGCCATTTCCTTCGGCCACCCCAACGGCGCATCCGGCGGCCGTATTGCCCAGTTTGCTATGCGCGAATTGGAGCGCAACGGAGGCAGATATGGTCTGTTCACCTCCTGCTGCGGCGGCGGTTTGGGCGTTGCCACCATTATCGAGAACCTCCGCAGATAAGCGCTTTGTTGGTTCGACAACCAGAATCCAATCATGCATATAGAGAACGCTGCGAAGCGGATCGTTCCTCGATTCATAAAAAAGACTCAGAAACCGAAGTTTCTGAGTCTTTTTTATGGATTCCGGATTTGAACCGACGGTTCTGTCCGGTTTCCCTTATTATTTTCCTTTGGGTGCATTCGTGCATCGGCCATGGCAGGCGTGGGCTGCTTCCATAATGACCTCTGAAACAGTGGGATGGGGGTGAACGGCATTGCCAATCTCACCAATCGTACCTTCGCAGGCCATAACAGCTACCACTTCCGCAGCAAGATCCGTTGCCCGGAGGCCAATTACATGGAAGCCCAGAATCTCATCTGTCGTCCGGTCGAATACAAACTTCACAAAGCCTTTGTTTTCTCCGGCTGTCATCGCTTTTCCGTTTCCGGACAAATCAAACCGGCCGATACCGATATCTCTGCCTGTTTTACGGGCCTGTTCTTCTGTGAGACCCACCATGGCAGTTTCGGGATGACAGTACACACAGGATGGGATTTGGTTCAAATTCAGCTGCTTGACCGGTTTCCCGGCAATGTGATCTGCCACCAGCAATCCCTGTGCAGAGGCCACATGTGCCAGCAGCATTTTGCCGTTGACATCTCCGATCGCGTACACACCGGGAACGCTGGTGCGGCACAGACCATCCACCTCTACAAATCCACGGCGATCCAGACGCATACCCAGCTTTTCCAGACCGATACCGCGGGTATTGGGCGTACGTCCACCCGCCATCAGCACTACATCACCCTCTGCCGTGCCGGATACACCGTCTTTGATCGAAGTATACCGAACCTTCAGACCCTCTTCGATAGACTGTACACGGACACCGGTGATCAGTTCTGCACCGTTGGACTTCAGTTCCGCTGCCACAAAATCGGCAACGTCTTTGTCCAGAGGGCCAAGAATCCGATCCAACATCTCGATGATAGTGACCTTCACGCCGAGTCGGCAGTAAAATGTTGCAAACTCAATACCGATGACACCGCCGCCCACAATGACAATGTGTTTCGGGCAGGTTGTCATTTTCAGCAGTCCGGTAGAATCCACCACGCCGGGCAGTTCCGTGCCGGGGATGGGAATGCGAGCCGGTTCGGAGCCGGTGGCAAGAATAATGTGATTACACTGCAGCACCTCTCCGCTGTCCAACTTTACTGTATGTTGATCTTCCAGCACCGCAGCAGCCCGGAAAACCGTAACGCCATGGTTTTTTTCCAGAAAGGCAATGCCGCTGCGCAGCTGCCGGACAACAGCATCTTTTCGCTCGACGATCTTTGCATAATCGAATGACACATCATGGGCAGTAATACCGAATGCATCGCCGTGCCGTGCAGTATCATATACCTCGGCAGCGTGCAGCAGCGCTTTGGTCGGGATACAGCCACGGTTCAGACAGGTACCACCCAGGTCTGCCTTTTCAACCAGCGCAGTTTTCAGTCCATTTTGGCTCAGGCGGATCGCGCATTCATAGCCGCCGGGACCGCCGCCCACGACAACCGCATCAAATTTCTGCATATGGTCCTCCTCAGATCAGCAGCACCGGGTTCTGCAGATAGCTCTTCAGCTTCTGCAAGAATTTGGCTGCGTCAGCACCGTCAATGATTCTGTGGTCATAGCTCAGGCAAAGGACACACATGGACCGGATCGCAATTTCGTCTTCGCCCTCAGCATTGGTGATCACCACCGGTGTTTTGGCAATCTTGCCCACAGCCAGAATGGCAGATTCAGGCGGGTTGATGATCGCTACAAAATCATCCAGATCAAACATGCCCAGAGAAGACACGGTAAATGTGCCGCCATGGTAATCTGCATCCGTCAGCTTGCCGTCGCGGGCTTTTTCAATCAGTTCCGCAGATTTGGCAGCAATGCCGGAAAGGCCAATGACATCTGCATCCTTGATCACAGGTACGATCAGACCGCCGGGAACAGAAACGGCCGTACCAATGTTGACATAGTCATGATACACAATGTTGTTTCCATCCACAGAGGCATTGAGAATGGGGAAATCCTGCAGTGCCTTGGCACAGGCACGGACAATGATGTCGTTATAGGAAATCTTAATTCCCATATCTTTGTACTGCTTACGCAGTGCGATAGCCGCAGTCATATCCACGCTCATGCGATGATTTGTCTGAGCGTTGGTATTTTTGCTGGCCAGCATATTGTTGGAGATGGCTTTTCGCATACCGCTCATACGTTCCGTATGCGTGCCGCGGCCTGCCTGTACAGGCTGTTCGGCAGGTGCTGCGGCAACAGGTTCCTGTGCGGGCAAATCGGCCACAGTGATCTTGCCGCCAATGCCGGTACCGGAAACACCTGCCAGATCCAAACCCTGTGCTTTGGCAATGTTGGATGCCAGCGGTGTTGCCTTGGGCTGTTTCTGCTCGTAAGCCAGCACATCCCGCTCGATGATACTGCCATCGTTGCCGGTGGGGGTAATGCCGGTATAGTCAATTCCACGCTCTTCAGCCGTCATTTTTGCACGAGGCGAAATAAACACTCGCTCTCCGGCTTCCGGTGCTTTGGGTGCAACTGCCTGGGCAGCTTCGGGAGCGGCTTCGGGAGCAGCTTCATTGGTCGTTTCGGGAGCAGGTGCAGATGCGGCTCCGCCCAAAAATGCGGAAATATCCTCGCCCGGTTCACCGATGACAGCGATCAGTTCCGTGATGGGAACCGTGTCGCCTTCGGGGTGGACGATCTTCAGCAGCGTACCGGAAGCCTCGGCATCCATGGTGATGGTCAGTTTGTCTGTTTCCATTTCAAACAACGGCGTACCGACAGTAACGGCTTCACCTTCCTGCTTCAACCAGCTTGTGATGGTGCCTTCCGTCATCATCAGACCTTGCTTGGGCATAATTACCTTGCTAGCCATAGGTTCTCCTCCTTATCTGCTGAGAGTCTTTTTGCATGCGGCTACGATATCCGCCACCTGCGGCACCACAGCCTTTTCCAGATTGGGATTGAACGGCAGCGGGCACTGTTTGGCGCCTACACGCACCGGTGCTGCATCCATATAACGGAACACATGATCCATTACCTGGCTCTCGATCTCGGAGCCCCAGCCACCGACAGTACAAGCTTCATGAACCGTAACCAAATGACCGGTCTTTTTCACACTCTCGCAGATGGTATCGATATCCAGCGGATAAAGGGTGCGGGGATCGATCACTTCGGCAGAAATGCCCTCTTTTGCCAGCTCTTCCGCTGCCTTCAGGGCTTCTCCCACATAGAACTGGGTGGCCACGATGGTCACATCTGTGCCTTTGCGCTTGATATCTGCCACACCAAAGGGGATCATATACTCAGGATCATCAGGAACTTCCCATTTTCCGCCCTTGTAGAGCTTCTTGTGCTCAAAGAACAGGACAGGATTGTCATCACGAATGGCGGTTCTCAGCAGACCCACTGCATCTGCAGCAGTAGAGGGCACCACGATCTTCAGGCCGGGAATATTCAGAAACAGGCTTTCCACAGACTGAGAATGGGTAGCTGCATTGCCGCCACCAACACCCTGCTGGCCGCGAATGACCAGCGGAATCTTTGCCTTGCCGCCAAACACATATCGGGTCTTGGCGATCTGATTCAGAATCTGGTCCATGCAAACAAAGGTAAAGTCCATGTACATCAGTTCCACGATGGGCCGCATGCCTGTACAGGCCGCGCCCAGACCGGCACCCACAAATGCAGCTTCAGAGATCGGTGTCTGCCGGATACGCTCACGGCCAAACTCTTCCAGCAAGCCCTTGCTGGCACCGTAGATGCCGCCGATGACACCTACATCCTCGCCCATGACGAACACATCGGGATCTCGGCGCATTTCTTCTGCAATGGTCCGTGCGATAGCAGCGGTAAAAAGCATTTCACTCATGTTTGTAACCTCCTACTCAGCCTTCATAAAACACATCGTCCATGACATGTGCCGGATCAGGTTCGGGACTGTTGACGGCAAACTCCAATGCCTCTTCCATGGCCTTGCGGACTTTCTCTTCGATTGCTGCAACAGCATCCTCATCCGCCAGACCCAGTTCGATCATCCGGTTGCGGAAGCGCATGATAGGCTCATTGGCTTTCAGCTGCTCCACTTCTCCCTCGGGACGATACAGTTCCGGGTCGCCGGTCCAGTGGCCCATCCACCGTCCGGTCTTGCACTCCAGCAGTACGGGACCCTGGCCGGACTGGACGTGCGCCACTGCCTGCTCCATTGCTTCACAGATGGCTTCCACGTCGTTTCCGTCCACGGAGAATGCAGGCATTCCGTAGCCGGCAGCACGGTCTGTAATATTGCCGGTGGGAATGTTGTCCTCCAGCGGCAAGCTGATGGCATAGCCGTTGTTTTCCACACAGAAAATGATGGGCAGTTTCCATACAGCGGCCAGGTTCATGCTCTCATGGGCAGTACCCTGGCTACAGGCGCCGTCACCGAAGAAAGACACGGCAAAGCGGTCTTTTTTCCCCTTCATTTTCATGCTCAAAGCTGCGCCCACTGCCATGGGGATGCCGCCGCCCACAATGGCGTTGGCGCCCAGATTGCCTTTGGAAAAATCGGCAATGTGCATGGAACCGCTGCGTCCGCGGCAGTAACCGGTGTCCCGGCCCATGAGCTCTGCCAGCGTTTTTCCCAATTCGCCGCCCTTGGCAATACAATGACCGTGTCCACGGTGGGTGCTGGTGATGCAATCCTCGTCCGTCATATAGGAACAGACGGAAGCGGCAATCGCCTCTTCACCCAAATAAAGATGGACGGAACCGTGAATCCTGTTTTCGCAGAACAGGGTCCATGCGGTTTCCTCAAAGCTGCGGATCTCCAGCATTTTTTCATAGATCCATAATGCTCGTTCTTTGGTGATCATAATGCTCCTCCTTGCAGAAATAAATTACATTTCAATGTTGTTCGCATTCTATTCACGAAAAACCATATGAAAGACCACACAAACGTCTGATAGAGAATATAAAAATATTCATCTGTTAGTGAGAATATCACACTTATTTTCCTGTGTCAATGTGAAAATATTTTGTTGCAGCAATTCTCTACATTTTCGTATTTCCTATTGTGCGTCTACATCCACACCATTTTGACGCGGTGCAGAAAAGTGAATATAATACAAAAATAAAATATGTTTGTAAACTTGCAGCCTACGCTTGTTTCAAGTATAATAAAAGGTAATATGAAATACGCTTTGATCAACAGACCGTCAACGCAGACTGCGGTCTGTGTATACAGCTTGAAACAGGCGGTACAGCCGCCGGAAGGAGTCCTATGGGTGTTTTGGATTATGGCGCAGACGTCCTCTGGGTTTCCAGAGCCGCTTTGCCCGCAAATTGGGGTACCAAGCCCCATTCACATGAAGCCTTTTATCATTTGGCCTATGTGACCTCCGGTTCAGCTGTCTGGACCGTGGACGGAGATTCATTTCCCGCGCAGGCAGGAACCTGTATCAACGTCCCTCCCAATGTTTCCCATTGCATGTGCACGACAGATGACCCTTGCGAGATCTATGAGATCAAATATGCCATATCCCAGCAAGGCTTAGCTCGCAATTTTGGCCCTTGCGGACAGGTTTTTCAGGGAGATACCCTTCTTGCTGAACTGATTTCCGCCGTGTACGATGTCAGCCGTCACCGAACCGTGCAGGCCCGCAGAGAAGGCAACAGTTTTCTTTCCGCTATGCTGCATCATATTCTCCGATTGACAAAATCAGAAAAAGAAGAGCAGACCAGCGAATTTCTGAACACGGCAGGTTTTTCCTCTGCCACCAGAATGACCGTCCAATATGTCAACGAGCACTATATGGACGATGTCTCTTTGGAAACGGTATCCGCTGTCACAGGCTATAATCGCAATTATATCTGCACTGCATTCAAGCGCGACTGCGGCTTCACTGTCAGCACCTACCTGAATTATGTCCGCATCTTCCATGCGGCGGAAATGATCGCATACGGAGATTACACGCTGCAGCAGATCTGTACAGCGGTTGGATTTAATGACATGAGCTATTTTACGAAAACCTTCCGTAAAATCGTGGGTGTACCTCCCGGGCAGTACCGACAGGCTTTCCCTGACAACATCTTCCTGACCACAGACGTGGATCATAATCAGGACGGTTACACCCTTCCGGTCTGGGCAGGCAGATTATTCCGCAAATAACGTGCCGATGCCTTTCTGTCTCCCGAAAACACAGCAGCAGGGCAAACGGAATAGCCATCCGCAAACGAACTGCACCCCATTTGTCAGACAAGTACGGTATACTTATCCTGAGAAATGGGGTGCAGTTCACATTCAGTCAGCGCTTTTCTTTTTTATATACTATATAAATATGATACGCGCGAAACTTTTTAACGGGCTGCAGAGCTACGGGCAGAGCAGACGGATATTGTGCTTTTCCATGAAGTCCAGATAGGCTTTTGACGGCTTCTGATCCGTGACGATGGTGGAAAGTTTTCTGAGTGGACAGAAGGACAGCACCGCTGCCTGATCGAACTTGGTATGATCCGCCATAAGGATGATATTGGAGGCGTGGGAGGTAATGCAGCGCTTGATCTCTGCTTCCATATAAGTAGTATTGGTCAGGCCGTGCTCAATGGAAACACCGGTAGCTGCAATCAGCACCGTCTGCACATGGATTTGGGAGATGGCCTCCACCGTGGAGATGCCCACATAGGAGGAAGTGCCGCTGCAGAAGGTGCCGCCGGGATTGATAACGTTGAGATTGGGATACCGGGAGACCTCATAGAGAGCCGGCAGGCTGTGGGTCACGACGGTGATGCCGGATTTCTCCGCCAGATAGGGCAAAATCTGCGGCGTAGTGGAGCCGGAATCCAGAAAAACCGAGGTGTGATCGGGAATCAAAGAGGCTGCCAACGCACCGATCTGCTGCTTGGCTTCGCTGTTTCTGGCGGCACGGACCGACATGGGCAAAGGCTCCGCCTGATAGACGGCGCTGACGCCGCCGTAGACCTTGCGGATCAGCCCCCGCTCCAGCAGCTGCTGGACATCCCGCCGTACCGTATTCAAAGACACGGAGAATACCTGCGTCAGTTCCTCCAAAGAGACAGAGACATTTTTCAGAATGTACTGCTCCATTTTGTTCAAACGGTCTACACGCATGGCGATTCTCCTTTTTCGGTGTTTTTTACCAGTATACCGCATTCCCCCTGCCCAGTCAAACAGGTTTTATAAATCTCATCATCCATTTATCTTGACAGGCATTCATAAAACGTATATATTTAATCTTGCAAAGAGTTGACAAAAACATCGCAAAAACATACTCAAACAAGGAGGAAACAACATGAAGAAAATTCGAGTTGGTGTGGCCGGTTACGGCACCATCGGTCAGCGCCTGGCAGACGGCGTGGCTATGCAGGAAGATATGGAGCTGGTGGGCATTGCCGATCTGGCACCTACCCTGTCTCTGCAGGCTCTGCAGGAAAATGATATGATTGGCGCCAACGGTGTGGAGTACAAGCTCTATCTGGTGGACGGCGCCGACGAGGCAGCTTTTGCCGCCAAGGGTATCCCCGTAGCCGGCAGCTTCGAGGATCTGTGCAAGAACGTGGATATCATGCTGGACTCTGCTCCCGGCGGCGTGGGCGCCAAGAACAAGGAAAACTACTATGAAAAATACGGCGTCAAGGCCATTTTCCAGGGCGGCGAAAAGAACTCCGTGGCAGATGTGTTCTTCCATGGCTATGCCAACTTTGAAAAGGGCGTGGATCAGAACTACCTGAAGCTGACCTCCTGCAATACCACCGGTCTGGTTCGTGCCGTGGATTGCCTCGACCGTCTCTATGGCGTTGAAAAGGTAGCCATCACCATCATCCGCCGTGTGGCCGATCCCGGTGACTATCACCGCGGTCTGACCAATGCTCTGCAGATGGACAAGGCACCCAACCATCAGGCCGTAGACCTGATGACCATCATGCCCCATGTCAATGCCACCGGCATTCTGGTACATACCCCTGTGACCCACGGTCATATCATCACCGTTCTGGTCACCGGCAAGGACGGCAAAAAGATCACCCGCGACATGGCTCTGGAAGCCTTCCGCAGCCATCCCAGAATCCGTACCGTCACCATCGACGAGGGCTTCAAGGGCAATGCCAGCTTCTTCAAGTATGCCCGCGATCTGGGCAACCGCCGCGGCGATATGTATGAGATCGGCCTGTGGGAGGACTCCGTCGTGGAGAGCGGCAACGATATCATGTTTGCCATTAACATTCCTCAGGAATCCGTCACCATTCCCGAAACCATCGACGGCATCCGTGCCGCCACCGGCATGCAGAAGACCCGCGAAGAGGGCACTGCCATGACCAACAAATACCTGAAAATCGGCAAGAAAAAGATTTGAGGTGAACACCATGCGCTTTGGAATCAAAACGCTGGAAGAATTTGAGGTTGCCGGAAAAACCGTTCTGTGCCGGGTGGATATGAATCAGCCTGTAGACAGAGCGTCCGGAACCCTGAAGAGCACGGCCCGTATCGAGGCCTGCGTGCCCACCCTGCGCACCCTGTCCGACCGGGGTGCCAAAGTGGTGGTGCTGGCCCATCAGGGCAGCGACATCGAATATAAGAATTTTTACTCCACCAAGCCCCATGCCGAAGTTCTGCAGAAACTGCTGAACCGTCCGGTGAAGTGGATCGATGACGTCTGCGGACCGGCAGCCAGAGCAGAGATTGCTGCCCTGCAAGCCGGAGAAATCCTGCTGCTGGACAATGTCCGCTTCGTTTCCGAGGAGCAGACTCTCTTCGAGTGGAAGCTGCAGCTGACCCATGAGCAGCAGGCCAAGACCCAGCTGGTAGAAAAGCTGGCGCCGCTGGCAGATCTCTATGTCTGCGATGCCTTTGCTGCCGCCCACCGGGATCAGCCGTCCCTGTGCGGCTTTGAGCAGGTGCTGCCCTCTGCCATGGGACTGCTCTTCGAGCGGGAATACTGCGTGATTTCCGAGTTGATGGAAAGTCCTGCCCGTCCCTGCGTGTTTGTGCTGGGCGGTGCCAAGATCGCCGATGCCTTTATGATGCTGGACACGGTTCTGGCCGGAGGCACGGCAGACAAGGTGCTCACCGGCGGTCTGGTGGCCAATATTCTGCTGGCTGCCAAGGGTGAACAGATCGGTCAGGGCAGTCTGGACTTCATTGAGAAGAGCGGATATACAGATTTCATTGAAAAGGCCAAAGGTCTGCTGGAAAAGTACGCAGAAAAGCTTGTGCTGCCCGGTGATCTGGCAGCGGTGGAGGATGGAAACCGTCTGGAATACGCCATTGGTGACATTCCGGAGAATTTTGCCGCCATCGATATCGGCTCGCAGACTGCAAAAGCCTATACAGAAGAGATTTTCGCCGCCAAAACCGTGTTTGTCAACGGTCCCATGGGCGTATTTGAGCAGCAGCCCAGTGAGCTTGGCACCAAAGCGGTCTTTGAAGCAATGGGAGAGACCGCAGCCTATACCGTGGTCGGCGGCGGTGACAGCGTGACCGCAGCCAAGAAGTATAAAGTGACCGATCAGCTGGGCTATGTATGCACCGGCGGCGGCGCTCTGATCCGGTTCCTGACCGGCGAAGAGCTGCCGGTGGTAAAGGCGCTGCGCTATGCCGCCGGAAAGTTCGGTGCACAGCCATGAAACTGGAATTTGGATACGGCAGCGGCGTGCAGACCGCAGAATTGCCGGAAGAAAACGTGATTGGAATCCTGCAGTCCAATCCCATGGAACATCAGCGGCGGGGCGAAGATGCCGTCCGCTGGGCCATGGAGCACCCCATCGGTGCAAAACCCCTGCACCGGCTGGCAAAGCCGGGGCAGAAAGTTGCCATCGTCACCAGCGATATTTCCCGCCCGCTGCCCACCTACAAGGTGCTGCCTGCGGTGCTGGATGAACTGTACAAGGCGGGTGTAGCCCCGGAGGATATCACGCTGGTGTTTGCCCTTGGCTCCCACCGTGTGCATACGGAGGAGGAACAGCTCCGGCTGGCCGGCCCCCGCTGCAAAGAGATCCGCTGCAAAGATTCGGATATCCACGATTGTGTCCATCTGGGCACCACCAAACGGGGTACTCCGGTGGATATTGACCGTACCGTAGCGGAAGCCGACTTCCGCATCTGCCTCGGTAACATTGAATTTCACTATTTTGCCGGTTATTCCGGCGGTGCCAAGGCCATCATGCCCGGTGTATCCACACCGGATGCCATTCAGGCCAACCACCGACTCATGGTTTCCCCCGATGCCTGCGCCGGCAGACTGGAGGGCAATCCCATCCGGGAGGATATCGAAGGAGCCGGTACCATCTGCGGCATCGATTTCATCGTCAATGTGGTGCTGGATGAACACAAGGAGATCGTCTATGCCGTGGCAGGCGATGTGACCGAAGCCCACCGGGATGGCTGCGCCTATCTGGACAAGATGTACCGCAAGGAGATTCCGGCCAGAGCCGATATCGTCATCGTCAGTCAAGGCGGCGCCCCCAAGGATGCCAACCTGTACCAGACCCAGAAAGCGCTGGACAATGCCAAGCATGCTGTGAAACCCGGCGGCACCATCATTTTGGTGGGTGCCTGTCCTGAGGGTCTTGGCAGCAAGCGATTTGAGGAATGGCTGGTGCAGTCCCCCACCGCCCACAGCATGGTGGAGCGGATCGGCAAAGATTTCCAGCTGGGCGGTCACAAGGCCGCAGCCATCGGCATGGTGCTGGAAAACGCCGCCATTGACCTGATCTCGGAAATGGACGATGATTTCGTCCGCAGCATTTTCCTGAATCCCCGTCACAGTGTGCAGGAAGCACTGGATGCAGCATTTCAGAAATATGGGCAGGACGCCACGGTGCTTGCCATGCCTTACGGCGGCGCCACCCTGCCTTTTTCCAAAACATAACAGGAGGAAATTATTATGGAAGCAAGAGAAGTTTTGAAGCACGTAGATCATACCGAACTGATGCAGACCGCCACCTGGGCAGATATCCAGAAGCTGTGCGATGATGCCGTGTATTACAACACCGCATCCATCTGCATTCCCCCCGCATATATCAAGCAGGCCGCGGAATATCTGAACGGCAAGCTGCCCGTCTGCACCGTCATTGGCTTCCCCCACGGCTACAACACCACCGCCGTCAAGGTCTTTGAGGTGAAGGATGCCATTGCCAACGGCGCAGAGGAAGTGGATATGGTGGTCAATCTGGGCTGGGTCAAGGATGGCAAGTTCGACGCCGTCACCGAAGAGATCAAAGCCCTGAAGGAAGCAGCAGGCGAAAAGATCCTGAAGGTCATCATCGAGACCGGTCTGCTGACTGACGAAGAAAAAATCGCCCTGTGCAAGTGCGTCACCGACGGCGGCGCAGACTTCATCAAGACCTGCACCGGCTTTGCCGCAGGCAAGGCCACGGTGGAAGATATTGCCTTGTTCAAGGCCAACATCGGCCCCAACGTCCGCATGAAGGCCTCCTCCGGCATGGTTACGCTGGACGAGGGCGCTGTGTTTGTGGAAATGGGTTGTGAACGTCTGGGCTCCAAGCTGCTGGTGAACATCGCCAAAGAGCAGGGCGTGCAGTAATTCTATCGCATTTGTTCGCAGGGACGACCGTGTGCCGTCCCTGCCCCGTCTAAGGAGGTTTTTATGAAAGCCCTTCGTAAAATTCAAACCGGACCGGGCGGTATTCAGCTCTTTACCGATCTTCCTGTTCCCGAACCTGCCGCCGGAGAAGTCCGGATCAAGATCATCTATGCATCCCTCTGCGGCACCGATCTGCATATCCGTGATGATGCCTTTCCGGTACAGATGCCTGTAACCATCGGCCACGAATACTGCGGTATCATTGATAAGCTGGGCGAAGGTGTCGACGGCCTTGCCGTCGGTGACCGGGTAGTCTCCATGACCGCCGCAGGTTACTGCGGTCACTGCGAACTTTGCAGAGCGGGACTTTATATGCTCTGCAAGGAGAAAAAAGGTCTTGGCTCCGCCCGCAACGGTTCCTTTGCAGATTTCATGACTTTCCCGGCAGACCGGGTGTTTAAAGTTCCCGATGGCATCAGCACCAAGGCCGCTGCTCTGTGTGAGCCCTTGGCCTGCGTGGTCCGCAGCGTGCTGGAACAGGCGAATATCACCGCCGGCGACTATGTCTACATCTCCGGCCCCGGTGTCATGGGTCAGTTTGCGGCCCAGCTGGCAAGAGCCGCCGGTGCGTTCGTCACCATGGCCGGTACCGGCATCGATGAAGAGCGGCTGGCACTGGCCAGATCCGTCTGCGCCGATGATGTGGTGGACGTGACGGCAGAGGATGCCGTGGCCCATGCCGAGCAGGTCACAGGCGGACACATGTACGATGTGGCCTTTGAGTGCTCCGGTTCCGCTCGTGCCATCGACACCTGTGTCGATGTGCTGAAAAAGACCGGTCACCTGCAGCAGGTCGCCCTTTACGGCAAACCGGTACCCGTCAATCTCGACAAGATCCTGATGAAGGAAATTACCATCTCCAACAGCTATGCCTCTGAGCGTACCAGCTGGCAGCGACTCATGCAGCTGCTGGCTGCAGGCAAGGTGCAGCTTGAGCCCTACTGCAGCGCCGTACTGCCGCTGGAAGAATGGGAAAAGGCCATGGAGTTGTTCGAAAGCAAGCAGGGCTATAAGATTCTCTTCCAGCTCGCTCCCGAACCGTAAAGGAGAATGCAATGGAATTGCGTTTTGATCAAAAGACTGCCGTTCTCACCGGTGCTTCCAGAGGTCTGGGCCGGGCCATTGCCATGATGTTGGCAGAAAACGGTGCGGATATTGTAATCGGAGATGTGCTGGACGAAGCCGGTGCCGCCACCTGCCGGGAGATCCGGGAGAAAACCGGGCGGCAAGCGCAGTATGTCCATGTGGATGTGCGGGATCCGGATCAGGTGAAAGAAATGTTTGACACGGTTCCTGTTGTGGATCTGGTCATGCATGGTGCAGGGATTACCGTACCGGAGAATCTTATTGATGCAAGTGATGCTGCAATTAAGCGGTTGTTCGATATCAATATTCTTGGGTCCAGCAATGTGGTGCGGGCAGCACTGAACAAAATGCTGCCCAGAGAAAGTGGTAAAATCGTGCTGCTTTCCTCTGTTGCTGGCCGTTATATCGATAAAACAGTGACCCACTACCGCATGAGCAAGGCTGCCATGCTGAGTCTGACCATGTCTGCTGCCAGCTTTGCGGCATCTCATAACATTAATGTGAACGCAGTCTGCCCCGGCATCGTCCGTACTGATATGTGGGAGCAGCTGCTGGATGAGAAAATGAAGAG
>JAZNLL010000015.1:0-24218 GCA_045579045.1 Candidatus Avilachnospira sp.
GAGCGACGAGCTCCGCTTGAAGTTGGTGTTGATTGGAGTGTGGGTCCACCTGTTCCCATCCCGAACACAGAAGTTAAGCACACTTTCGCCGACAATACTTGCTGGGTGACCGGCCGGGAAGATAGGTAATGCCAACACAGAAAACCTCACGAGTAATCGTGAGGTTTTCTGATTCTCATTAAGTGGAACGCGCTCAGCAGCTCCCCTTGAGGGGAGCTGCTGAGCGAAGCGAAGCTGAGAGGTGTGTGCAGTTTTTTGTGTTTCCTATTGGAAGCTCTCCTCATGGGAAAGAAAGACCGGGCGATGGAAGGAGGCATAGTCCAGATAAAAGGAAACAGTGATTTCCGATGCTGGAATCATATCCGTATTCTCTCCATCCAGTAGTTTCGCTTTCAGTCGCACAGCATCTTCCTCTGTTGGCAGATAATCTGTGTTGTAGCAGGTTGCGTGAATCGTGTAGCAGTCCCCATCAATGTCAATACTGTTGAGTAAATAATAGGGTTTTTCCCGCAAGCTCTCCGGCCATGCCGTATATGTCTCCGTTTCGGTATTAAAATCCCAGGATTTCCAATGGCTGCGGTGCTGCCCCGGAAGGATGCGAAAGTATTGCTGTACCGTTTCCTCCACATAATCTTTTGTCATTGTGCCGACATTGTCGCCCCAATGGTCTGCGTTGATCGCATAGGCCCAATACAGATACTCTCCTGAATCCTCTGGAGCACCCTCGCTCTGCGTAAAGTGTGGCATGTAATCCAGCCGATATTCCTGAGCAAAATCAAAAAACCAACGCTGTAAATCGTGAAGATATTTATTTTCAAAACCTGGCTCCGGTATTCCGAGACCATCTGGGGTAATTGTTATTTCCTGCGGATTCTTTTCAGCCTCGTTCTCTGCCAAAGACTGCTCTTGCGACGATATTTTGGGTGAGTTTATTTTGCCAGCCATGAAAACAAGTGCTGCAACGGCCATGATCAATAAGGCAAGCAATAAGAAAATCAGCCACCGCCGCCTGGCAGGGGTATGAATCGCTTCTGGCTCCCCGAGCGACAAAGAATCCTCTTTCAAAAGAGCGTCAATGGAGATGTGCATCATGGAGCTAAGTTCAATTAGCTTTTCTGTTTCGGGAAAGGACAATCCCTGTTCCCATTTTGAAACAGACTGACGGGACACGCCCAACCGGTGCGCCAGTTCTTCTTGCGACAGCTTTTCTGCTTTCCGGTACTCTTGCAATTTTTGCGAAAAAGCCATAAGCATACCTCCTTGTATGCTCGTATTTTAGCATATCACTTCTGTAACAGCTACCAATTTCGTGGTGCACTTCCGCAACTTTTGGTTGCATTACCAGGTTTCACTGGGATTTTCCAGAGCTTGCGCAAAGGCATCGCCCAGACCGAAGAAGATGCCATCCAGGTGGTTACTTGCGGTCAGTGTGGGTTCAAAAGTTCCTTCATATCGGAAAACCACGGCGTAGTCTCCCTCATATAGACACACTGCCGTGCCATCTCCGAAATCCATCCATCCGAGTGGCTGCCCTTCCGGTACCGGTGCTGCTTCCGGCTCGGAGATGGTCATGGTGGTACAGATTCGCTTTGCGGCTTTGTCGATTGCCAGAACAGGTTCGCCGCCTGTGGTATAGAGCATGATCTCGCTGACGGTCAGGGCTTCCAGCAGGGGATCGCCATAGTCTTTCCAGATAATCACTGAGACGATCCCGTCGGTCACACCAATCTGAAGTCCGCAATCAGGGTCATCAACATAGATCCAACTGTCGACTTTGTCGATATCCAAATCACCATCGGTTTCGTATGCCAGAGGATAGGCTTCCGAAACCTCTTCCCCTGTGCTGCCGATGCCGATACCGCTACCCAGGGTGAAGGTAGAACCCGTCAACGCCCGAATCTCCGAAACCTGCTCATTGAAGCTGTGAAAGGTAACGGTCAGAGCTTCATAGAACCAGCAGATATTTTCGTCGTTTGTTGTGTTTGCCGATTTTCCCAAAACCGCTTCCACTTCAGCCATGGTCATGTTCAGCCGTAATCCGGCAAAGGTTTCTTCTGCCAAATCCCCGGTTTCCGGTGTCTCTGCCAGTTTGATTTCCGGAATAGCGGGCTTTTTGAACAGCAGAAAAAAGAGTACTACCAGAAGAGCCAGACAGAATAAAATGATCAGCAAGGGATTCTTTTTCATAAGAGGCCTCCTATTGTATGTTTCTGTTTGTACAAGACGAGAAAAAAAGATGATGGTTGCTGCCTACACAGTGATTTTTTGCTGTTTGGGCGTGATTCCATAATGCTGCTTGTACTTTTTTGAAAAATTGGAAAGGTCGGAGAAACCTGCCATGGAAGCGGAGTCGGTAACGCTATAGCCAAGGGAGAGATATTTTTTGGCTTTTTCCAGACGAAGCTGCATGAGATATTGCTGGGGTGTGATGCCGTAGGCCTTTCGGAATACGGCGGTCAGATGTCGGCGGTCGATGTGCAATGTCTCGGCTATGCTTTCGATGGTCACATTAGTCACATAGGTGTTTTCCAAATGAATCTTGGCATAGGCTGCGTAGTTTCGGGAAACGGAGGGTGCCTCTTCCCGTGACAGCAGCGACAGCAGTTTATAGGTCAAAGCATAAATGCGGCTGTTGGACACATCTGTCTCCAGACTCTCCCGCAGGGAACGGAAAATTTCGCGGGCAAACGGTGCAGAGATCACGGTTTTATCAAGACCGGGCAAGTTGCCTTCTGCACGAAAAGCCAGCCAACAGTAAGCCCATGGATCGTCTTTATTGGCAGCATAGGTGGTCAAATCATCAGGGGTTATGACAAAAATATCGTCCTTACCTGCCGTATAGACTTTGCCATTTTTTTCGATGGTTCCGCAGCCCTCAAAGACGTAGTGAAGCAGGTAGTGCCCACGGATGGTGGGACCCCAGGAGTGACCCATTTCACGGGGCTCATAGCCGTAAAACATGGGGACAACAGACTGCCAATGATCCGGCATGATGGATTTTTCCCTCATAGTTCCCTTCTCCTTGTTTGCGTTATTTCTTCCATTTTACCAAAATGGACTTCCATTTACAATAGCATTGGTATGGAAATTGTGTTACATTTAAGAAAAACAAAGGAGGAAGCGACCATGCTGAAAATTACCTTTATGGGTGCCGGCAGCACCGTGTTTGCCAGAAATGTTCTGGGAGACGTTATGTCCACAGAAGCCCTGCGGGAATGCGAAATCGCTCTTTACGATATCGATTCCGTCCGTTTGGAGGAAAGCCGAACCATTCTCTCCGTTATCAATCATAATATCAATGAAAACCGGGCAGTCATCCGGTCTTATCTGGGTACAGAGAATCGGAAAGAAGCCCTCCGGGGCGCTGACTTTGTGGTCAATGCCATTCAGGTTGGCGGTTATGACCCCTGTACCATCATTGATTTTGAGATTCCTAAGAAATACGGTCTGAAGCAGACCATTGCCGATACACTGGGCATCGGCGGCATTATGCGCGCTCTGCGTACCATTCCCGTCATGGAGGAATTTGCCCGTGACATGGAGGAGGTCTGCCCCGATGCGTGGCTTTTGAACTATTCCAACCCCATGGCTATGCTTACCGGTTATATTTCCCGTTATACCGGGGTCAATATGGTGGGTTTGTGCCACAGTGTGCAGGTCTGTTCCAAGTGTTTGCTCCGGGATATCGGCGGTATGGAAGACAGACTGGAAGGCCGCAAGGAACTGATTGCAGGTATCAACCACATGGCTTGGCTGCTGGAGATCAAGGACAAGGACGGCAACGACCTGCATCCTGAAATTCGCCGCAGAGCCAAAGAGAAAAATGCCACCGAAAAGCACGGCGACATGGTTCGCTACGATTATATTGACAAACTGGGCTACTACTGCACAGAATCCAGTGAGCACAATGCCGAGTACAATCCTTTCTACATCAAGGAAAAATATCCGGAGCTGATCGAACGGTTCAACATTCCACTGGACGAATATCCTCGCCGCTGCATCAAGCAGATCGATGAATGGAAGGAAATGAGCAAGAAGCTGACCTCCGATCCGACCCTCAGCCACGAGCGTTCCCATGAATATGCTTCCTACATCATGGAGGCCATGGTTACCAACAGACCTTATCAGATCGGCGGCAATGTGCTGAACAAGGGCCATCTCATCGAGGATTTCCCGGAGCATGCTTGCGTGGAAGTGCCCTGCCTGGTGGACGGCATGGGCATCCATCCCACCTATGTGGGATACCTGCCTCCCGTACTGGCAGCTATGAATATGACCAATATCAACACCCAACTGCTGACCGTTGAAGCAGCCCGCACCAAGAAAAAAGAGGATATCCTCCGTGCGGTCATGCTGGATCCCCATACGGCAGCGGAACTGTCTATCGACGATATGGCAAAGATGGTTGACGAACTGCTGGAAGCCCACGGCCCTTACATGGCGATGTACAAATAAAGAAAAACGCCCAAAGGGCGGTTTCTCTTTACATATACGGCCGCATACCGGCAGAAAGCTGCTCCTCGCAGTCAATGAGCCGTTCCGCCAGCTGCTTGGCTTGTACATCGGCACCGCCGTAGCGGTTACGGCTTTTGCAAAGGGAGCGGACGCCCATGTCGCAGCCGTTTGCCACCAGTTCCGCCGCGCCGGGATCATTGGGGCCAAAAGCAAACCGAGTATTGGTCTTCAGCCAGGACATACCCTTTGCCATGAGGGGCGGCTGCTTTTCCTGCCCACCAAGGGAATGGAGCAGGGCAACGGTGTCATTGCGGATCTCCCGATGGGTGTGGATGCTGTCCTGTAACTTTCTCCGTAAGGTCTGATCTTTTACGTTGGGCAGCACCCCGTCCATGGTGGCAACCGCCATTTCAATACCGGCAGTGCAGTCTGCCAACAGTTCCACGGTGTCTTTGTCCATAAAAAATGCCTCCTTTTTTCATTAATATGTACCATTTTGCGCCGTTCCATGCTACAATAGCACGGAAGTGGGGTGATTTTTTGGAGACCATCTATTTGACAGTGCAGGAGATCTGCGGTGACTATGCGGTTTTGCTCAGCGACGGCGGCGAAACCCGGCAGACAGCGATCTTTCTCCTGCCCGATGGCATCACCGACGGAACAAGATTGAAATTTGAAAATTTTTCCTATGAAATCTTAGAATGACCGGGAACAAACTCCCGTTTTGTTCGTCAATAGAAGGGAACGGAAAAGTTCCGTTTCTTGAAAACCAATTTGGAGGAAACATAAAAATGAAAAAGTTTATCGCAATGATGTTGGTTCTGGCTCTGGCCTTTACTTTTGTGGCCTGCGGCAGCAAGGCAGAAGAGCCTGTTGTGGAAGAAGATCCCACCATCAATGAGCCTGCTGTTATGCCCGAGGAAGACGCACCTGCCGTCATGCCCGAGGTGGATGCAGAAATGCCCGAAGTGGATGCTCCCGTGGAAGAGATGCCTGAGATCGAGTACATGCCTGAAGAGAAGCTGGCAGAGCTGTCCGCTCTGGTTGAGCAGCTCATCGCCGGTATCAACGATGAAATGATGGTCGGCACCGTGGAGATCACCTCCGACATGTATGAGTACTATGGCATCCCCGCCACCGAAGGTGTCTATGCCGTGGTGTCCATGCCCATGATCGGCTCCATCGCCCACGAGGTGGTACTGGTGGAAGTGCCGGAAGGCACCGATGCCGCTGCCTTTGCAACGGAGATGGAGAATCTGAAGGACCCCATGAAGTGGGTCTGTGTCCAGCCTGAAAACAGCTGGAGCAATGCCTATGGCAACTATGTGGTCAGCGTTATGACCACCGCCGATATGGCAAACGGCGTTCTCGAAAACTGCAACACCGTTTTCGGCGCATAAGAAGAACCCTCCGCTGCCATGGCGAGTGTCAGCACTCGCCATGGCAGTATTCCTTTGTGGGAGCGTGTAACCATGCTGTTTTCCAGTATTACATTCCTGTTTTTATTTCTGCCCATCACCATGGGGCTTTACTATCTGGTGCCGTGGAAGCTAAAAAACCATGTGCTTCTGGCAGCCAGTGTGGTTTTCTATGCCTCCGGTGAGCCCAAGTATCTGATTTTGCTGCTGCTCTCTGCACTGGTGGGCTGGCTCCACGGACTGGGTTTTCAGAAACGACCCGGCAGCAAGGCTATCCTCATCAGCGGCATTGTGTGGAATTTGGTGTTCCTGCTGTTTTTCAAGTATGCCGATTTTCTCATCGGTACAGTCAACGGCATTTTAGGAACGGAGATCCCGCTGCTCCATCTGGCGCTGCCCATCGGCATCAGCTTCTATACCTTCCAGAATATGAGCTATGTCATCGATGTCTATCGGGGAGAGACTCAGGTGCAGAAGAATGTGGCGTCCTATGCCACCTATCTGTGCCTGTTCCCCCAGCTCATTGCCGGCCCTATCGTCCGTTACAGCGATGTGGATCGGGAGCTTCGCAGCCGCAGCCTTGATCTGGATACAGTCAGCGGCGGTGTCCTGCGGTTCGCTGTGGGTCTTGGTAAAAAGGTGTTGCTTGCCAACACCCTCGGTCAGCTGGCGGAAATGACTGTCGCCGAAGGCAGTGTGGTCTTTTCCTGGCTCCGTGCCATGGCCTACGCGCTGCAGATCTATTTTGACTTCTCCGGCTATTCCGATATGGCCATCGGCATGGGTGCCATGATGGGCTTCCATTTTCTGGAGAACTTCAACTATCCCTATTTGTCCAAATCTATTACCGAGTTCTGGCGCCGCTGGCACATGAGTCTTGGCACTTGGTTCCGGGACTATGTCTATATTCCTCTGGGCGGCAGCCGTACCTCCAAGGGCAAGTGGCTGCGAAATGTCCTGGTGGTCTGGATGCTGACGGGCATCTGGCACGGCGCCAGCTGGAATTTCCTGCTCTGGGGTCTGTACTACGGCATTTTGCTGCTCATTGAAAAGCTCTGGCTGGGCAAGCATCTGAAAAATCCCGTCCTCAGCCATTTTTATGTGCTGCTGGCGACGGTTCTGGGCTTCGTTCTGTTCCACAGTGCCACTGCTGCCGACGCCCTGTCCGAAATAGGACGGATGTTCGGTCTGGGTGGACTGCCTTTCTGGAATACCACCGCTGCTTATTATCTGAGAAGCAATGGCATTTTGATGGCGGTCGCCATCCTTGGTGCTACGAATCTGCCAAAAAACTTGGTAAAAAAAGGTGAAAAAACGAAAATTTACGGAATTTTACAGCCGATTTTTGTCGTGATTTTATTGGTTTTGGTCACCGCCTGTCTAGTGGATGGGTCTTTTAACCCCTTCCTCTATTTCCGTTTCTAAGGAGGGTCGGTCATGAAAAAACTGAAAAGTGTGCTGACCGTCTCTGTGTTTGCTGTGTTTTTGGTGGGCGGTCTGCTGCTCCATGTGCTTCTGCCCGATGGAGAGCTTTCCAAGGCAGAACGGCGAAAACTGTTCCAATTTTCGGAAATTTCTTCTGCCGATGATCTGGAGGAATATCTTTTGGATCAGTTCCCCGGCAGAGATGCCTTCCGCACGGTGAAATCCCTCTGGACCTATTATGTTCTGGGGCAGAAGGATAACAACGGCATCGCCTTGCAAAACAGTTCCGCTGCCAAGCTGGAAACAGAACTGGATGAAAAACAGGTGCAGATGTTTATCGACAAATTCAGCGCCCTGCAAAGTAAGTTCTTCCCGGATTCCAAGACCGCCTGTGTGGTCATCCCCGATAAGGGATATTATTTCGGCAGCTATCCGAAAATGGATTATGTAAACATGGTGGAGATGCTGCAGACCGGGCTGCCCAATATGGATGTTTGCAGCAATCTGTTCTCTACCCTGTCTCTGGAGGACTACTATGCCACGGATTCCCACTGGCGGCAGGAGGAACTCCAGTTCGTTCTGGAGGATCTGGAGCTGATTTTGGATGTGGAACTGCCGGATGTCGGTTCTTATGAGCAGACTGTTCTGGAGGGCTTCAAGGGCGTGTATCACGGGCAGGCGGCTCTGCCCATGAAGGCAGAGACCTTGGTCTATCTGGAAAATGAAGTGACGGAAAACGCCATTGTCACCGGTCCGGAGCTGAAAGGGGAGCAGCCCATCTATGCCCCGGAGAAATTTGACGGTATGGATGGCTACGATGTGTTCCTTCACGGGGCACAGGCAGTGCTGAAGCTGGAAAATCCTCTGGCACAGACCGATGAAGAGTTGGTCATCTTCCGGGATTCCTACGGCAGCTCCATTGCGCCCTTGCTGCTGCCCGCCTACAAGTCCATCACTCTGGTGGATATGCGTTATGTAAATCCAATGATGCTGGGAAATTTCGTGGATTTCCACGGACAGGATGTGCTGTTGCTCTATTCCACCACCCTCATCAACGGCGCAAGTATCCTGCAATAAAGAAATGCTGACCGAAAGGTCAGCATTTCTTTTTAGTTTTCCATCTGTCTGCCCAGGAAACCGGCAACGGTCTGCACCAGCTTCTGTTCCGGCTCGGTCAGAGGCTGATCCTTTTCCTCCAGCAGGATCATGACGCAGCCCATGAGATCGCCTTCGGACAAAATGGGGGTTGCCACACCAAGATGATATTTTTCCACAGTGTCACAGGCACGGATGGGGCTGTCACCGGTCTGGTAGAGGTAGGTCTTGCGCCCTTCCATCAGCTGTTCCAGCTCCTTGGAAACATTCTTATCCATCAGATCCCGACGGGATGCACCTGCCACAGCGATGATGCTGTCCCGGTCGCAGACAGCGGCAATGTGACCGGTGTTCTTGGTAATGGAGTCGCACAGCTGACCGGCAGGCTCTGCCAGATCGCCCATGGGGGAATACTTCTTGAAGATGACCTCGCCGTCCCGCTCGGTGTAGATCTCAAGGGGGTCACCCTCCCGGATTCGGAGGGTTCTGCGGATCTCCTTGGGAATGACCACACGGCCAAGGTCATCGATGCGACGGACAATTCCGGTTGCTTTCATATATATTCTCTCCTCTTAATTTTACAAATTACGATGCTATTATCTGTAAACGGGGGAGATTTATACTTGCTGTTTTGCTGAATTATATTGTCATCAATTCGTGGTGCATATAGGAAAATTCTTCCACACTAATTCTATGTGGGCGTTGTTTGAGATAATTATAGAGGATTACAAATCGTTGATATGTATATTTTATATTGACTTCTTCCTCTTCGAAGAAGTCATTGACCATCACAAATGCCGCACGGGATTCCAAGAGGTTGCTGGCTAATTGTGCGGTGGCATCAAACAATATATTTATCTTGTCCTCTAATGACATTCCTTCCTGGGTAAAATTGTCTATCGCAAGAGTGGGGTCATCATCGAAAAAGGTTTTTCCAAACACATCCTTTTGGTTTATGACCTCTTCTCCTGTTTGGATGTTATACATTTTTTCAGATGAGAAGTCATCGAAAAATGTGCCTTTTATAGGTGCTTCAGAAGATTCTTTTGAAACAAAGACCATGCCGTCACCATTAGAGCCAACAAAATATCCAATGACATTACGGTATCCAATCTTCATACCATCATTGACAATCTCTTTTGCAATTTTTCGCATTTTCTTTATTTCCATAGATAACACTCCCTTGAGCAGGATGTATTTATTGGTTTAATTATATCAGAATTTATGTAATATACAATTTTTCTGCAAGGGATAGAGCGCGGTTGCAGCTCACTGCCACTCACTCATAATTTTACAAATTACGATGCTATTATCTGTAAACCAAGGAGATTTATACGGCTGTTAACGCTTGATTTTCAAGAATGCACATTCGTAAGGCTTCAGGGGCTGGGTCAGGTGTACGGTACTGCCGTCGCAATAGCCATCCGTCCGGTAGAATGTCACCTGTTCTGCCGGGGTCTCCAGCTGGATTTGGGGCTGCAAAATCTCATCTTCCCACAAATTCCACAAGCCGATATACCGGTATTCCGCGTCCTCTTTGCAGAGAAGGAACAGGTAGGGATTCTGCAGAGACTGTGCAGGCAGCTTCCGGCCTTGCAGCCACTCGGCACTTTCAAAAATCTGTCTTTGTCTGCAATAACTGACAAAAAAGTTGCCGCTGAAGCCGTTGTAAATATCCCGGTTCTGAACATTGAGTGCCACGAATGTGTATACACAGAATCTCTGTCCATGGGCATTTTCATACAAATAACAGGCAGGGAAGTCTTCCGCAACTGCATCCTCGTCAAGATCTGCATTGTAGCCGCCAAACTGGGGAAGATCATCACCGTAGCGGAAGGTGCTGATGACCTTGGCATTCTTATGCAGGGATGTGCGGTAAAAACGCAGAGGGAAGGGCGAGGGCTGACCGATGGCAACGGCCATATCATCCTTGTGGAAATACTCCTCTGCCGGGTTGGCAGTCACACGGGTGTAGCTCAAAAGACCTACATCAATGCCTTTTTCTGTCAAAATCTTGGCGCCCTTCAAATCGGTAATGATACCGTTTTTCAGCCGGGCCTCCGTTAAGTACCTTGCGTTTTCGCCAAAGGCAAGTCCTGCATAACCGCATTCTTCATAAGCAGTCGGCACAGAACAATCCGTCACAAGGTACGCTTCCGGCGGAATCACACTATCCAGACGATAGTATGCACCAAACTCTTCAAAGGGTTCCAGATCGTCAAATTGGGCATTGGACAACTTCTGCTGCCGGATATAAGGCTGCAGTCCCACCGGCTTTTTTCCTTTGAACAGTTCATCGATCAGCCCATAGAGTTCCTGGTTCTTCATGTGGAATTGGGTGTAACCGTCCTCGTAACCGGGGCCTTCACGGTAGGCGGTCATATACTTATAAATGCCGTCACTGCCGCCGGTTGCTCTGAGAATCTGGTCAAATGCCTCCAGATAAGCGGCAGGGATTCTGGATCTGGGACGGGGATAGGGATCACCCTCTGTGATGATTTCGATATCGCTGTCGGCAAACCAGCCAAACTGCATACGGTTGCTTTCAATGACAGCGCTCAGTGTGTTATTCTCTCTGGCCCAATAGGGAGCACCGGTCAGACGGACAAAGGGCTTGGTTTTGCCGGCGGCGGTCTTTGCCAGTTCCTGAATCGTTGCGCCGTCAATATCGTAATTCAACCGACTGGCACTGATGCCGATGCGAAACTGCGGGTTCACCCTGTCCACCGCTTCACGGAGCGCCTGTACGAAAGAAAGCATGGTTTCTCTCTTCAGTTCCATCCATGCCTTGCGGTAGCGAAGATCCTCATGGTTGTAAAGGAGATCACGCAGCTCCTTCAAGGGAACTTCTCTGCCGATTTTCTTTGCAAATGCATCCATGTGCAGCTTGCAGCAGCAGGCGATCTTGGTAATGGGGGGACCGGACAGACGGAAATCATCTTCAAACAGGGATCTGGTGACACCTGTCCGGGCGATTTGTTCCATCTTCCAGGCAAAATCCTTTTTGAAATTTTCATCCAGAGGGCAAAAAGCAGTCTCAATCAGTTTCGGTTCCTCTCCGGAATAATCGGCCACCTGTCTGTGGGTAAAATGCTTGCCCTCTTCGCCGATGGTCAGACCCATTCCTTCATGGCCGGTCGTGGGACAAAGCCATGCACCCAAAGAAACACCGCGGGCATGAAAGAAGGCTGCCTTCTGACGCAGTTCTTCCACTTCCTTCCGGAAAAGCGCCTTGTCACCAAATATATTTTTAACAATCACAAACAAATCAGCATTGGTTTGTTTCGCCAGTTCGGCATAGGCTTCGCCCCAACGATCCAGCTTTTCGATGGTCAGCTGAATGGGAATCACCGTATGATAAGGACGCTGCGGATTCTGCATAAACCATTCCTCCAATCGGATATCGATGGTGTCATTATACTTTGAAGCAATCCCGTTTTCAATACAGTTATGCAGGCTGAGGGCTTATAGTGATCCCAAGGAGTTTACTTTTGGGGTTGTTTGCGATAGAATAACAAAATAGAGAAAACACGAATACAGGAGAATTGTCATGTACAAAATCGAGACACATCTTCATACAAAACCGGTGAGCAACTGTGCCTATTATGAGCCGGAAGAAATGATCCGCTTTTACAAAAAGGCAGGCTACAATACGGTTTTTGTTTCCGATCATTTGGCGAAGTATCATTTTGATAAACTGGGTGAGGACCTGTCCTGGGAACAGAAAGTCGATCTTTTGTATGACTCCTATTTGCGTGCACAGGCGGAGGGAGAGAAACTGGAAATTACAGTTTTGTTTTCGCCGGAACTTACTTTGCAGGAGAACCATTATCTGCTTTACCATGTGACACCGGAATTTTTGAAATCCCATGAGGATCTTTTTACGATGACTTTGGAGGAGTTCTATCATTGCGCCAAAGCCAATCAGATCACGATCATACAGGCGCACCCTTATCGGGATGGGAAATGTACTCCCCAGCCGGCATATGTAGACGGCTTTGAAGTCATCAACAGCCATCCGCGGCATGAGAATTTTGACGAAAAAGTATTTGCGTTGCTCAAAGAACATCCGGGTCTGGCCTCTGCCGGGTCGGATGCTCACCGCACGGAGGATGTTGCCGGAGCGGCGGTTCTTTCCCCTTATGAGATCAAGACAACGGATGAATACCTTGCGCTGCTGCGCAGTGGCAGAGCAAAACTGATGAAACACGGCGAAATTATAAATGTTTGAGGAGGCTTGACACGATGAAAAAAACAGTCATCATCACCGGTGCGACCGATGGCATCGGAAAAGCATTGGCGATCCTGTTGGCCAAAGAGTATAACCTCGCCCTCTGCGGCAGAAGCGAAGAGAAAATGAAGCAGCTGGCCAAAGAACTGGGCGACTGCCATGTCTATACAGCGTGCTTCGATCTGACAGATGCCCAAAAGCGTCACAGCTTCTGTGAACATGTGAAAAAAGAATTCGGCACGGTGGATGTGCTGGTGAACAACGCCGGTGCCAATACCAAAAAGGACAAAGTTGCCGACATTGATCTGGACGATCTGCGGTATATGTTTGAATTGAACTGCGTCAGTGCCGTTGGCATGATTCAGGAAATCTATCCCATGCTGGCAGAAAAGCAGGCCGGTCTCATTGTCAATATCTTGAGCAGCTGCTGCCTCTTTAACGGCCCCACCATGGGCAGCTACACCGCTTCCAAAGTCGCCATGGAGGCCATCAGCAAGATCCTGACCAAGGAAGTAAAGGCCGAAAATATCGGCGTTTGCAGCGTGTATCCCGGCGGCGTGGATACCAACTTCCGGGCAGTGCCGAACCACAATTATCTGAACCCGGAAACCGTGGCGAAGATGCTCAAGAACTGCATTGAAAATGAAGAGGGCTGTGTCCATGACATCGTCATCCGACCTTTTATTGAGGACAATCTGCCGTAATGGGGTGGTTTCTATGCTTGGGATGACCAATACACAGCTGATCGCGCAGGGACTTGTTATTTTGGGCACCGTTATCGTTGTGATCGGCATGCAACTGAAGAAATATGGGCATATTGTGCTGTGCAAGATCATCAATGAATTTCTTGCGGCGGTGCATTATCTGCTGCTGGGCGGCTACACCGGTATGGCTGCCAATTTTGCCAGCTGCGTGACCAACGGTGTTTACTGGTACCGCATCAAAAACGGAAAAAGTACCGTTGTATTTCAGATCATTTTCGGCGCCATATTTGTGGTGATCGGTGCACTGTCATGGCACGGACCGGTGAGCCTGTTTGTCATTGCGGCGAAGCTGATCTCCTCTGTCTCTCTGGGTATCAAGAACCCAAAAATCATCCGCATCCTCAACCTCATCAGTAATCCCTGCTGGATGGGCTACAACCTCTTTATGGGCAGTTATGCGGCCATGTTGACGGACGTTGCCATCACAACTGCTACTCTTGTGGCCTTCCTGCGAATCGATGTATTCGGAACAGAAAAAGCAAAAAATACCGCTCATTGAGCGGTATTTTTTATTCCTTATGACGTTTGCGGAACAAGGAAGCCCAAAGCAGCTTCAGCCGGCCTGTGACAGTCAACCCCGTAATGATATTGCACACTTCCATACAGGAGGAGCAAGTGGTTGGATAAAAGAAATATTTGCAATCATAGGGCTGAAGGGTCAGATGATATAGTTTGTTGATACACTGGCGGCAAAGGGTTCCGCTGCAGATATGCCTGTGGCACCTCGACATGTACTGCATAGTTGGTCACGAGCTCCTATCTTGTTTTTTGTTATTATAACATAAAGTTAACAGTTGTAAAGAAGAATTATGGAAAATATCGCAATTGTTTGCAAAATATCCTGTGTGGGAGCCGATTTACTTTTAGGGGAAGTTGGATTATAATATATAATACGGCGAGAACTGAAAAATGGAAATGTTTGAGCGTCAGTATACTGAAATGCAGCTTTACGTGTTCTGCCCGGTACATATTTGCTTCTGAAAAGGAGTTTGTTATGAAAATTGTGGTTTTGGACGGAGATCGTGAGAATCCCGGCGATCTCAGCTGGGAGGGCCTTTCGGCACTGGGCGATCTGACGGTTTATGACAAACCTGTGGGAGAGGCAGAGACGGTCAAACGCATCGGCGATGCGGAGATCGTTTTTACCAATAAGACCCTCCTGACCAAAGCGGTTTTGGATGCCTGTCCCCATGTCAAATACATCGGTGTGCTGGCAACGGGTTACAACGTGGTGGACTGCGAAGCTGCAAAGGAAAAAGGGATTCCCGTGACCAATATTCCTGCCTACGGCACCATGGCGGTGAGTCAGCATGCCATTGCCATGCTGCTGGAAATCTGCAATCGGGTCGGTCATCATGCCGATGCGGTGGCACAGGGTCGCTGGCAGGGGGACTGGTGTTTCTGGGATCATCCGCTGATGGAGCTGGACGGCAAGACCATGGGCATCATCGGCTTTGGACGGATCGGTCGTCAGACAGGCTGCATTGCCAAAGCCATGGGCATGAAGGTTCTGGCTTACAGCCGCTCGGAATGTGAAGAAGGCCGTGCCATCGGCAGGTATGTGGAATTGGAAGAACTGCTTGAACAATCAGATGTCATTTCTCTCCACTGTCCTCTGTTCCCGGAGACAAAAGGCATCATCAATCGGCAGACCGTTGAAAAAATGAAAGATGGGGTCATCCTCATCAATACGGCCCGTGGTCCGCTGATCGAGGAACAGGATCTGGCAGATGCCCTCAACAGTGGAAAAGTGGCTGCCGCCGCCATGGATGTGGTGTCGGAGGAACCCATCCGGGCGGATAATCCTCTGCTGAAAGCGAAAAACTGCTTCATTACGCCCCATATTGCATGGGCATCCAAAGAAAGCCGCCAGCGAATTATGGACTGTGCGGTGGAAAATCTGAAGGCTTATCTGACAGGTAAGCCTGTCAATGTGGTGAATTTGTGATGAAAAAAATTGTTGTAATTTCTGATTCCTTTAAGGGAACGATCAGCAGTTCCAGTGTGGCAAAAATCGCCAAGGACTGCATTTTGAAGTATTTTCCCGATTGTCAGGTGGTGGGGCTGCCTGTGGCTGACGGCGGCGAAGGCACGGTGGAGTGCTTTCTGGAAGCCGTCGGCGGTGAGGCAGTGACCTGTACCGTCAAGGGTCCGTGGGGAGAGCCGATGGAAGCCCAATATGCAAAAATTGGAACCGTTGCCGTGGTGGAAATGGCAGCGGCAGCCGGATTGCCTCTGGCGGCGCCCAAGCTGCATCCCGGTCTGACCACTACCTACGGTGTGGGTCAGCTCATGGCTCATGCGGCAGAAAACGGGGCGAAGAAGATTATTCTCGGTCTCGGCGGCAGCGCCACCAACGATGGCGGCTGCGGCTGTGCGGCTGCGCTGGGTGTGAAATTCTATAACAAAGCCGGGGAAGTGTTCTGCCCCACAGGCAGCACCCTGAAGGATATTGCAAGAATCGATGCCACCGAAACCATCCTGCGGGATGTGGAAGTGGAGGTCATGTGCGATATCGATAATCCCCTTTACGGCAAGCGGGGTGCGGCTTATATCTTTGCACCCCAGAAGGGTGCCGACGCTGCCATGGTAGAAGAACTGGACGAAGGTCTGCGCCATCTGGCATTGCTGATGGAAGACGGCATTGCCGACTTGCCCGGTGCCGGCGCAGCCGGCGGCTTCGGTGCCGGCGCTGTGGCATTCATGGGTGCAAAGCTCCGTGCCGGTATCGAAGTGGTGCTGGATATGGTGGAATTTGAAAAGCAGCTGGTCGGCTGCGATCTGGTCATCACCGGCGAAGGACGCATCGATGGGCAGAGCCTCAGCGGCAAGGTTCCTGTGGGTGTTTCCAGAAGAGCAAAGGCCATGGATGTGCCGGTTGTGGCTGTGGTCGGTGTGGTTGGCGACGATGCCGACGCGGTCTATGATGAGGGCATCACCGCTGTGTTCAATACCAATCGGGCAGGTCTGCCCTTTGAAAAAATCCTCAACCGAGGGGAAGAGGACTACCGCCGCGCCTTGGAAAGCCTTCTGCGCTACACCAAGGAAATTATGAAAGTTGCACAAAAACAAATATATAAAATTGGTCAAAATCGCCATAAAACGGATTGATAATTTCTTCGGATCGTGGTAACATGAAGATGTAACCGATATCTGAAAAAGGAGAGATGTTTTATGCGACTGACCAATGTGAAAGACATCGAAAAATTCGTTGCAGCAGTCAACGAGTGCGAAAATGGAGTTTACCTGAAGTCTCCCGAGGGCGATGTGTTCAACCTCAAGTCCTCCATGAGCCGCTATGTGGCCATCGGTCGACTGATCGAAGAGTCCGGCGATAACCTGGAGCTGTTTGCCGACAGCCGAGAAGATGAGGCCCGTCTGCTGAAGCTCATCTGCGATCTGGAAGAAGGCTAATAAGAAATAGAGACATCCCCACACTGCATGCAGTGTGGGGATGTTTTTGTTAATTACCTGCGGTCAGTTGGAGATTGCATTCCCGGACAGCCGCTGTGGGCAGCTTCTGCACCTGACGGTCGTAGGTCCAGATGCCGTTGACCTCGTCCTCCACATCGGAGATCTGGGTGTAGATCACGGCGGAAAGACCTTTCTTCTTTGCGGGAACAAGCTGATCGAGGATCAGTTTGCGGTAGGATTCCAACAGTTTTTCATCGCTTTTCTGCTTCTTGTAGCCGAAATTTTTGTTGTTCCAGCTATGTTCTTCCACTCGGAGATTGAAGCCGCCGCACTCCGTGAGAATGACGCAGCGTCCCTTTTTGTCCTTCTGGAAGCGGTAGGCGGAGGCATACCAATGGACGCTCTTGAAATGACCGATTCCCTGATCGTGCCAGCCGCTGGCATGGTCGATGAGGCGGTCGGCGTCCAGTTCTTCGATGATCTTCACGGCGACCTTGGCATCAAACTGTCCCCAGCCTTCGTTGAAGGGTACCCACATGACGATGGAGGGCACGCTGTAAAGCTGGGTGACCATTTCTTTCAGCTCCTGATGGAACATCTGTCTGCCGTATTCGCTCTGACGGGCAAAGCCCTTGTAGGCATTGTCTTTGCGATGGATGCCGGTGATGAAGGGGGCACCGATGGTCACGAGGGAATAATCCTCGCCGCCGTTGGGCATATCCTGCCAGACCAGCATGCCGATGCGGTCGCAGTGGTAATACCACCGCATGGGCTCCACCTTGATATGCTTGCGGAGGGTGTTGAAGCCCATATCCTTCATGGACTGAATATCCAAAATCAGAGCATCGTCGGTAGGAGCGGTGTAGAGACCGTCAGGCCAGTAGCCCTGATCCAGCAGTCCGTGCATGAAATAGGGCTTGCCGTTGAGGAAAATGCGGCGAATGTCTTTTTCATCCCGCTTGACTTCCACTTTTCGCATGGCAAAATAGCTGTCCACCCGGTCTTCGCCCAAGGCGGCGGAGAAATCGTAGAGGAAGGGGTCTTCGGGACTCCAGGGGCGGAAATTGGGAACGGGAACGGTGATGGGGGCATTGGTTTTGCCTTCGTAGGTCTGACCGGCAAATTCCACCTTGCAGTCGGCATCGGCCTTGGAACAAAGGGTGATGGCAACTGCGCTTTTGTTATAGAGGGGACGTATGTGGAGTCGGTCAATGTAGGTCTCCGGCACAGGCTCTGCCCAGACGGTCTGCCAGATACCGCTCTGGGGGGTGTACCAGATGCCGCCCCGATCGGTTTTCTGCTTGCCGCGGGTGAGGGGAGACTGATCCGTATCGTCCTTGACTCTGACCAGCAGTTCATCGGAACCGGATAACTCTGCCTCTAAGGTAAAGGCGGTATAGCCGCCCACATGCTCGCCGAGGAGTTTGCCGTTGAGATACACAGCGGCGATCTGATCCACAGCACCGAAGTGGAGCAGGTGCTTACCCTTCAGGGAAAGGTTTCTGCGGTACCAGAGGTGCTGACCGGGCTGCAGGGTGCGGTTTACGCCGGAAAGAGGTGCTTCCGGGGAAAAGGGAACGAGAATTTTTCCGTCCCAAGTCTGAGGCGGCTGATCGTTTTCTGTGATGGCATAGTCCCAGAGACCGTTGAGAACGGTATAATTTTCACGCTTCATCTGGGGTCTGGGATACTCCGGCAGAACCGCTGTCGGGTCGACTTTGCTTGTCCAAGGTGTTTGCATCGCAATGCCTCCTGTTGGCGAAATTACCTATATTTTATCGCGTTTTGATTTGTTTGCAAGGGGTTGGTTGTTCTTTTTTCAGATTTGTGGTATCATATAAAACACAGTCTTTCTTTTTGGAGGAAATCCATGAATAATCAAGCAATTCCCGTCCGCTCCCAGCAGAAAAAAGAGCATTGCTGGGCGGTTGAACATATGTTCCCCACGGAAAAAGCATGGGAAGAAGCCTTGGAAAGCTGCAAGGATCTGCCTGCGGAAGTGGCCTCCTATGAAGGCCGTCTGGGCGAAAGTGCCAAGACCCTGCTGACTTATCTGACCCGTATGGAGCAGATCAATGTGCTGGCGGAGAAACTCTATGTCTATGCCATGCTGCGAAGCGATGAGGATACGGCAGATGCTGCCCATCAGGCTATGAAGGGCAAGTGCTTCAGTTTTCTAGTGAAGCTGAATACAGCCGGTGCCTATGAAGCTCCTGAGTTGGTGGAGATCGAAGAAGAAGTGCTCAACCGCTTTTATGAAGACGAGCCGGGACTGGAAAAGTATCGCCGTTATCTCACCCATGCACGGGTCAGCAAGCCCCACATCCTCACCCCTGCTGAGGAGACCATTATGGCAGGTGTGGGAGAAGTGGCCTCTGCCCCCGGCAGTATTTTCCATGCCTTCAACGATGCGGATCTGACCTTTACTTCTGCAAAGGACAGCGAAGGCAAGGAACATCCTCTGACCAACGGCTCCTATGTGAGCCTCATGGAGAGCAGCGACCGCACCCTGCGGAAACATGCGTTTTCCAATCTCTACAAGGGCTATGGCAGTTTTGAAAATACCCTTGCCGCTGCCTACAATGCAGAGGTGAAGAAAAATAACTTCCTGGCAAAAACCAGAAAATATGAAAACGCATTGGAAAGCGTTTTGACCCCTAACGAAGTGCCTGTGGCGGTGTATCACAATCTCATCAAGGCCGTCCGGGACAATCTCCCCAAGCTTCATCGGTATATGGCCCTGCGAAAGAAAGTCATGGGGCTGGATGAACTGCACATGTATGACATCTATGCCAACATGCTTCCGGAGGCAGAGCGGAAGATCTCCTTTGAGGAAGCAAAGGAAGAAGTCCTTTCTGCTGTGGCGGTCATGGGCAAAGATTACACCGATGTGGTGAAGCGTGCCTTTGCAGAAAAGTGGCTGGATATTTATGAGAATAAGGGCAAGCGCTCCGGCGCCTATTCCTGCAGCTGCCCCGGTGTCCATCCCTATATCCTGCTGAACCACAAGCCTACGCTGGATTCTGTCTTTACCCTCGCCCATGAAATGGGTCATGCCATGCACTCCCACTTCAGTGAGCAGACCCAGCCGCCCATCTATGCCGATTATGTGCTGTTTGTGGCGGAGGTGGCTTCCACCTGCAACGAAGCACTTTTGATGCAGCATTTGTTGGGAAAGACGGACGATAAACGGCAGCGTGCCGTGCTGATCAATTACTTTTTGGAGCAGTTCCGCACCACCCTCTACCGCCAGACCATGTTTGCCGAATTTGAACTGAAGGCTCATGAATTGGCAGAAAGCGGTCAGACCCTCACAGCCGAGAGCCTGAAAAAGATGTATTATCAGCTGAATTTGGATTACTACGGCGAAGCTGTTTCCGTGGATGAGGAGCTCGCTGTGGAATGGGCGAGAATCCCCCACTTCTACCGCCATTTCTATGTCTATCAGTATGCCACCGGCTTCTCTGCCGCCATGGCCCTGTCTGATCGGATTTTGAAGGAAGGCCGGCCTGCGGTGGAGGATTATCTCCAATTCCTCTCCGGCGGCAGCTCCACCGATCCCGTCAGCCTGCTGAAGCTGGCAGGTGTGGATATGAGTACACCCGAACCTGTCCATGCCGCTTTGGAACTGTTCGATCATCTGATCGGTGAATTGGAAACACTTTTGCAGTAACATAAGGAGAATACCATGGTCACACTTGCACAGAGACTGGAAAGTCTGAGAAATGAAAAGGGTCTGACCAGACCTGCTTTGTCGGCGGCTCTGGGGATGCCCAGAAATGCCATTGAAAAATTTGAAACCGGCCGCCAGACTCCCACCAAGGAACAGCAGCAGAAGCTGGCGACTTATTTTGAAGTGTCCATTGCCTACCTGAAGGGCGAGAGCGATGATCCCACCAGCATGGCCAGCTGGATGACGGTGGCCCTGTCCGGGGCTGAACCGGAGCCGGATGTGCCTGTCCGTAAGGCTGTGCCTGCCGCACCCAAGCCCCAGAGTGCTTCCGGTGCCACCGGCGGTGTGCTGGCAGCTTTGCTTGCAAACAAGGCCTTCCACGATACCATCCGTGCTGAAATTCTGGAAGTTCTCCGTACCAGAGAGGGTCAGGAATTGCTGGCACAGATCGTAAAAAAAGAGATCGATAAGCAGAAATAAGAAATCGAGGCTTGCATTACAAGCCGCGATTTTTCTCACTTTTTCTTTTTGCTGTAGGGGGTGTCGTCCAACGGCAGGGTGTTGGGGCGGATGCCGTCAAATTGATAATAGGCATCTGCCACTGCCGGGGCTGTGGGTATGGAGGTGATCTCACCGATGCCGATGGCACCGTAGGCTACATCCAGACCTTCCTTTTCCACCACGATGGCTTCAATTTCGGGAATCTGGTTGGCACGGAACAGACCCAAAGTGCCGTATTTGGCGGTGGGTTTGCAGTCCACCAGAGGATAACTTTCCGTCAGCGCAAAGCCCAAGGACATGACCACACCGCCTTCGATCTGCCCTTCACAGGACAGGGGATTGACGGCCTTGCCCACATCATGGGCGGCGATCATCTTTTTCAGCTTGCCTTCGTCGTCCAGAATACAGACCTGAGTGGCGTAGCCGTAGGCCACATGGGAGACGGGGTTGGGCACATCGGCGCCCAGAGGATCGGTCTTTGCCAGATATTCGCCCTTGAATTCCTGTCCGTCCAGATCGGCGAGGGTCTTGCCTGCATCCAGACGCTGCTTCAGCTGCTCGCAGGCTCTGCGGCAGGCCTCGCCGGTGACGAGAGTCTGACGGGAACCGGAGGTGGTACCGGAATCCGGGGCATTATAGGTGTTGGCACGGACATATTCCACCTGCTCTCTGCCAAGACCGAGGGTGGTGCAGACGATCTGCACCAGAACGGTGCCCAAGCCCTGACCGATGCAGCTGGCACCGGCACGGATGGCCACTTTGCCGTTTTCCACAGTCAGACGGACACGGCCTGTATCCGGCAGGCCGACGCCCACACCGGCATTCTTCATGGCACAGGCGATACCGGCGAATTTTGCGTTCTCATACTGCTCTTTCACCGCCAGCAGGGTTTCTGCCAGACCGGCGGAATTGTCCACGATCTGTCCGTTGGGCAGCGCCTGACCGGGACGGATGGCATTGCGCCAGCGAATCTCCCAAGGGGAAATGCCAATCTTCTCTGCCATGCGGTTCAGAACACTTTCCATGGCGAAACAGGTCTGGGTGACACCGAAGCCGCGGAAGGCACCGGCAGGGGGATTGTTGGTATAGTAGGCTTTGCCGTCGCAGGCAAAGTTGTCGTATTGATAAGGACCTGCCGCATGGGTGCAGGCACGTTCCAGAACGGGACCGCCCAAGGATGCATAGGCACCGGTATCGGCAATGACCTGCACTTTGACACCTAAGATTTTGCCGTTTTCATCGCAGCCAACGGAAATCTCCATGTCCATGGGGTGACGCTTGGGATGGATGAGGATGCTTTCGGCTCTGGTCAGTTTGACCTTGACCGGTCTGCCGGTGAGATAGGCAACCAAAGCTGCCTGATGCTGCACGGTTACATCTTCCTTGCCGCCGAAGCCGCCGCCGACCAGCATATTCTGCACCCAGACCTTTTCATTGGGCAGACCCAACATGGGGGCTGTCTCGTGCTGGGTGTCATAGGCACTCTGGTCCGTGGAGAGGACCATCACATGATCGTCTTCCATGTAAGCCACGGCACATTCCGGTTCCAGAAATGCGTGTTCTGTCCAGGGGGTAGAGAATTTTTCCGTAATCACATGGGGAGCAGAGGCAAGGGCTGTCTCGGGATCGCCCCGGCGGATCTGCTTATGGGCCAGAAGATTGCCTTCCTTATGTACCAGAGGGGCGTTTTCCGCCATGGCTTCATAGGGACTGCGGACAGGCTCCAGAACCTCATAATCCACCTGTACAAGTGCCTTGGCTTCTGCCAGAATTTCCGGGGTTTCCGCTGCCACGATGCAGATGGAATCACCTAAGTAATGGGTGATTTCGCCCACGGCAATCATGGTATCCCAGTCTTTTTTCAGGTGACCGACTTTGTTCTTGCCGGGGATATCGGCGGCGGTGAATACACCCACCACACCGGGCAAGGCTTTGGCAGCCTCTGTGTGGATGGCCAGCACTCTGGCTCTGGGATGGGCAGAACGGACAGCGGAGGCATAGATCATGCCGTCCAGATACACATCATCGGGATACTGTCCGTAGCCCAGGACCTTTTCCCGGACATCGATGCGGTGGACAGGCTGACCCAGACTCCAGTCCTCAGAATGGGCGGGAATTTCGCCTTTTTTCTTCAGTTCTGCTGCCAGAAGCATGGCCTTGATGATCTTCACATAGCCGGTGCAGCGGCAGATGTTGTTCTTGATGGCAAGGGCGCAGTCTGCCTCTGTGGGATCGGGATTCTGATCCAGCAGAGCCTTGGTGCACAGAACCATCCCCGGGATGCAGAAGCCGCACTGGACGGCACCTGCTGCACCGAAGGCATAGGTATAGAGTTCCTTTTCAAAATCACTGAGGCCTTCCACGGTGATGACCTGTTTGCCCTCCAGCTTGTCGGTCTGCTGCACGCAGGCGCGGACGGGCTTACCGTCCAGCAGGATCGTACAAGTGCCGCAGGCACCTTCGCTGCAGCCGTCTTTGACGGAGGTCAGTCTTAAAGTGTCACGAAGATAACGCATGAGCTTCTGGTTGTGCTCCACGGTCACGGACTTGCCGTTGACAAAGAATGTAGACATACGAACGCCTCCTTTTCTCTATTTTACCACTACGGCAAACCATGTGCAAGGAGACTGTGCAGGACAATATGCAGAAATTTCAAAATAAAATTTAGTGAAGCTGACAAAAAGTTAGGAACAAAATGTGGAAAATGATTTGCCTTGTACCATTTTTCACAGATAGAAACAGGATAAATTGTCGGGATTCATCTAAAATGTGGCTTTACAGGGCTTGTCAAATCGTATATAATGGGTATCATGAAAAAGTACGGTTTTGTTACTTTTATAATTTAAGGAGGAAATTCTCATGTCTGTTAAAGTTGCTATTAACGGTTTTGGTCGTATCGGCCGTCTGGCTTTCCGTCAGATGTTCGGTGCTGAGGGCTTCGATGTCGTCGCTATCAACGACCTGACCTCTCCCGCCATGCTGGCTCACCTGCTGAAGTATGACTCCACTCAGGGCGCATACGCAGCTCCCTTCGGCACCCACACTGTCGAAGCCGGCGAAGACAACATCGTTGTCGACGGCAAGAAGATCACCATCTATGCTAAGGCCAACGCTGCCGAGCTGCCCTGGGGCGAGCTGGGTGTTGACGTCGTCCTGGAGTGCACCGGTTTCTACACCTCCAAGGCTAAGGCTCAGGCTCACATCGACGCCGGCGCCAAGAAGGTCGTCATCTCCGCTCCCGC
>JAZNLL010000016.1:0-6348 GCA_045579045.1 Candidatus Avilachnospira sp.
GGACAGCGCCAATCAGCAGGACAACGATTTTACTCCGTTCTTGAATATCATCAACGAGTTCTATGTCAAGGACAGCAGTAAAAAGGTCAAAGCGGTTATGAAGCAGAAAGGCGAATCCGGTGAGTATCTGACCACCAACCCACCCTATGGCTACATGAAAGACCCCGACAACCCAAAGAGACATTGGATTGTTGACGATGAAGCCGCAGCCGTTGTCCGTCAGATCTTCGCATGGTGTATGGAAGGCTTCGGTCCCTCTCAGATCGCCAAGAAGCTGAAGGAAGCAAAGGTGGATTGTCCCACTGTTCATTGGATGAAGATGGGACGAAATGCTCCTGCAAAGACACCGGACAATCCTTACGATTGGGCACCACGCACCATCACCGGCATACTGGAAAAGCAGGAATACCTTGGTCACATGGTCAACTTCAAAACACGCAAGCAGTCGTACAGAAGCAAAAAGAAACTCGAAAACCCTCCCGATCAATGGAAGATTTTCGAGAACACCCACGAAGCCATTATTGACGAAGAAACCTTTGCCCGTGTGCAGGAACTTCGCAAGAACAAACGCAGACCTGCCAGAACAGGCAAAACCAATATGTTCTCCGGTCTCGTTCGCTGTGCCGATTGTGGTGAGAAATTGTACTACTGCACCAGCAACAGTTTTGAAACCAGACAAGACCACTTCGTATGCTCTACTTCCCGTAAAAAGGGCAAGGAAGTCTGTGACACCCACTTCATCCGTGCTGTGGTACTGGAAGAAGGTACGCTACAACACATGAGGTTGGTAATCCAATGTGTTGCCGATTATGAGGATGCGTTTCGCAGAGCATTGGGCGCAAAGCGAAGTGAGGAAGCCAAGAAAGAGCTTTCTGCCAAAAGGCGAACCTTGCAGAAATCCGAAAACCGTCTGGCAGAACTGGACAGATTGTTCAAGCGTATTTACGAAGACATGGTAAACGGAAAGCTGTCCGAAGCTCGCTTTCAGATGTTGTCTGATGACTATGAGCAGGAGCAGGAAGAACTGAGAGCCAAGATTGAAATGCTTGAAAACGAAATACAGAATCAAGAAGATCAAGCGGAGAATGTCGATAGGTTTATCCGACAGGCAAAGAAATACCTGTATCTGGAGAAGCTGACACCCACGATTCTGAACGATATGGTACACGCCGTATATGTTCATGCACCGGACAAGTCCAGCGGACATCGAGTGCAGGATGTGACCATCAGCTACAACTATATCGGCATACTTCCCGCCAATTTACTCTATGACGTTATGAACGGAAAAGCGGCATGATTTCTCATGCCGCTTCCCGAAAACATTATTATACTGTTTTATTGGACCGCTCCCCATGGGTGTGTCCTTTTTGGCATTGCACACGAATTTTGATACAATGCACCCTCGTCGGGCAAAGCGTTAAATATTGGTCATTTCATTGCCGCTGGACAAGAACTTCCTTGAGCATTTTTTAAGTCGGGAGCGAAAACGCCCCCGTCTTACTTATATTGCAGATGCTTAGTTCTTTTCCAGAGGTCTGCCTTCCTTGTCGGTGAACTTGTTCAGCAGGATCTTGATGAAGTCGATGAGCCAGCCGATACCGAAGATACCGCCGGTCAGCAGCCACAGGATGCCGGTGCCGGTCTTGCCCACATAGAAGCGATGGACGCCAAAGCCACCCAGGAACAGGCACAGCAGTAAAGTGACGATCCAGTTTCTGGGAGGGCTGATGGCATTGAGGACTTCCTCTTCGGTGGGATGGACGAAGTCTTCCACGGCTTCGCCTGCAATGAGCTTCTTTGCGGTTTCAGTCACCTCATCGATGTAAGCGCCTCTCTGCATGGGCAGATCCAGCATACCCTTGACGCCCTTTCTTCCCAAGCTGTTCTTATCCGTACGCATAGAAATGCCGCCCATGCTCACACTGGAAGCATTTTCCTGCACCAGAGGCGTGACCTTGACAACATTTTCCTTAACGGAGATATGGATGATCACATCGGTGACTTTTTCCTTCTTAAAGGCGATATGGGGCCCGGTGATGCCCTTTTTCAGTTCGAAGGGCATTTGGAAAGCAGCGGCTCTTGCCTGCAGTTTCTCATGGATTTCCTCAATGGTCAACGGTGCGTGAATTTCAAAAGTTCTTGCCGATACAGCTTTTCCCATTTCAGTGATACTTGCCATTTTCGTTTCCTCCTAATTTCTTTTATTGCACTGCCAAAGGCATCTGCTTACACTTATCCAACAGCTCCATCAAAAGGATAGAGTACAGTTCGGAACTCACTTGCGCCTGCCATAGATCCAATACGGGCATAGACGGCAATGCTGCCCCAACGGTTCACAAAGATGGGCAGTTGGAAATTGACCGCTTCTGCCGATACTGTCCATTCCAGCATCTCGTAGTAGCCGTATTCCTCCCGCTCTTCTTTTGGGATATCGGAGAAATACTCCGTGAACACATCTTCTGCACTTTCCCGTACGGCCTCCAGGAAATAATCCCGGTCGATGAGCAGACGGTCTGCCACTTCCTCCCCGGTCAGGAACACGCCATCTTCCACATCGTAGTAATAGGCGCTGTGTTCCTGCCAGTTAAAGCTCTCGGCCCAGATGTGCAGATACAATACACCCTCATAGATATCGCTTTCCCAGTTCACATCCGTAAAGGTAAGGAACTCTCCCTGCACCATGGCCTGCAATTCTTCCTCAATAAGAGGCGAATAGTCGTCCATGATCTGCTGATTGACCGCCATCACGGCTGCATCATCGCCGTAAAACTGTGGCAGACGGTAGGTGTACATATAAAAGGTTTCGTACTGGTCCGTGTAGCTATCGGACATATCATACCAGCTGCCCGCATACGCCATAGCGTCCCGCTGCTCCATCTGCAGGGAGAAGGGAGCTTCCGCCTTTTGGAAGGTCGTCAGCTTTTCATCGATAGCAAGGCACAGACCGCCGTATTCATCCACCGACCAGTTCCACTGCAGACTGTGGGGATATGTACCGTCTCCGGCCATTTCCGCCATCATCTGCAGACTGCCCTCGTCCTCAGCGAACACGCCCTTATAGATCTGCACCGGTTCGCCCGGTGTTTTCCACAGGAAGGAAAATCCGCCATCCTCCCGGAAGGTCACACAGCCGACCTCATAACCGTCATGATAGGTCCATGTTCCAAGGACTCGATCATCCGGCACCGATGTATCTTCACCAAGGATCTGTCGCAGCTCTTCTGCCGAGGAATGGCAGGAGAAGGTTTCGTCCTTCACATAGTACTCAGCATCGGAATCGTCATAGTTCAGCACCACACCCTCATCGGTCAGTGCAATGGAGCGGTTTTGAGGCATGGTGTCATAAAGGTCACCGGCAGTCTGCAAGGAGAAAGTCTGGCTCAGACCATAGATCTGATCTGGCTGATAATTTCCCTCATACGGCCAGAATTCCTCCGCCCAGAAGGAATACACACTGCCCTCCATACAGAGGTAGTGCTCCAGCAGGATGAAATCGTCATAGGATGTGATCTGCACATAGCCCGTTTCCCCCTCCTGCTCCGAGACAAGATCCCGGTAGATGCCATCGAACGCAGGCAGTTCCGGTTCTTCCTCAGTAACGGGGGTCTCCTCCTGCTGTACATCTTCCACAGCAGGCGGTTCGTCCGGCGTTTCCACCGGGGTCGGTGCTGTCTTGCCGCAGCCTACCAGCAGAAGCAGCGCCAACAGGGCACACACAATTCGAAGCAATCGGTTCATACCGTACCTCCTGTGCTGTTATGCTGCTCCCCGGTCAGGGGAGCAGCTTCGGGTTGCGTCAATGGATTTCAATGCTTTCCAGCATGGTCATAACATCCTCGGGATAGACGCCGCGGACTTCCACAGTAAAGGCATAGCCGGTGGAGGTTTCTGCCACCAGATACATGAGCGGCATCCATTCATCGTCATAGAGCTTCTGATAGGTATTGCCGCCGATGGTGACTTCCTCGTACTCGCAGTCAGCCAAAGCCAGCTGGGTGTACTCCAACTCCTTCTCCAGAGTTGTCAGCTGAGGATCCATGATCTTCACCCAGTCGGTCGTATCCAGTTCCTCATTATACAGAACCATGGTATAACCGTGATCCTCTTCTTCGTCCACATACCAGCCCTTATCCAGGGTGATGCTGACATAACCTGCAGGGGTGGTGACCGTCTTGCCCTCGAAGTTCTCGACTTCTTCCACAGGCTCTTCTACTACGGGTTCAGAAAGCTCAAAGTAGTACTCCAGATCATCGCCTACCAGTTCCAGAACACCGTCTTCCAGATAGTAGTACAGGCTCTGTTCACCAATGTAGAAGCACTCGGCATCATAGAGCAATTCCACTGCATCGCCTGCCACACTGAGAATACCGGAACCGTCCGCATAGAGCTCCACGAAGGAATTGTCGGCAATGCCGTACTCGACCATCATGTCATATTCCCAGGTCTCGCCGGCTGCATACAAATAGGTTGCGGCATAGTAACCGGCAGCATCTTCCGTGATTTCCAGGCACATTTCCACTTCAGACAGATCCACAGTCAGCTCAATAGGCTCCTCTTCCTCCCACATATCGTTGAAGGAATAGACCACAGGTTGTGTCAGGTTTTCCAGGTCGTAGACCATGCAGACCTCCAGTTCATCGCCGGGCTCGATTTCTTCATAGAGGCTGTCGTCCAGCACCACATCGTTGTAGGTGTAGGAACCGGCCCACAGTTCTTCCTCGCCCTGATAGGCATAGGTGGTCATGCACCAGGCGGCGCAGTCTTCGTAGTCACCGGTGTTGACAAAATGGAACCAGCTCAGCAGAACGGGATCGCCGTATTCATCGGTAGCGACCTTACTGCCCAGGTATTCCAGCGTAGCAGTTTCGGGAACCTCAATGACCTGACCGCTGGCAGTCTCACCGCCCAGAGGCAGTTTGCCGGGATAGGGAGACTCTGCTGCTTCCTCTTCTTCCACTTCTTCCTCAACGATGGGTTCATCGCTGACATCTTCCAGACCGCCGGGTCCATCATCCGGCACAGGTTCCTCTTTGCTGCATGCACACAGGCTGAACACCAGGCACAAAGCCAGCAGCAACGCAATCAGTTTTTTCATCATAATTTCCTCCATTTTTTCTTTTTATCTTCAAAGCATTTGCTTTTGAGGACCACTGATAATTGGTCACTTGCGATACCATATAGCATCGTCTTCCCTTTCCGAAAGGTGCTTAGCTGTTTACGGCGCCGCCGCAGTATTCACATTGACCGCTGGCGTTGGGAGTGGTAGTCGCACCGCAGTAGGGGCAGGTCACTGCCATCTTGGGGGCCGCTGCAGCTGCAGCCGTGTCTCTTGCCTGCCGACGGGCGCCAAGGAGAATTTCTTTGATCTCCTCGCCCATCTGCTGATATTGGCGGTATTCCACGCTGTCCTCAGGACGCACTCTTGCAAGACCTGAGCCACCGATCTCCACGGAGGAGGAATTGAGGCGGAATGTCATATCGTCAAAATAAGGATTTCTCACCTGAATGACCATATTGAAATCATATTCATAGGTATAGCGGGGCGGCACATAGCTTACTTCGTTGCCATCCTTGTCAGTTCGCATCAGCTCTGTGCGATCCTCATCGATGTCCAGTCTGCAACCGGTCACATCGGAAAAAGACAGAACATCCGGGTTTTCTTCCTGTAGTCTGGAGGTCTGTGCCACCATAAACAATCCGGCATCTTCATCCAGCAAAATCTGCGTTCCCTCACCGAGGGATCGGGTCACAGTAAAAGCCGCTACCTTTTCCTTGTTGGCTTCCCGATAGGCCAGCTGTTCTTCAATCTGCGCAACGGTAGAATGACGGCGGTCATCGAACCAGGGGGAAAGCTTCTTTGCACAGTCCTTGCACATATTGCCGTCTTCCAGCTTGCGATTGCCCAAAAGACCAATATCGCCGCCGCAAATATCACACTGCTTCTTCTTGAATGCATCAAATAAACCCATGGTATCGCTCCTTTTCATCCTGTTTCAGCTAGTAGGGGTGCTTACTTACACCATATCTCCGTCATCAAAGGGATCGCCGCACTCGGGGCAGAACTTGGAAGGCTTCACGCCCTTCTCAGGTTCCCAGCCGCACTTGTCGCATTTATACTGGGGAACTCCGGCAGGCTTTTTTGCGCCACATTCCGGGCAGAACTTGCCCTTATTCACCGCACCGCAGGCACAGGTCCAGCCTTCCTCGGGCTTCTTGGCGCCGCATTCGGGGCAGAACTTGCCGGTAGCCGTGGCGCCGCAGGCACACTGCCAGCCGCCCTGTGCAGGTGCTGCGGGAGCAGGTGCGGGCTGTGCGTACTGCTGTTGCTGCTGACCCATCTGGAACAGG
>JAZNLL010000017.1:0-64206 GCA_045579045.1 Candidatus Avilachnospira sp.
GATGAGCAGAACCGAGGAGCTGATCCGGCTGGCCCAGTCCGGGGATCGGGAGGCAGGGGAAACGCTGCTGTGCGAAAATTCCGGGCTGATCTGGTCGGTGGTATGACGGTTTGTGGGCCGGGGGACGGACCAGGACGACCTGTATCAGCTGGGGTGTCTGGGGTTTATTAAGGCTGTGGAGGGCTTTGATTTAGCCTTTGGTACACAGTTTTCTACCTATGCCGTTCCAAAGATCGCAGGTGAAATTCGTCGGTTCCTTCGTGATGACGGAGCGGTAAAAGTCAGTCGCAGCGTTAAAGAGCGCTCGGCGGCGATTAAGATGGCGCGCCAACGGATGACAGGGGTGCTGAATCGGGAACCGACCCTTTCTGAGTTGTCACAGGAGTTGAAACTGACTGTGGAGGAGATCGCTGCCACGGAGACTGCAACCTCACACACAGAATCCATTCAAAAGGAAAACGGCGAAGACGGCTTCACGCTGGAAAGTGTTCTGACAGACGGCTCCATGGAAGATAAACTGGTTGAGCATATTGCTCTGAAAGAGGCGATTTGTCATCTGGCAGAACGGGAACGACTTGTGATCGATCTGCGGTATTATCGGGGACTGACACAAGACAAGACAGCGAAAATTCTCGGTGTCTCGCAGGTTCAGGTGAGCAGAATTGAAAAGAAAGCGTTACAGCAGCTGAGAGGATTTTTATAGGAAAAAGGGTGACAAAGCACGAAAAAAATAGTAGAATAGACCTATCAAATATGATAGGTGAAATTATGAATCACGACTATGAACAGCGGTTTCTGACTGCCAGAAGGCAGATTATTGCACGCCGTTTTGAACATTTGAATGAAATGCAGCAGCAGGCGGTTCTGACAACAGAAGGCCCGTTGCTCCTGCTGGCCGGTGCCGGCAGCGGTAAGACTACAGTTCTGATCAACCGAATCGCCAATCTGATTCGCTTTGGCTCTGCCTCGGATTCGGATGAGATTCCTGCCTTTGTGACCGAAGAAGATGTGGAGTATATGGAATATTATCTTCGGGAAGGCAACGAGGATCTGCAGGCATATGCAGAGCAGCTGTGTACCTATGAACCGGCTGTACCATGGAGCATCATTGCCATTACCTTTACCAATAAGGCTGCCAACGAACTGAAGGACCGTCTGCAGAACATGCTTGGCGATACCGCAAGAGATGTCTGGGCGATGACGTTCCATTCAGCCTGCTGCCGTATTTTGCGGAGAGATATTGAGCGGTTGGGTTATTCCGGTTCGTTTACGATCTACGATACTGCCGATTCGGAGCGTGTCATGAAGGATGTCATCAAGGACATGAGCCTGGATGAAAAATCCTTTCCGCCGAAACTGTTTCTGAGCCTTATCAGCAGAGCGAAGGATCAGATGCAGAGTCCGGAGGAGTTTGATTGTGTAGCGGCTGCATCCGGCGACTTCCGCATGGAGAAGGCTGCTCTGGCTTATGAAGAATATCAGAAGCGGCTAAAAGAGGCAAATGCGCTGGATTTTGATGATATTATCCTTCTGACTGTACGTCTTCTGCAGGAAAACGAGGATATTCGTACCTATTATCAACGGAAATTCCGCTATGTGCTCATTGATGAGTATCAGGATACCAACCATCTGCAGTATCTGCTGTCTTCTTTGTTGGCAGGCGGTTATGAGAATATCTGTGTTGTGGGTGATGATGATCAGAGTATTTATAAATTCCGCGGTGCGACGATTGAAAACATTCTCAATTTTGAAAAGAAGTATCGCGGTGCGAAGCTCATCCGTCTTGAACAGAACTACCGTTCTACGCAATCGATTCTCAATGCAGCCAATGCGGTTATAGCACACAATAGCGGCAGAAAGGGCAAAACACTCTGGACAAAAAACGGCAGCGGCGACAAAATTCTACTCTATGAGGCAATGAATGAATCGGATGAGGCGAATTTTGTGTCAACTCGTATATTCCAGATTTCGAAAGGAAAGAGCTATAAGGATATCGCAATTCTGTATCGCACAAATGCGCAATCAAATGCCTTGGAATATGCCTTCAAAAGAAACGGCATTCCTTACCGCATTATAGGCGGCACTCGGTTCTTCGATCGGGCAGAAGTCAAGGATATGCTGGCTTACCTTTGTGTGATCAACAACCGCGCTGATGACCTGCGTTTACGGAGAATCATCAACAATCCGCCTCGCGGTATTGGTGCAAAAACGCTCGAAATGGCTTCCAGACAGGCGAATGCCGAGCAGGTGAGCCTGTACTCTGTGATTGCGGAAGCGGCTTCCTACGGTCCGTTGGAGAAAGCAGCAGGGAAACTGCAAAACTTCTCTGATGTGATCGAGGAATGCGCTGCACTTCTTGATACCATGTCCCTGCCCGATTTGTATGACGCGCTCTTGGTTCGAAGCGGCTATCTGGCCATGTTGGAAGAGAAGAACGATACCGAAAACCGAACCAGAGCCGAAAACGTCCGTGAATTGCGCTCCAGCATTATCAGCTACATGGAGAATACTGACGAGCCCAGTCTGAATGGTTTTTTGGAGGAAATTGCGCTGTATACGGATATCGAGCAGTTTGATTCCGAGGCGGAGGCTGTGACCATGATGACCATGCACAGCGCAAAGGGTCTGGAATTTTCCCATGTGTTCCTGGTTGGTCTGGAAGAGGGACTGTTCCCCAGTGCCCGAAGTTCTTTCTCTGCAGAGGATATCGAGGAAGAACGCCGCCTTTGCTATGTGGCAATCACAAGAGCCAAGCAGACGCTGGCAATTTCCTATGCCAGACAGCGTATGCTCTATGGTCAGACCACCATGGGCAGACCGTCACAGTTCCTTTCCGAAATACCTGAAGAGTATCTGGATGGCAAACTGCGTCCGAAGCCCAAGGAACCTGAGCTGCCTTATATTCCGACTCATCCCAGCCTTTATGGCGACGAGAGCTATGTTCCTCCCTATACGAGACGGGAGCCGAGAAAACAGTATTCCTCCGTTGTTTCTCAAGGCAGGAAAACAGGTGCCGCCCTTCAACTGCAAAAGGGCGACATGGTTCGGCACAGCGCCTTTGGAAAAGGCATGGTGCTGACGGTCCTTCCCATGGGCAACGATGCGCTTCTGGAGATCGCATTTGATGAGATCGGCACAAAGAAGCTTATGGCTAATACCGCAAGTGCTCACATGACAAAACTGTAACAGGCATATACCTCCATTGGGGAGGTGTGTCATGATGACTAATCGCAGGACGCGTCGCAGAGTCGTTGTCTGTGCACTCTTGTCTGTTATTGTCGTTCTGATCCTGTTCATACGTCTTTCGGTGGGACCTATGATAGAAGAGCTTGCCAAGGCACGTGTTGAAAACAGGGCGTCCTATATCATTAACGAAGCCATCGAGGCGCAGCTGCGTTCAGATGATATTGATTATGAGAATATTGTTTTCTTGGAAAAGGATGTCAATGGCGGTATTACGGCTTTAAAGACCAATATCAACGAGATCAATCGGCTAAAAACACAGATTCTATCTGTAATTGACACCATGCTGCTGGATCTGGATGTCAATGAGATCGGTTTACCGCTGGGAAGTCTGATCATACCGGAATTATTTTCCGGTGCAGGACCAAAGCTGCCTATTAAGGTATTATCGATCAGTGCATCGGATGCGGATTTTCGAAACGAGTTTTCTGCGGCCGGTATCAATCAGACATCTCACCGCATTATGATGGATGTCACCATCACGATGACGGTTCTGACACCGGTGGGGACAGAGACGGTCACAGTAACCTCCGGTATGGTTGTTGCGGAAACGGTGATCGTGGGAAATGTTCCCGGCAGCTATGTGAATGTAAAACCGACAAACGTCGGGGAATAGGAGCAAAATATGTCACCCAAAGAGAGAATAGACTGGCTATCAAAGGAATTGGAGCGGCATAATTATCTGTATTATGTTCTGGATAAACCTGAAATTCAGGATTATGAATATGATGCTATGCTTCGTGAACTGGAAAATCTGGAGGCAGAACATCCGCAGCTGGCGTCCCTGAATTCTCCCACTAAACGTGTGGGCGGATTGGCTCTGAGCCAGTTTGAGAAGGTTGTGCACCGCGTTCCTCTGGAAAGTCTGCAGGATGTGTTTTCCTTTGAGGAACTGCACGATTTTGATGATAAGGTTCGTCAGAATGTTGATGAGCCAACCTACACTGTTGAACCCAAGGTGGATGGATTGTCTGTTGCGTTGGAGTATGTAGACGGTGTGTTTGTACGCGGTGCGACCCGCGGCGATGGAACTGTCGGTGAGGATGTAACAGAAAACCTGAAAACAATTCGCTCCATCCCTATGTATCTGGAGAATGTTCCCGGAACGCTGATTGTCCGCGGAGAAGTTTTCATGCCCAAGGCGGTTTTTGGAAAACTGAACCGGATCAGAGAGGAACGGGGAGAAGCTCTGTTTGCCAACCCCAGAAATGCCGCTGCAGGCTCGCTGCGTCAGTTGGATCCGAAAATAGCGGCATCCAGAGGGTTGGATATTCTGATTTTTAATCTTCAGTACGCGGAGAACAGAACGTTCTCAACGCACAGCGAGACATTGGATTATTTGAAGGAACTTCACTTCAAGGTCATTCCGTACCATTGCTGCAAGACTGCTCAGGAGGTCGAAACGCAGATCAACCGCATTGATGAGAACCGTCATGATTTTTCCTTCGATATCGACGGTGCTGTGGTCAAGGTAAACGCACTTGACGATCGCGCGAGGATGGGCAGTACGTCCAAATTCCCCAGATGGGCGGCAGCGTTCAAGTATCCTCCTGAAATCAAATCTACGGTTGTTCGGGATATTGTCATTCAGGTTGGCAGAACCGGTGTGCTGACACCGAAGGCGGTTGTTGACCCTGTTCGATTGGCAGGAACAACTGTCACAAACGCTACCCTTCATAATCAGGATTTCATCTCCGAAAAAGACGTCCGCATCGGCGATACGGTCAAAATCCGTAAAGCCGGCGAAATCATCCCGGAAATTCTGGAAGTTGAATTCTCAAAGCGTCCGGTGGAAGCGCAGCCGTATCTGTTTCCTGTAGCTTGCCCTGTGTGCGGTGCTGCTGTTCAGAGGGATGAGGACGGCGCAGCCATTCGCTGCACAGGTGCGGAGTGTCCTGCTCAGCTTGTGAGAAATCTGACACATTTTGCATCCCGTGAAGCAATGGATATTGAAGGTCTGGGCGGCGCCATTATTGAACAGTTGATTGATGCCGATTTGATCCATTCGCCTGCTGATTTATATTATTTGGATAGGGAAGCGGTTGAAAATCTGGAGCGCATGGGCAAGCAGTCAACGGACAACCTTCTGAATGCGATTGAAGCAAGTAAAGAGAATGACCTTTCCAGACTTCTGCATGCCTTCGGTATCCGCCAGGTTGGCGCGAAAGCAGCGAAGGTGCTGGCAAGAACATTTGGCACTCTGGATCGTCTGATAGAGGCCACAGAGGAAGAACTGACTGCGGTTCCGGATATTGGCGAAATTACCGCTAAGAATCTGATCCTTTGGTTCCGTAATGACCAGTCACAGGATATGATTGAACATCTTCGTCTTGCAGGAGTAAACTTTGCGTGTAAGGAGCAAGTTCTGGATAGCCGTTTTGCCGGCTTGACATTCGTTCTGACAGGTGCGTTAAGTCTTTTTACCAGAGATGAGGCCACGGAAAAAATTGAATCCATGGGCGGTAAGGCAGCTTCGTCTGTTTCCAAGAAGACCTCCTATGTGGTTGCCGGTGAGAATGCCGGCTCCAAACTTAAAAAGGCAAACGAGCTTGGCATTCCTGTTCTTTCGGAAGAGGCGTTTTTGGAAATGTTGAAATAAACGGAAATCCCTTGCATTTGCAAGGGATTTTTTGTGCTCCTTTTAGGTTGACAAGACAGCTGACAAATCATATAATCATATCAATCTAAAGAAAGTAGGGATCGGTATGACAAAGTTCAAAACATTCCTAAGAAGAAAAAATATCGTTGTATCTGCAAAACGGTACGGCATCGATGCTCTTAGTGCTATGGCACAGGGCTTGTTCTGCTCTCTGCTGATCGGAACAATCGTTAAAACACTTGGCCAGCAGATCGGTATGGAACTCCTGATTTCGATTGGTGACTTCGCTAGTGCTATGTCCGGTGCTGCCATGGCTATTGCAATCGGCTATGCTTTGCAGGCACCGCCGCTGGTTCTGTTCTCTCTGGCGGCTGTCGGTTATGCCGCGAATGTAAGCGGCGGTGCAGGCGGTCCTCTGGCGGTGCTGCTGATTGCCATTATTGCTGCTGAGGTCGGCAAGATGGTTTCCAAGGAAACGAAGGTTGATATTCTTGTAACACCTCTTGTGACGATTGTTGTGGGCTGTCTGTTGGCAATCTGGATCGCACCTGCCATTGGTGCGGCAGCAAGCTATGTCGGAAATCTCATCATGTGGGCAACGGAACTGCAGCCATTCTGGATGGGTATTCTGGTGTCTGTTGTGGTCGGTATTGCCTTGACTTTGCCGATTTCCAGCGCAGCGATTTGCGCGTCTCTGGGACTTGTTGGCCTTGCCGGTGGCGCAGCTGTCGCAGGCTGCTGCGCGAACATGGTTGGTTTTGCGGTTATGAGTTTCCCTGAGAACCGCTGGGGCGGTCTCGTATCTCAAGGTCTTGGCACATCGATGCTTCAGATGGGCAATATTGTCAAGAATCCGAAAATCTGGATTCCTGCGATTGTTACCTCTGCAATTACCGGTCCGCTTGCCACCTGCGTGTTCAAGCTGGAGATGAATGGCCCTGCTGTATCGTCCGGTATGGGCACATGCGGTCTGGTAGGACAAATCGGTGTCTATACAGGCTGGGTCAATGAAATTGCAGCCGGTACAAGAGTCGCTATTTCCTCTATGGATTGGATTGGACTGATTTTGATTTGCTTTATTCTCCCCGGTGTGTTATGCTTGTTACTGGGTTTGATCTGCCGCAAGATTGGTTGGATCAAAGAAGGAGACCTGAAACTGGATTAACGAGGAAAGCCAATGCAGATCACAGTTCTTTGCAACGCAGGACTTGCACTGCTTCATGAGGGTGAAATGCTGTTGATAGATGCGCCCAACGAAGCCGCTGAACCTTTTTGTCAGCTGAATGAAAATGAGTGGAATCGGATTCTGAACCGTGAGTTTCCGTATGATCGTCTTTGTGGTTTCTGGTTTACGCATGACCATCCGGATCATTACAGCGAAGAGAAGATATCTGCATATCTGAACCGCTGGCCGGGAACACCTGTTTTTGTCCCTCAAAAGGAAGTCCGCGGAAAGTTTTGCATTGGACCGTTTGTTATAGAATATCAACGCTTTGATCATGCGCCTATGGATGTTCCTGTACCGCCGCATGTAGTAACGTTGATATCTGCAGAGGATCGTACGGTGTACGTCGCAGGTGATGCAAAGCTGGATGTGGAAGCACACGAAGCCTTCTTAAGGGGGCGACAGGTTGATGTTGCTTTCTGGAATTCCATGTATCTTTCAAGACCTGAAACCAGACAACTCCTGCAAACAGTCGCGAAACAAAACTATATTTACCACATGCCGGAAACCAGACCGGATTCCTACGGGCTTTGGCGAAAATTGGAAAAGAATCTGGGACACTATAAAGATGAATTGATTACTACCGAGATCGTTGCGGAATATCCGCACAGAATTATTTGAAAGCGAGATGAAGAATGATGAAACCGGTTACGCTTGCTGCGATTGTTATGCTTGCGGCGGTTGGATTGATGCTGCTGCAAATATTCCTGTCTAAGAGGGATTCCAAATATCCGGGACTGATCATGCCGATTGTGTTTCTTTTGATCAGCTTTATATATCTGTTTAATATGGCCGAACCTGCTGACGGAACCCTCGGAACACTCATCGTTTCTTTGCTCTTTACTCTGGTAACAGGTAACATACCGACCTTTATTACCCTGGGTATTTACTTCCTTTGCCGAAAGGAATTAAAAGAAAATAGCTGAAAGATGCCGCCTGCACAAGGAATGTGCAGGCGGCGTTCTTATTGTGCTGGCTTGGACATAGCCTGTAGGGGAGGGGATAAGTAATGAAAAAAACGAAACGACCCTTATGGAAAGACATCGGCTTAATGTCTGCGATTGCGCTGACAGGAGGGATGGTGCTCTGCGGAATCATCGGTGTATTGGTTTCTCGGCAGATTGTCTCTGAACAGATCGGTACTTCTGCTGCGATCATTCTGACTGAGTTGCTCCTCTTGACATGTGCCTGCGCAGCCGCACGAAAACAAGGTAAGAACCGGCTGCTGATCACAATGCTTGTTGCGGTTATCTGTGCTGCGGTTCGGTTAGCAGCAGGTGGTGGGTATCACTATGAGCAGTCAATTGAACCGATTGGATGTTTGATTACGGTGGGGGTGGGGGTCTGTGCGGGCTTGTTGTCGATGCAGAAAAAGCAAAGGAGACGGTAGAATATGAAAGATGTTATGCAAATTGTCTGATTGTACAAATAACCTCTGGTTTTTGTGATTTTGCAAGAAAAATTGCAAAATCAACATTTGCGAAGCAAGACTGGCGACACTCACAATATATGGTATAAAAAGATGCTTCGGTTGACAAAAAGGTTACAAATAGTTACTGGGTTAACATAATGTTATTTACATAACATTTTGGCATAATTAACAAAAATTTACGAATTTGCGGATTTTCCTTGAAATTTCCACAGATTTGCTATATATTATCTTCACTTGATATTTCTTGCTTGGTAGAAATAATGTGGCAAGAGAATTTCTTATATTGTTCTATATCTCCTGAGACTGCTGTAGGTTGATAGGGGGTGTAGTTTTTATGCGGTATTCATTTTGCAAGAATTCTGTATTTTGTGTTCAGTTTTTCGCTTTTTTCTTTTTGGGCACCATATGTGGAGTTTTTCTGCTGCGCGTGATGCTTATTTCAGATTGCGTCTGGCTTCGTGATTACTGTAGCTGTCTCCGGATCGCTCGGTGTGGCAATCCAATATTGCTGATCTGGTTCTTAGTTCTACCACTTCTGGCTGCCGTCGGTTTGTATTTCATCCCTCATAGAAACATGCTCTTTCCGGTTCTGTACTTTATTCGAGGATGTCTTCTGTCCTATACCCTCGGTGCCACTTATACGCAAGGACTTCCGTTGGGAGATCTTTTCTTCTGTAATCTCCTGATACTGCCGTTATTTTTTGCGCTATGTCGCAAACTATGGAGCGATGCTCCGATAAAAATGTGAGGATTTTGTTATGGTTCAGATCTTGGAGGCGTACGAGGAGTACCTCATTCAGGTGAAACACTCATCTGAAAACACGGTTTCCTCTTATATGCGCGATCTGCGTCAGTACGCAGCTTACCTTCAGGAATTGAATATTGCCGTTATTGATGCAGATCAGCATGCCGTTCACGGGTATGTAGACTATATGCACGATAAAGGAAAGTCCGCAGCCACGGTTTCCCGCTGTCTGGCATCCATGAAGAGCCTGTACAGTTATGCCATTTCCCAGGGAATGAAGGACTCCAATCCCGTTGTCGGTATTCATGTGGAAAAGACTGAGAAGAAGCTGCCTCAGATTCTGACCGGTAAGGAGGTTGAACTGCTTCTGGATCAGCCCAAATGCACCGATCTGAAGGGTTACCGCGATAAGGCCATGCTGGAACTGCTTTATGCTACCGGTATCCGCGTCAGCGAGCTGATCAATCTGGACATTACTGATGTCAATATCCTTGGTGGTTTTATTAAGTGCGGTGCCGACGGCAAGGTTCGTATCATTCCGCTGTATCCCGCTGCCATCAAGGCACTTTCTGACTACATATCGGACATCCGTCCCAAGATGGTTGCCGATTCCGACGAGGAATCTCTGTTTGTTAATGTCTCCGGTGAGAGAATGTCCCGTCAGGGCTTCTGGAAAATCATTAAATACTACCAGGAAAAAGCCCAGATCGATAAGGATATTACACCTCATACCTTGAGACACAGCTTTGCTGCACATCTTCTGGAAAACGGTGCCGATCTTCGCTCCATTCAGGAGATGCTCGGTCATAGCGACATTTCTTCTACGCAGGTTTATGCTCAGCTGGTTAAGCAGAATCTGAAATCCGTCTATCATAAATACCATCCCAAGGCATAAGAAAACCTCTTGAGAACATTTCTCAAGAGGTTTTTTCTTATTATTTTTGTGCAGCCCTGACTGCGATCATTTGCGCAGCAATCGAAATGGCAATTTCTTCCGGCGTCTCTGCACCGATTTTCAGACCGATCGGTGTTGTGATTCGATCAACATCACCGTCTGTGAATCCATGTGTCTCTATCAGCGTTTTTCTGACACCCGCAGCCTTCGCTGCGCTTCCAATCACACCGATATAGCAAGGATGGAGGCGAAGCAGTTGTGCCTGCACCAGCGTGTCGTAGGCATGCCCACGGGTCATAACACAGGCATAGTCATCCTCGTGAACGGAAACAAAATCGGATATGCGGGTAAAATCGATGGTGCGTACCTGTTCGGCGGCAGGGAAGAGAAAAGGATCTGTGAACTCCGGTCTGTCATCCATGACGATACAGCGGAAACCAACGCGGCTCAACACAGGAACCAGTTCCTGCGCCACATGTCCGCCGCCAAAAATATAAACACGGCTGGAAAAACTGATCTGTTCCAGAAATACATCGTATCCACTTTCGGTAATTCGTTTTGCCCGTCTGTTCAAATAGGGGAGCAGGGAAGTCGGCGCATCCTCCTTGCCAAACAGGAATAGTTTTCCTTCTCCCGACAAATCGGAAACGAGCCAAAGGTCTTCCTGACCGGAAAACCTTTTCTCCGCTTCTTGGGCAAGTGCAATTACATCAGCATCATTAGCCGAAAGATAGTGAAAAAATACCTGTACAGCGCCGCCGCAGATCATGCCCAGATTTTCCACATCGTCCCTGTTCAGAGAAAAGTCGTGGTGAGCGGAGGATTGGGCACGCAATACGCTCCGCGCGATTTCAATGGCTCTGTGCTCAACGGCACCGCCGCCAATCGTACCGCAAAGCCGTCCTTTCGTATTTACCAGCATTCTGGCTCCTGCACCACGCGGTGTCGCCCCGGAAGCTGCGGTAATTGTGACCAGTACTACATCTTCGCCGTCAGAGAGCCGACGATACATTTCATTTACTAACATTCGCATAATCAAGCCCTCCTTAACCGTTTTTAAACACCGGTCATGGCATTCAGCGCCTCCAGCTGTTGCATGTTGAGACCACGCTTCATGGAGAGACCTTCCTCGATATCTACATCAATCATGGTGCCGTTGCTGGAGCAAATAACGCGATTGGAACCACCGGCAGCCAGAACTTCAACAGCCTGATAGCCCATTCTGGTAGCCATCACGCGATCACGGGCTGTAGGTGTGCCGCCTCGCTGAATATGGCCGAGAATTGTGACCCGGGGATTGAGTCCAACGCTTTCTTCAATCTGTTTGCCGATTTCAATAGCGCTGCCGGCACCTTCTGCGACAACAATCATAAAATGCGTTTTGCCGCTAAGTCTGGATCTGCGGATTTTTTCTGCCACATCCCGTTCAAAGTCCACGGGAACTTCCGGCATCAAAACAGCAGTTGCGCCGACAGCAAGACCGACATAAAGAGCCAGATGACCGGCATTTCGTCCCATGACTTCCACAACAGAGCAGCGTTCATGGGACTGCATGGTGTCCCGAAGGCGGTCAATGGCATCAATAGCGGTGTTAGAAGCAGTATCAAAACCGATGGTGTAGTCTGTACAGACGATATCATTATCAATGGTAGCAGGAACACCGACCACAGAGATGCCGTGTTTGGAAAGGGCTTGAAGGCCTCTGAAGGTACCGTCACCACCAATGCCGACAATGCCGTCCAGACCGAGCAGTTTGCAGGTCGCAGCAGCTTTTTCCTGACCGGCCTGTGTGCGGAATTCGTCGCTTCTGGCTGTATAGAGAATGGTACCGCCGCGGTTAATAGTGTGACTGACATTGGTGGTTCCCATAAGCTCAATATCGCCGGTGATCAAACCGTTGTAGCCACGGCGAATACCGACACATTCAATACCGCGATAGAGGCAGGCACGGACGACACCGCGAATGGCAGCGTTCATGCCGGGTGCATCACCACCGCTGGTCAGAACTCCAATTCTCTTAACTTTATTTTCCATAAATATGCACCTCAGATACGTTTATTTATGTCATTATTTTAGTGGCATTCGGGATACTTGTAAAGAACTTTTTCCGCTGCAGCAGGGAAGAGGGGGATTGCATTGTCTCTGCGGTTATGGTATAAAGCAATTATAGGCAGGTGATATGCGTTGTTTAAAATTAAGACAGAGTACAATCAAAAAGCCTTGTCAGCAATGGCAAAGGGACTTAGAAAAACAGTTCGAAAAAAGCACAGCCGCCGGTCGCATATCCTTGGGTGGATTGTTGCTGTGCTCGGTCTGTTACTGAGCCTGCCAAGTGGAGATCATTTTGATTTATCCTTCAAAACAATCATCACCTGGGTGGCTGTTGCTGTAATCGTTGTGGCCATGCTGTGGGAAGACGCTATAAACGGATACATTGCCAGAAAGCGCATGCTGCCGCAGTTGCTGACATCAACAGTAGAGTTTGCAGAAAACGGCTATCACTCGGTTACGGAGGTCGGAAATTCCGATTTTCGGTATGATACCATTGTTGCACTTGCAGAAACCGACAGGTATTTTGTTTTTATCCTCAGTAAGAGTCATGCGCAGGTTTATGATAAAACCGGATTTGAAATTGGTACAGAAGAAGATTTCCGCGCATTTATTCAGGAAACTACAGCCTTGAAGCTGCAGAAGATTTAAAAGCTTGCATAAAAGAGAACAGGGAGGCAGCAGATACTCCTGCGCACCCCTGTTTTCCTATTTCTCCTTCTAACGCAACAAAATAACAGAGGTTTTGTTGCGTTCAGTCATGAAAAAAGGCACTCTGCGCATAAGCGCAGGTGCCTTTGTGTATTATAATCGCCGTTCGAGGCGTTGTACTTGGGTGCGCTCTGCCGGTAACAAAGCGCAAACTGGATGGATGGATAAGCCACAAAATAAGACAACAGGGGGCGGTGCTTACCTTCCCCCTGTTGCTGCCGCCTCATGGGTATGACAGTCAGCCGAGACTGCCGAGACAGGCCACCCGTGGATATGGTAGCAAACATTTGTTCGATTGTCAAGCACTATTTCTAAGAAGGCACCCTTGCCCTTGTATTCCCGGCGAAGCCGCAGGGGAGCAGCGGCAAAAGGAACACAGCGCCCTTTCTGCTGCGAAGGCAGCAGACGGAAGGCAGAAACGACAAAAGCCCCCGTCTCGCCGCAGCGAAGGCCGCAGGCCACCCGCCCTCCCCGGCCCTGGAGGGGCGGGGAGCGGGGAGGGGTTGGGGCGAAACTGCCGACAAGGACGGCACCAACTCAAAGGCGACCCGGCATCGGCACACGCCATACCGGCGTGGGCGAAGGCGTTAGTAAGGCCGCCGAAGGCGGCCTAAACGCCCACGCCGGGGAGAAAACGCCGGGTCAAGGCGGCGAAGGCAGCCTCTTTGCCTTTCCATGTTGGCCGCCACATTATTAAGCCCGTAGGGCGCTGGCGGCCAACGGAGTAGGCACCAAAGGCGGCGTATACGCAAAGGGGCTGGGGAATTGCGAGCCGAAGGCTGCGTGAGCAAATCACGGCGGGTCAAGGGCAGCCATTTATGGCTGCCCGGCCAGATCCTTGACCCGCCGTGATAGCCTTAAGCAAGGGGCTGCCCCTTGCGTGCGTCGGCGTTTTTGGCGCCCCGCTGCCCGGAGGCGGCTGGCTGCCGCCGGAGTGGCAGATAAAAAGGCCGCTGATCTTGGCCGCTGTCAAGCGGTCAAGGCCTGCGGCCTATAAGGGGCGCTACCTTTGAACAGCCAAAGCAGCTTCGCTGCTGCCGGCTGCATCAAGCGGCGATGGCTCCCCCTTGTGGGGAGGCAAGCAGCCGCTTGTCCGATGCAAGCCTTGGCTTGCTTCGGATGTGGAGGCACTTTCGATGAGGAACGCAGCGCCGGTGCCTTGCCGCACCATCGATGAGGTGCAGGCACTTCGAGCCGTGACGAAGTCTACGGCAGATAGCAGCTTCGTTGGAAGGCTTGGCTATCGATGTGGGAGCCGGACTATCGTTCCATAGAGCAGAGGCCAGTATGGAGGCCAAGCCCCCGTAGGCGCAGCCGCCGCTTTAGTCGGCGAGCTGTCGGCAAGGGGGATGCTTGGCCGGAATTTTGGCCGACCTGTAGAAGGTAGTGAAGGCACTTCCTTCTTATGAACGCAGAGCCGGTGCCGTTCCACCTACCGACAACGGACACAAAAAAGCTACTTTTTTGCAAAAATTTACCTTTTTTCGCCTAAACTTCCAGTTTTGCACAGGAATGTTTATATTTATAAACATTTCAAAAGAAGCCGAAGGCTTCTATATACTTGATATAGGGACAGTATTCCATCAAGGAATATGGCTCAAAAAAAGCGACCTCTGAAATTCTGGAAAGGTTTGCCGCCTAAAGACTTTTCTGTTGGCTTGGGGCAGGCAAGGCTTTCTGATGAGCTTCGGCATAACTGCCGTATCAAAGAATATCCGCAGGGCTTTATCGAAGTTCTTTCGGCTTCTCGACCCATCTTTAGAGAGCCGGGATGGGAGCCATCGGAGAGATGGGAGAGAGGAAGCAGGATCAGCAAGCCGGAAACGGCTGCTCCTGCTGACGAAGAAGCCAAGAAGGCTGACAATATTGCAAGGGCTGTGCGAAGGGCAAAGCAGAATTTAAGAGACTTAGCCCTTTGCAATGACATGGCGTACTTCGTGACCTTGACCCTTGACCCTGCATTGGTTGATCGCTATGACATGGTGGAGATAACCAAGAGGCTTAATGTGTGGTGCAGCAATCAGGTGCAACGCAATGGCCTTGCCTATGTCCTTGTGCCGGAACGGCACAAGGATGGAGCGGTTCACTTCCATGGCTTTGTCAACAAAGCTGTGGAAGTTGTGGACAGCGGCACCATTTCGGTGCCGTGGGATAAGAAGCCCAGAAGGCCAACGAATGAAGCGCAGCGGAATGAGTGGCTTGCCAAGGGTGGTAAGATTGTTTACAATCTGCCCGCTTGGCCGTTGGGCTTCACCACGGCCATAGAAATGTATGGCGACCCGGTGGCGGCGGTCAATTACTGCTGCAAGTACATTGGGAAGCAGCAGGGAAGTGGAGAGCTGCCAGAGAAAATAGGTGGCCGGTGGTTCTACCATGGCGGCTGCCATGGTAGGCCGAAGGTCACCTATGCCGACATCGACTTCGAGGAAATGGAACTGGCAGATGGAGCCTTCGTGTGGGAGGTTCCGGCTGCCGGTGTACTGTTTGCAAGGGAGAAAATTAACTTGTGAAAATTCCCGGTTGACATTTTCAGTTTTGTTGCCTGCGGCCTGTGGGCTTGCCGCTGCAATGCCTGTGGCGGCGGGTGGCTGAAAATGTCGATGGGTGAAAATGGAAAGGAATTTTGAAAATGACTACGGAATATTTGTTGATGGAGCAGGTCGAAAGGGTTTTGGGGCTGTTGACACCGGTAAACCGGTTAGCTATGCGAGTAGCGTTACACACCGGTTTACGCATTTCTGATGTTCTCAGTCTGAAAAAAAGTGATATCGACAAGGGGCAGCAATTCTGGATTACAGAGGCCAAGACAGGGAAGCGGCACAAGATTGCTTTGCCCCGGCAGCTCTGGCTTGACCTTCGCAGCCAGACCGGCAGCCGGTGGGTGTTTCAGAACAGACTGGATGAACGAAAACACAGGTCACGGCAGGCGGTCTGGAAGGATGTCAAGAGGGCGCAAAAGGCTTTTAGACTGCCGCAAAATGCAGGGTGTCACAGCATGAGAAAGGTCTATGCGGTGGAGCTTATGAGAAAGTACGGCGATATCGAACGGGTGCGGCGTGCCTTGAACCATGACCGACCGGCTACCACCATGATATACGCCATGGCTGACAGTCTCATGGAGGCTAAACACCGCAAGCCGAGGCGCAAGGCGTAAACTCGCAGTTGACGGCTTGTTTGTCTTGTGGTAGTATGGTTTTGGACATTCAGCACCATGAGAAACGGAGGTGTGATGGTACAGACTGATTTTATATCAAGCTGACCGGCGCAGGCGTTCCGCTCATGGCTGAACGGTCAACAAAACCATAATTTTGTTGCGAGGGGAGCGGTTCAGAAAATTCGGAACCAAAGCCCTTTATATAAAGAATTTTCTGAACGCAACAAAATAAAAATTTTGTTGCGTTGAGAGTGGAGTTATGCTATAATAAAGTCATCAAGACTGTGTGAGGTGCGTTATGGAGCGAAATTATGACTGTCCACAGGTCCTTCGAGAGTTTCTGACTTATCACGAGACCATTAAGGGTCAATCAGCCAAAACCATTCAGGAATATTTTCTGGACCTGCGGATGTTCCTTCGGTTTATGGTACTCATTAAAAACGAAATGCCCTATGATACCGACTTCGAAGCCATTCCCATTAAACAGATTGATTTGGAATTTATCAAACGAATTACAGTATCCGATATTTTTGATTTTCTGTCCTATCTGGCTAATGATCGGATCAAGTTTGAAGATTCTCGTTCTGCAGAGTCCGGTATTGGAAACGCTGCAAGAGCCAGAAAATTATCGGCTATTAAATCCTTTTATAAATATCTGACCGTACGTACCAAGCAGCTGACAGATAATCCCGTACAGGATTTTGAATTTCCTAAAATCCGTAAATCTTTACCGAAATATCTGACCCTGGAGGAATCCAGACGTTTGCTGGAAGCTGTGCAAGGACCCAATGAGGCTCGTGATTTCGCCATTCTGATGATTTTTCTGAATTGCGGGATCCGTCGTGCGGAGCTGGTTGGCCTCAATATTACCGATATCTATGACGACCGCATCCGTGTGGTCGGTAAAGGCAATAAAGAACGCATCGTTTATATGGGTTCAGCCTGCAAAAAAGCAATTGATTCCTATCTAATTCAGCGAAATAAGATCGTTTTAACCGATAATCGCGCACTTTTTGGCTCAAGAGACAAAAATCGAATCAGCATTTCCGCTGTCCATCGGTTGGTCAAAAAGCATCTTTTGGCTGCAGGACTGGATGCGACTCAGTTTTCTGCGCATAAGCTTCGCCATACAGCTGCAACATTGATGCTTTCCAACGGTGTTGATGTAAAAACCGTTCAGGAAGTTCTCGGTCACGAGAACCTGAATACCACGCAGATCTACACCCATATTGAGAATACAGAACTCAAAATCGCCTCCGAAGCCAATCCCATATCAAAAATCAAAATCGGGAAAGGTTAAGGTGTCTAATATGAATGTTTTTAGATGCTTTGGCCTTGGCAGCGGAAACATTATAGCCCAGCGAAATACAGTCCCGGCGATTGTAACCAAAAAGGTTGTATGTTGGTGGTTTAAGGTTAATACCAAGCCGATACGCCGTCATGCATGGGATGGAGCTATATTTCCGCATATTATTTATTTTCAGTATACAGTCAACGGAATTCAGTATCAGGGCTGCCGTTTTGTTCATTGGAATTCGCACTGTCCAACGGAGACTGAGCATATCACTGTCTATTATGACGGTCGTGATCCGTCTAAGTATGCGGTTGTTATATAAAGACAACGCAATCATCTAATTTTCAGATGATTGCGTTGTTTTCATTATAAGGTGAACTCGATTGCTTCACGAATGTTCCGTACTCGGATCAGCTCCAAACCATCGGGAGTTTCAATCTGTGCAGTTCCCTGCTTCGGAATGATACATCTGGTGAAACCGAGCCTGCGTACCTCAGACAGTCGCTGGGATAGGTTGGAAACAGCACGGATCTCCCCTGTCAAACCCACTTCACCGATGGCCGCTGTGTTGCTGTCAAAGATCTTATCCCGATAACTGGACGCCGCGGCCAGAATGACGGGCAGATCGGCGGCAGGCTCGTTGAGATGCAGGCCGCCAATAACGTTGATATAGATATCGCTGGAGGCAAGGTTCAGCCCTCCTCTCTTTTCCAGTACCGCCATCAACAGAACTGCTCGGTTATAATCAAAGCCGTCTGTGGTGCGTCTGGGCACGTTCAGAGAGGATCTTGCAGCCAGAGCCTGTACTTCCGCCAGAACAGGTCTTGTGCCCTCCATGGCGCAGGCTACGCAGGTACCGGGGGCATGGGTCGGTCTGCCGGAAAGCAGCATTTCAGAAGGATTAGGCACTTCTCTCAAGCCATTGTCAGCCATTTCAAAGACACCGATCTCGTTGGTAGAGCCGAAACGGTTTTTCGCGGCACGCAGAATTCGGTAGTTGTGTTCACTTTCGCCCTCAAAATACAGAACACAGTCCACCATATGCTCCAGAACCTTCGGTCCGGCAATGGAACCTTCCTTGTTCACGTGACCCACGACAAATACTGTAATATTGCCGCCTTTAGCCAGCTGCATCAGAGCCATGGTGCAGTCCTTCACCTGAGAAATGCTGCCGGGAGACGAGGTGTTTTCCCGGTTGTACAGCGTCTGTATGGAATCAGCGATCAGCACATCCGGTTTCGATTCTTCGGTTGCCTCGATCAAGGCTGTCAGATCAGTCTCAGAGAGTACAAATAGGTTCTCTGTTGTGACACCAAGACGGTTGGCACGGAGCTTGATCTGCGTTTCGCTTTCCTCTCCGGAGACATAAAGCACCTTTTGCGTTTTGCCAAGATCAGAGCAGATCTGAAGAAGCAGCGTAGACTTGCCGATGCCGGGAGCGCCGCCCACCAAAACCAGAGATCCCTTGACAGCACCGCCGCCAAGAACCCGATCCAACTCACCGAGACCGGTGTCAAAACGCACCTCGCTGTCGCAATCCACTTCTTTTAAGGTTCTGGGCTTTCGGTTCGTTCCCGATGGAGTCGCCGCTTTTACACCTTTGATTGGCGAGACTTCCTGCTCCACAATGGAATTCCACTCACCGCAGGAAGGGCATCTTCCCTGCCATCTTGGCGTCTCGTTTCCGCAGGCGGTACAATAAAATACGGATTTAGATTTCAACGTCCTGTTCACCCTTTTCTGTGTATAGCGTTAATGCACCGGTGATGGCACACACAATTTTTTTCTGGTAGTCCGGTTGCTGCAGCAGAGCCTCTTCCCTGCCGTTGGATAGAAAACCGCATTCCACCAAGACCCCCGGACAGGATATTTTCTCCAACAGGTATATCGAATCTGCCTTTCTGCAGTTTCTGGTATTTTGGGGATCCAATGCTGTTTTAAGCTGTGCCTGCATGAGATTTCCCAGTTCCCTGCTGCCGTCGCTTTTGGCGTAGAAGACCATGGCACCGGCATATTTCTCCTGTGGGAAATGGTTTTGGTGGATACTGACCAGAACGGCGGGGCGGGACTGATTGATCAGTTCTACCCTGTTCTTCAAATCAGAAATCTTTTTTTCGGAGTAGGTCTCACAGCCCTCGGAATAGATGGCGGTGTCGGTTGTTCGAACCATGCAGGTCTGCAGCCCGCAAAAGGCAGCCAGCTGGTCTAAACGAAGGGCAATCTCAAGGTTCAATCGACTCTCAGAGGCACCGGTAATACCTGTAGCGCCTCCGTCTTCGCCTCCATGTCCTGCATCGATCACGACAGTCAGCGGCATGCTTGCCATAGCAGCTGAAGCTGCGGACAGATTATACCGTACCGCACCGAATATCAATACACAAACTGCCAAGAGCAGCGCAGCGGCGCCAATATGCTGTATTCCGTTCCGTCCCATGCTCTCGCCTCCCCTGTTGGAGACTATGCGCATGGACGCTTTTTTATGATTATAGCACGAAATGAGCCGTATGAGAAGTGTCGTTTGACACACAGATCTGTCGAAAAGCATAGAATGTTCTGCAACCAACAAACCGTTCAGAAGGAGGAACCGTTTTGGACATGACAAACAATTGCACAGATGCACAGGGCACGCTTCCCGCCTGTGCTCCTCTGGCCAATCCTTATGTGCCTTTCCAACAGGAGAACGCACAGACATATGAAGCTCCCATGGGGCTGGTTCGCGGAACGATGTATCCCGGTCTGGATCTGCCCTTTATGGGCATGGTCAACCAGAAAGAAAAAAGCAACACCCTTCTGCATCAACTGCAGTCATTGAACTTTGCCGTTTCCGAGCTTGGCTTGTATTTGGACACCCATTCCGATGATCAGGAGGCTACCGACCTGTTTAACGAATATGTGGAGCGGTATGCAGATGCGCTGAAGCAGTATGAGAGAAAGCATGGCTCAACCACGCAGCTTGGTTCTGCTCTGACAGGTCGCTACGACTGGCTGGAAAACCCGTGGCCGTGGGACTACGACGCCAACAAGGAGGGCTGATATATGTTTATTTATGACAAGAAACTTCAGTATCCAATCAAAATCAAGAATACCGATCCAAAACTGGCATCGATCATTATCAGCCAGTATGGCGGTCCCGATGGGGAACTTGGAGCCTCTCTGCGGTATCTGAGCCAGCGCTATTCCATGCCCTATCCTGAATTAAAGGGTCTTCTGACAGATATCGGTACAGAGGTATCATCAGGACAGCAAATGACCCGGTCAGAAATACCTGACCGGGTCGCAGTTTCAGTTAGATTTCAGTATAACCTGATATTTCCCTTCGATTTCTGCATAAACAGCCTCTGTGTCCTCGTCCAGTAGGGACGGACAATGGTCTGCAGCGGTGTAAAATACACACGTTCCGCAGGAGGAGCTAAGCGCGCGGGGTACCGGTGCCATTCTGGCTGAAATACCGCTGTTTTCCAAGGCTCGATGGGTCATCAGAGCGCTGAGATGGGTGTAAAAAGTCGCTACAAACTGCATCATTTTGTCAGAATAAGACGGAAATCTTCGTCCTCCTTAGAAGATGTGACGCTATAACCTTGATTGTTTGCAAATCTGGTCACATTTTCCAAGGCACACTGATTGTCAACCAGAACCTCCAGCTGCTGGGGATCATTGGCTTTGACTTCCTTCTGCACCATAACAACGGGCATGGGGCAGGCGTAACCTCTTGCATCTACCATATCAATTCTCCTTCTTTGCAACATTGGTAAAAGCGATCACAGCAACAACCGCAAGGCCGATGATCACAGCAATCTGACCGCGTGCGGTAGGACCGTCTGCGGAGGATGCCAGACCAAAGTTATGGCAGACTGCTGCACCAACGATCATACCGAGAACAGCCATTGCTGCATCGGAATTGCCTTCACCGGTCAAGATCAGCTGACGCAGGGGGCAGCCACCCAGAAGGATAGAACCCCAGCCGACCAGAACCATACCAAGGAAGTTCCACACACCGTCGGTGTGTGCCACGGGCTGACCAGTAAAACCGGGGTTAAAGGTTTTGAGAATCAGATTGCCGACTACAATGGTCACAAGAATGGCAGCAAAGCCGGTGATCAGATTGAAGTCCTTGAACATAACGGCATCACGGATGCCGCCTGCCATGCAAAGACGGCTTCTCTGGCACAGAGCGCCAACCAGACCGCCAATCAGAACAGCAGCGATCCAGGGGGCAGCCTTGGAACCGGGACCTTCTGTGCTCCATTTGAACAGTTCAGGGATGGTCAGCGTCAGAACAAACAAAGCCGCGAGAATGACAGGGAGAAGCCAACCTTCCACCTTGACCTGATTGTAGGCACGCTTCAGGCTGAAGCCCTTCTTCAGGCAGACAACACCGATCAGAATGCCCACAATAAAGCCGACCAGAGCCACCAGCGCATTGAGATCACCGCCGCCAAGACGGATCACCATACGCAGAGGGCAGCCAAGGAACATCAGGGCACCGATCATGACAAACACACCAAGAACAAAGCGGGTCAAAGGTGCGCTGCCGCCCTTAGATTTGAATTCCTTTGCACAGACGGCCATAATCAAGGAACCAAGGATCAGACCGACGATCTCGGGACGGAAATACTGGACCACAGCAGCACCGTGGAAGCCCATAGCACCTGCAATATCGCGCAGGAAACAAGCAATGCAGAAGCCCATGTTTCCGGGGTTGCCGAGCAGGGACAATACAACAGCTGCTGCACCGATGACAACACCGCTGATGATGACCCAAGGATTGATTTTACGTACCATTTTACCACTCCTTATCTATTAGAAGAATAACGCTAAAACCAGTATAGCATTATTCTCAAAAAAAGTAAACGGGTCGTTGACAATTTTTTAGTTTTCGCCCATAATAAAGAAAATCAGCAAACGAGGTGATTGAATGCTGTATCTGGATCATGCTGCAACATCTTTCCCAAAGCCACCCATGGTTGCGGAAAGAATGTCCGAATATATCACAAACGTCGGAGCTTCGATCAATCGCTCTGTTTACGCGCCGGCGCAGGAGGCTGCGTTGGTGACCCTGCGGCTTCGGGAGCGGATCGCAAGACTTCTGGGATACAGCGGCAGACCCAATCATGTCATTCTCACAAGTGGCTGCACCATGGGTCTGAATATGGTCATACAAGGCTGGCTGCAGCCCGGGGATCATTGTATTGTCAGCTCCATGGAACACAACGCGGTCATGCGTCCGTTGTCTGCTGTCGGTGTTGAATTCGACCGGATACCTTGTGACAGTGAAGGCTTTTTTCAGCCGGATGATATTCGCCCTCTGATAAAGGAAAACACAAAACTTGTGATCGTAGCCCATGGCTCCAATGTGACGGGCTCTGTTCAGGATGCGGCTGCAGTTGGAAGGATTTGTAAGGAATTTTCCATTCCTTTCCTACTGGATGCAGCACAGACGGCGGGACACATTCCGGTCAGCTTTGATGATTTCGGATGCAGTGCCATGGCTGTACCGGCGCACAAGGGCTTACTTGGCCCCAGCGGAATCGGTGCATTGATCCTATCGGCCGAGTTTGCAAAGAAACTCCCTCCCCTGATCGTTGGCGGTACAGGCTCTGCTTCTCACACAGAAGTACAGCCCAATTTTTTGCCGGATAAATTTGAGTCCGGCACGCCAAACCTGCCCGGAATATATGGATGGGAAGCAGCTTTGGAATTTCTGGAAAACCGGACTGTCGATGCCATCCGCAGCCACGATATTGCAATTATGCGGCAGTTTCTTTCCGGTATAGCCGAAATCGACTGTGTTCGACTTGTGGGAACTGCAGACACCTCCCGCCGTGTTGGCGTATTTGCGTTGGATTTTCAGGAGCAGGACAATGCGCTTGTCGGCGATCGGCTGGAAAAAGAATTTGGCATATTGACCAGATGTGGCCTCCATTGCGCCCCCAATGCCCACAAAACAGTCGGAACATATCCACAAGGTGTTGTCCGTCTCAGTACCGGCTGGGCAACAACAGAAGACGATATTGATCAAGCCTTGTGCGCCATCAAATCCATCGCTCAGGGCTAAAAGCAGACCGAAAGGTCTGCTTTTTTTATACAAAAAAGCATGTAACCGGATGCCTCTGCGATTCAAAAAGCAAATCCATGCGTCTGTCTGGATACACAATGATTTTATTGATTATCAGGCGAAAGAATAATTCCTTCTTATCGGTCTCTTTCTCCTCAAAACCAGGAAGAATCATCTGAATTACAGTCATCACGGTTCTTTTCAGCAATTCATCACTTACAGTCTTCCCTATTCCGCAGCTTCCTCTGCACCGCCAGAAGTGATAGGCGCTTCCGTCCTTTCTGTATTTCATACGTGCAATGAACATGCAGCCGCATTTTCCACAGAAAATCTTCCCTGAGAAACCGTACTGATTGGAACAGTAACGGCCGCTCCTTCTGCTTCTTCTTTGCAGTTCCGTTTGTGTCATGTCCCAAAGCGTCCGATCGATGATAGCAGGATGATTGTCTCTGACCGTGATCAACGGTTCTGCGCCGGTATTTTTCTTTTTCTCATGAGTCAGATAGTTTGGCGTATATGTCTTCTTTTGTACCAGATCGCCAACATACTTTTCATTTTTCAGAACCCGTATGACCTGAGCTGACGACCATTTCCTGTTTGTTAAAGCTTCAAGCTCTCTGGCAATTTCTGAACTGCTGAATTTTTCTGCCCCATACCGTTGGAAAATCAACCGAACGATCTCAGCACCCTGCGGTTCAATCGACAGAACACCGTTGCAAAGATCGTAACCGAGGAGAGAGTGACCAAATACCACGCCTTTTTCCATCTGTCTTGTCTGTCCCCACTTGACTCGCTGAGACGTTCTTCGGCTTTCCTCCTGTGCGATGGAGCCGAGAATGGATAACCGCAGTTCTGAATCTGCCTCCATGGTGTGAATTCCATCTGTCAGAAACAGAACGCCTATGCCTCTATCCCGTAATTCTCTCGTATAGTAGATGGCATCCAGCGTATTTCTTGCAAATCGGCTGACCTCCTTGGTAATAATCAACTGAAATTCACCCTGTTTTGCATCCTCGATCATCTGAAGAAATTCTGCTCTTTTTTTGACAGATGTACCCGTAATACCTTCATCCGCATAGATTTTATATAATTTCCAATTGTCTTGCTTCTTGATATATTCCTCAAAATAGTGCTTCTGTGCAGCAAAGGAATGGATTTGATCCTTTTTGTCAGTCGATACCCGGCAGTAAGCGGCGACCGATGTCACCTTCAGCTTTTGCATTGTTTAACAGCCTGTTGAAGGACTACTCTGAATTGCTCAATATCGATAGGAATCGGTCCGGCTACCTTCAGCCGATCAGCCATAGTACCACTCACCTTTCAATACATTGTATAAAGAAAACGTTGTCTTTATGTTGCGGATTTCGGTACAGAAGAGTTAGGGCATCTGGAGATGGTGGGTTCTATCGTCCATCAGCTGACCAGAAAACTGACCGACTCTCAGATCGAGAACAGCGCCTTCGCTCCTTATTTTGTAGATCACAGTGCAGGTGTGTATCCCACAGCGGCATCCGGTTTTCCGTGGTCTGCAGCCTCTATGCAGGTCAAAGGCGATCCGATCACGGATCTTTCCGAAGATCTGGCAGCGGAACAGAAGGCCCGAACCACCTATGACAATATCCTTCGGCTCAGCGATGACCCCGATGTCAATGATGTGATCAAGTTCCTGCGCCAGCGGGAGGTTGTCCATTTCCAGCGTTTCGGCGAAGCCATTCAGCTTCTGCGTGAGCGACTGAATCAGAAGAATGTCTACGCCATGAATCCGGCATTGGATCTATAACAGAAAGGGCTGCGTAAGCAGCCTTTTTTGTGGTTATAATCGAAAATATTCTTGCAATGTTTCATCCCGCATACTACAATAATAAAACGGATATATCAAATGAGAGGTGTTCTGAGTATGGAGAAAAGATACGGCCTTTCTACCGCAATCTGTATGGTTGTTGGAATCGTGATCGGTTCAGGCATCTTCTTCAAAACGGAGGATGTGTTGAAAGCCACCGGCGGTAATGTTTTGTCCGGTGTTCTTTCTTTGCTGATTATGGGTATGATCATGCTGTTCTGCGCCTATGCATTCAGCATTCTGGCTCATAAATATGAAAAGGTCAACGGTGTTCTGGACTATGCGGAAGCTGCACGGGGTCCCAAGTATGCTTACTACATGGGCTGGTTCATGACATTTGTTTATACTCCCGGTATTACTTCTGTCCTCTGCTGGGTCAGCGCAAGATATCTGGGTGCACTGCTGGGCTTTGCAGATACAGCCGGTGAGACAATGCTGCTTACTGCGCTTATTCTGATTGGCGGAACGTTTATAAATGCCATTTCGCCAAAACTGGCCGGCAAGCTGCAGGTTTCCACCACCGTGATCAAACTGATTCCGTTGGTACTGATGGCCGTTGTCGGTACGGTAACCGGCTTGTCCAATGGGCAGCTTGCATCCAATTTTGTTATGGGTTCTTCTTCCGAAGTTTCTTTCTTTGGCGGCATGATGAAATCCATCGTATCTCTGGCCTTTGCTCTTGAAGGTTGGATTTTGGCAACATCCATCAACGCAGAACTGAAGAACGCAAAGAAGACACTTCCTCTGGCACTTGTGCTTGGCGGAGTTATAATTGTCGCTGTATTTGTATGCTATTATCTTGGCATCTGCGGTGCGATTTCCGTAGAAGAATTGATGAAATCCAATTCTACCCAGGCCTTTATCAATTTGTTCGGCAATACAATGGGTACCATTCTCTCTGTGTTTATTGTTGTCTCCTGTCTGGGCACAACCAACGGACTGCTGATGGCAACTGCCAGAAATATGTATTCTCTGGCCGCTCGCGGACATGGACCCCACCCTTCCTTCTTTGCCCGTGTGGATAAGGATACCAACATGCCTGTCAATTCCGCTTTCTTTGGCTGTCTGGTCGTCATGGTTTGGATTATTTATTTCTACGGAGCAAACCTTGTCGAGAAACCCTGGTTCGCTCTCTTCAGCTTTGATTCCAGCGAACTGGTCATTGTTGCGCTGTATTTGATGTACATTCCGATTTTTACAAAAATGTACACCCACAAGGAAGACAACTTCTTCAAACGTTTCATTGTTCCTACACTTGCTATTTTCAGTTCCCTGGCTTTGATTGCTTGCGCCGTGTATTCTCATGGTATTGCTAAGTATCAGGCCGCCGCTGCCGAAGGACGCTTCGCCTTCCCTGTTTTGTTCTTTGTTATCGTTACCGTTGTGATATTGTTTGCGGCAAAGTTCTTCTATCATCCCAATGCGGAAGAAAACGAGTAATTATGAAGAAAACTCCCTCCGATCATTCGGAGGGAGTTTTTACTGCAATTTTTTCAATTTTTCAAGAATATCTTTATCTGCCGGACAGAATTTGTAATGAACAATCTCTTCTATGGTGATCCATCTGATATCATGATGTTCCAACTTTTTGGGCTCGCCGCTCTTGATCACAGCGTTAAACAGCGTCAGTTCAACTTTGATATCCGGGTATTCGTGGACAAGCTCCATAAACACCGGTCCAACCTCAATCGTAATATCCAGTTCTTCTTGGCATTCTCGAATGAGTGCCTCCTGCTTGGTTTCTCCCGGTTCGACCTTACCGCCCACAAATTCCCATAATAAGCCTCGGGCTTTGTTGGCAGGTCGCTGACAGGCGAGAAAGCGATCTTTATCCCAGATCAGAGCAGCAACAACCTGTGTCATACGCTTGCCTTCCTTTTCTTGGAGACAGTAACTTCGCTCATCAGAGCAGCACCGATAATCAGAACCGCACCGAAGGCCTCAATTATCTTCATGGGTTCACCGAGGACAAAAATGGAAGCAAGCACCGCAACAGCAGGATCCACATAACTGATGACTGCTGCAGTCTGACCGGAGACATGCTCCATAGAACCGAAATAGAGATAATAGGCCAAACCGGTGTGAATGACACCCACAAGAAGCAGCATAGGTACCGAACTGCTGCTCAGATCAAGCGCAGCCGGATCAGTCGTCAGGAGAATATACGGAACCAACGTAACAGCAGAAATCGCCAGCTGCAGGATCGTCTTATCGTACGCAGAAATTCCTCTAATCTGTTTGTTCATCAATACAATGGAGGCGTATAGCACAGCAGCCATGAGGCCAAAGATTATTCCCTTCAATTCGCTGCCACCGGGAAGCTTGCCGCCGATGACACCGGAAATGCAGACCATACCGATCAGTGCCAGAACAACACAGACAGATTTCTTGACCGTCAGCCGCTCCTTGAGCAGAAACGGCGATACGATAATGATAAAAATCGGTGCCATATAATAGCACAATGTGCCTATGGCCACAGATGTAAATCTCTGCGCCTCAAAAAAGAGGATCCAGTTAAAACCGAGGGCGGTTCCGGAGAGAAGCAGCCACAGCAAGTTCTTTCGGATGGGTTCCCACAAAATCTTTCCACCGCGGATCAATACGACCAGCAGAAGAAACAATGCACCGATTACGCCTCTGGAAAGTGCAACGATCTCGCTGGGAAGCGGAATAAAACGGACAAACACACCAACGGTGCCGAAAATAAACATAGAGGCAAATATCTTTAGTTTTGCAGCGGTTGCCTGATTCATAGGTAAGACCTCACAGTAATTTTTCGTTATTATACCTGTTTCCGAAGCTTCCGTCAATCTACTGTTGATTTTTGTCGCATGAACCGCTAAAATGAAGGAAAATAAGGAGGTTCGGCGATGAAAGAGTATCCGTCCAGAGAACAGGCATGGAGCCTGTTAAAAAAATATAACAAAGAGCCTTTTCATCTTCAGCATGCTGTAACGCTGGAGAATGTAATGGCTTGGTTTGCCAAGGAACTGGGCTATGGGGAGGATGTCCCCTTCTGGTCCTCTGTCGGCCTGCTCCATGATGTTGATTTTGAGCAGTGGCCTGAGGAACATTGCAAAAAAGCACCGGAGTTGCTGCAAGAAATCGGCTGCTCCGAGGCCTTCGTTCATGCCGTCTGCAGCCACGGCTACGGACTTTGCTCCGATGTTGAGCCCGTTGAGCAGATGGAAAAGGTTCTCTTTGCGGCAGATGAACTGACCGGCTTGATCGGTGCTGCTGCCAGAATGCGCCCGTCCAAAAGCTGTAAGGATATGGAGCTTTCCAGTCTGAAAAAGAAGTTCAAGGATAAGAAATTTGCTGCCGGTTGTTCCCGTGATGTCATTCAGACAGGTGCAGAGCGGCTTGGCTGGGAGCTGGATGAGCTGCTTTCCAAAACCCTTGCTGCCATGGCCTCAACGGAAGATTTAATTGCAGAAAGTCTTGAAAGAGAGGTTTAACGAATGGATAAAAAAATTGAAAGCAGAGCCATTGCGCTCCTGCCTGTCGGTGTATTTTTGGTACTCTACCTCGGTCTGGGTCTTGTTTTTGAGTATGTCCTCGGCATTTCCATGGGTTTCTACAACATTCCCATCGTGGTTGTGTTTCTGATTGCTTTGTTGGTTGGCTGCCTGCAGAACAAGGCGCTGTCCTTTGATCAAAAGCTGGAAGTCATGGCCAAAGGCGTTGGCGACAAGAATATCATGACCATGATCTTGATTTTCCTCGTCTCCGGTGTCTTTGTCGGTGTGACCGGTCGTAACAGCGCAGAGGCTGTCGCTTACTTCCTGCTGTCCGTCACCCCCGCATGGGCTGCTGTAGCGGTGCTGTTTATTGCAGCATGCTTCGTCTCTGTCGCAATGGGTACCAGCGTCGGTACCATCACCCTGATCACCCCCATCGCTGTAGCGGTTGCCAATGTTTCCGGCTTCTCTCTGCCTCTGTGTATCGCTTCTGTCATGGGCGGTGCCATGTTCGGCGACAATCTGTCTTTTATTTCCGATACGACCATTGCTGCCTGCAATACCCAGGGCTGTGCAATGAAGGATAAGTTCCGTTCCAACTTCAAAATCGCTCTGCCTGCTGCAATCGCAACCCTCGCCATCATTCTCGCATTCTCTTTCAGCAACGGTGTGGAGCATATCCAGTGCCCCGACTACAACCTGCTGCTTCTGATCCCTTACGTACTGGTTCTGGTGGGCGGCATTGCCGGTGTCAATGTATTTATTGTTCTGCTGATCGGTATTTTCTCCGGTACCTTTATCACCCTTGTGACCGGCACCTCCGACTTTCTTACCCTTCTGGGCAATATGGGCAGCGGTGCATCCGGCATGTTTGAGACCATTCTGGTAACCGTTCTTGTCTCTGCCATGTGCGGTCTCATTCGTGAGTACGGTGGCTTTGAGGCACTCCTCGCCTTTATCCGCAAGGCATTCCGCGGACGCGTCGGTGGTCGCATCGGTGTTGGTTTGCTGGTCGGCGCAATGGATATTGCCACCGCAAACAATACCGTCGCCATCGTTATGGCAGGTCCCATCGCCAAGCAGATCAGCGAGGAATATGACATCACCCCCAAGGAATCCGCTTCCCTTCTGGATACCTTCTCCTGTATCTTCCAGGGAATCATTCCCTACGGTGCACAGATGCTGATTGCTGTGTCCACAGCCATGGCTTTGGATGCAAGCGTCTCGGCCTTTGAAATCATCCCGCTTCTGTTCTATCCTTACCTGCTGTGTGTCAGTTCTCTGGTGTACATCTTCCTCGGCGCAGGCAAGAAGAAAAAATAATTCAAAAAGCCATCGGATTTGTTCCGATGGCTTTTTCTTATTCCCACGTCTTCCAGATATCGGGACAGTAACCGACTGTGGCCTTTTGACCGTTACGCACAATGGGTGTCCGCATCAGCTTGGGATTGTCATAGACCTTGTCTTCCTTTGCGACCTGATCATCCATATAACGCATCAAGTCAATGTCAGGATGCTTGATATCCCAGTCGATCAGATTGTCAATCCCGTTGACTGCCCGAACGACGCCGTCAAATTCCCTGCCGGACATACCGAATTTAACCAGATCAATGCTCTGGAATTTGATCTTCCGTTCCTTAAAATAGCGTTCAGCTTTCTTCGTATCAAAACATTTGGAAGTACCAAAAATCTGAATGTTCACGGATAAACTACCTCCATCAGACAAAGTCCTTTCGCCGGGACAGTCTCCCCGGCCTGCTCTCTGATTTTACTTTCCAGAATAACCGGAATGTCCTCAGGGGCTCTCTCCCCTTTTCCGACAGCCAGCAGCGTTCCTACCATGATCCGAACCATGTTGTACAGAAATCCGTCTCCCGTCACCGTAAAGCGAAGTTCTGTACCCGTCTGCTCGATGTCCAATCCGTAGATCGTTCGCACAGCACTCTTTTTGAAGTGCTTATTTGAACAGAATGACGTAAAATCATGGGTTCCAAGAAAGTAGTCGGCGGCCCTTCTCATGGCATACAGGTCAATCTGAGCGCTCACAGGCCATACATACTTTCGTTCAAAAACACAGGGCGTCTCAGAAGTCCAAATCCGATAGAGGTATGTCTTCTGAACAGCATGAAAACGGCTGTGAAATCTGTCGTCAACTTCTTCCACAGATAGAACTCCGATGTCATCCGGCAGGTACTGCCGAAGATAAGCACAAATTTCATCCGCAGATAAGTCGGTATCTGCATGGAAGTTGGCAGTCTGACCGGCTGCATGTGCACCGGCATCGGTTCTGCCGCTGCCGATGACCTCCACAGGCGCGTTCACCATTCGCGAGAGAACGTTTTCCAACTTACCCTGGATGGTATTGTCGGTATCACCCAACCGCTGCCAGCCCTTATATCGGCTTCCGTCATAGGCCAGAAGCAGCTTAAAGTTACGCATATCATTCCTCCATCATTTCATCCACTTCCCGCATGGAGTCGGCGGAAAACAGAAATGCACCGTCAATCGAATAGACCTCGATGTGGCCACGGACATAGCGGACATGATACATACCAAACACTCCTTGTCAGTTTCTGTGCTTAGTATAATTGTTTTTATGTCCTATAAATCGTACTGTAATGATACCCTCTCCGTTGGGAGAGGGTATTTGTTATTTCTTGTACATTCGGCAGACGATGGCGCTCAGCTCTGCGCGAGTCAGAGACCGGTCGGGGCGGAAGGTACCGTCACCGTAGCCATCGGAGATTCCGTATTCAAAAAGAAGCTGCACATTACCATCGTTCGTATCGGTAAAATACTGCTGATCGGACATGGGGATCAAGGACAGGGCTCTGGCGACAACCTTCGCCATCATCGCTCTGTTGATCGGAATATCCAGATCCGTAATGTCACCGCGGTCAATAATACCGCGTTCCAATGCAAGGTTCAGGAAGTTTCTGGCCCAATGAGAGGCCACCGGTTCCGGTGTCTCGTATCCTGCAGCCAGAAGGATCATCTTCAGCGCTTCGCCGGTGGTAACCGTATTATTGGGACGGAAGGTTCTGTCGGGATATCCGTCAATGATTGCTTTGCTGTAGAGCTCACAGACGTAACTGTAGTGCCAATCATCGACCTTCATGTCGGAAAATACGGCAGTAATGTCTACGGGTGTCCAAGTATCCTCTTCCTTCTCATACTCAGTTTCACCGAGCGTAGGTGCATTTCCGGGCTGATAGACACTTCCCTGCTGGAACAATTCCGGATCGGCAGGCATATCACTGAATACGGCCGTTACGGTAATGCTCTTCTCAACGAGAGTCGAAGCGGTAATTTTTCTGCCGGTCTCATCGTACCAGCCAACAAAATAAGGCAACGTCTTTTCCGTAGGTTCTGCCTCAAACAGGATCTGATAAGGCTGACCAACCTGATAGAAGCCGATATCTGTGAAGGGATCACCGTCTCCTGCATTGTATCGCAGCGTACAGAACTTGTGTTCCACATCATCAAGATCGTAGGCGCCAAAGAGAAACAGTTTAATCTCGCGGATACGACGCTCAACAAGCAGGTCGAGAACCTTTGCCTCGTTATTGACCGTCACATGGCAGTAAACACCCATGGCGCTGGCCAGTTCGTTGATAGTATAATTGCCTGCAATCAAAACCTCACCAAGACGGCTGTCATCTGCCAGCCATCCGTAGCCGAGGTTGTATGTAAAGCTGACAAGAGAATCGTACTGATATTGATTCAGAAGAATATTGTGCTTTTCAAGGAATTTATCCAGCTTTTCTTCCACTTCAACCAACACATACATCATTAAGGCTTCTGCCTTATCCTCTTTGAGGATATAGTTGGCATCGGTACTGCTGAGAACTTTCTGGAGGTCTTCTGCACTGATCTCCAGGCTTTCATGATGCTGCTTCAAATATTTGATATTGCAGCCGTAGCCGATGGAATACTGTGCATAATCGCCGGCGGGCTTGCTGAGATAGCCTTCCATATCCTTGAGCATCTCGATGCATTCTCTGCTGGTTTTCAGCGTGCCCGTGAAATAAGGGTTAATGGCCGAGGAGACAGGCTGATTCGTAACAGGAGTACTCGACTGGGTATCGCTTCCTGCCAGAGGATCAGACTCAACAGCAAAAACACCGATGTTCAGAACAAGGATGATCAAAACCACCAGCATGATTTTTGAAAAAAAGCGTCTCATGGATTTCTCCTTTCGATCAAGTGATCGGAAAGATAATAACACAAAAAGTTACAGAATGCAACCTTTTTAGATGATTATGTCAATCAATCCGCAAAAAACAAGAGTGTGTGTCCGAATTATAGTACTCGAAAGCCGCTATAATCAAAGCACAAAGGAGCTGATAAGCATGAGAAACAACATTATTGAATTATCCCAATACCGCCAGCCTGAGATTTTTGATTATGCCGCAGCCAACAGAAGAGCCGCCCTTCGCTACAGAAACAGCGAACTGCGTGCTTGGACAATGCACTTGGTGGAAACCGCTGTGACAGCAGCCATTGGTATCTGCAGTCTGTTCTGCGTCTATCTTGCGTTTACCATGCTGTAAGAAAATCGAGAACCTCCTGTTCGCTTCTGTGGGGCGAAATCGGACGTATCGTGCCATCTTCATCAAAAAGATATTCTGCTGCAATGGACGGACAGCCGTAAAGCATCGGCATACTTCTGGCACCGCAGCCAACATCGTGAACCACGCAGTAGTCTCCCGGTTCAACCTTGGGCAGCATTCTCGGCTTTTGAGACAGATGATCAATCTCATCCGGCAGCATACCGGCCAGATAATACCGTTTTCTGTCTTCTGTTTGATGCTTGCCCAAAACCGAAATGTGGCGGTACGCACTCTTCAAAACAGGCCGAAGGTAATGTCCGATGCCTGCATCTAAAATCAAATATGTATGGTACAGATCTCGCTGTTCCAAAACCTTGGTGACCAAGACTCCATTCTGCTCCAGCAACCTGCGATTGACACCGGTAAACACAGCAGGTCTGTCAGCAACTGAAAGTCCGGCGTACAGAGCACGGACGCGATCTGCTTCCTCCTCCACAGACGGAGCTGTCACTCTCGCCTGATATGCAAGACCGGGACCTTCCCCGATATGTATACACCACAAAGCAAAGCCAGACTTCTCTTTCACTTCTGCAGCAAGAGACAGGAGCACATTGGCCTTTTTCTCCCAGAAACCGGGCTTAATGCAGTAGGATGCCACCTGAAGTGCAATACCTAACTTTTCCACACCTCGTCTGTGCAGATCATCAAGAACGGCAAGAATTTCCGGCGAGCAAATTCCGTTTTTGCTCTTGCCGACTGTTGTAAACTGCACCGCAGTCAAACGCTCTTCGGACGGATGATAACGAAGAATCATGCGTTGCGGCAGATCAGTCGGAATCAGGTCAACACCGTTGATCATCCATACTGCGTTCAGTTTTCTTGCCAGTTTCTCTGCGGCATCTTCTCTCCGTGTAGGTTCATATAGAATCCGTTCACCCGAGAAACCGCATTTTTCCGCCAGTCGCAATTCTGTGTAGCTGCACACGCTGACACCCGAACCTGCCTGCGCAAGGAGTTTCAGAATCTCGGGATTGTTATTTTCCCGCAGGTTAAAGTAATTCCGATACTCGTCTGCCCAAGCAAAAGCAAGGTTCAGACTGTGAACACTATCCAGAATTCCCTGCTTATGATACAGATAAAACGGTGTTCCATCTTGCTCCGCGACGGCCTTCACAGCTTCGGTCGGAGCAAAGATACGGTCATAAAGATATTCAGACATATTTATCCCCTGGGGCGATTTTTGCGATTATTTTCGTAAATCAATCCAAGACCTCTGAGCAGCAGATCCTTGTCATATATGATCTCTCTGCGGCACAAAGGAATGACAAAGCGAGCAATACCGCCGGTCGCAATGACTGTAGTGGCAGTGCCCAGTTCTTCTTCCATACGCTGGATCATGCCGTCGAGCATGGCTGCAGTGCCCATCATCAAACCACTTCTGATGCAGTCCACCGTATTGCGTCCGATGACACGCTGGGGAACCTCCAGACTGATTGCCGGCAACTGCGCCGTTTTGCCGCTGAGTGCCTCAGCTGAAATCTTCACACCGGGGAAAATACTGCCGCCAAGAAAATTGCCTTTGGCATCAATTGCGGTAATAGTTGTAGCGGTACCCATGTCAATAATCAGCATAGGAGGCTTATATTGATCCAGCGCCGCAACCGCGCCAACGATCAGATCACCGCCTGCCAGAGCAGGATTGTCCAGCAGAATATTCAGTCCGGTTTTGATACCGGGGCCAACAACCAAAGGAGAAATTCCGGTCAGCTTCATAATCGCAGTCTTAAAGGAATTGAGTACAGGCGGCACAACGGAGGAGATAATCGCACCTTCGATGCCGTCAATCTTAATTTCCAGCAAATCCAGCATACTCTTCAGTTCCGCACAGTACTGGTCGGATGTTTTTAAAATATCCGTCGCCATGCGGGCTTCCTTCACAATTTCCCTGTTATGAATGCAGCCAAGAACAATATTGCTGTTTCCAATATCAATAACAAGAATCATACACGCACTCCCTGTCATTCAAAATACTTCAGCCGGCAGCTTACGCTGCCGTCTTCTATTTCAATCAATCCGTAAGACGGCTTGGAACCGGACCCGCAGCTTCCCGGATTCAGAATCCATAAGCCATTGTAGCATTCGCAAAAACCCAGATGGGTGTGACCAAACAACGCAACATCCGCAGAGGCTTCCCGCGCCGCCAGTTCAAAGGCCAGCATTCCCTGCTTGACTCTGTGTCGGTGTCCGTGGGTTGCAAAAAAGCGGTATCCGCCAATTTCTGCAACAGCGATTTCTCTGCAGGTAATATCATGGTCACAGTTACCGCGGACAGAAAGAATGGGCAGCATCGGGTATAAGCGCTGCAATTCATCAGCATCGCTGCAATGATCTCCCAGATGAATCACATGCTGGGGATGTTCATCCTCGATCGCCTGCTGCATATACCGCATGGTGCGATGAGAGTCGGAAAGCACCAATATTTTCATAGCTGTCACCCTTTCCTGCCTGCAGGCATAATATGTTTTAGGAATATCAGAACCTAAAAGGGGTGGTATCTTGAGTAAAATGCCGGAATTCTCACCTAAGGATATAGAAGCCATCGCCCGAACCGATGAAGCCAAAATGCTGCTGCAAATGCTCCGGAATGATGGTGGAAGCGGGTTAACAAAAGCCACCGAAGCAATGAATAAGGGCGACTATACCGAAGCGGTCTCCCTCCTAAAGCCATTGCTGAACACACCGAATTCGCAGGCTCTCATGCAAGCGATCAATAAGAAGCTTGGAAGAAATCAGTAAGAAAATCATGGAGATCCTGCAGGATCCGGGCAGAATGCAGCAAATAATGGAAATGGCCTCGGCCATGGGAATCAGTGAACCTACCGAAGAAATGCAGACAGGCGAACCGCAAATTCAAGAAGCACTTCAACATGTATCTCAATTTCTTCATCAGGCAGAAGAAAAGGACAAAAAACAGCAGACGCTTATGCGTGCACTTCTCCCCTATCTGTCTCCAGGTCGACAGAAGAAGCTGGAACGCGCTATGCAGCTGTCACGGCTGTCCAGACTGGCAGGGGCGGCAATCCAAAGTGTCCCCAACTCCCTATCGCAACCCGAGGAGGTGCTCCATGTATAACCGCTACGTTCCCGGAAACGATGGCATATACCGTCGACAGACGGTTCTACCGGCAGAACCGGTTTGTGAGAAAAAGGAGACTCTGCCGGAACGTTGTGAGGAAAATCCGGAAATAGCACAGCAGCAGAGACGGCCAGGCCGGAACCACGCAGAGGGGTTCGACTTGGGCGACTTGCTGCTATTGTGCATCATTGGTTTATTGTTGGTCGATTCAGAGGAGGAAGAAAACCTCCCCCTTCTTCTCATTGCTGCGGCAATTCTGTTCCTGCAGTAAAAGGACTGGTGCCGTCCGGCAGAGTGAACCGATTGGCAAAGGCTTCATCTTCCTCCGCCAACAATTCGAACCCTGTCTGAACAACTGAATAGACCGTTTTGTCATTTTCTCTGGCATCAGACTGATAAAGCAGTCCGTTTTCCAGATTGACCCAATATTGACAAACCGTCTGTGTTTCATCCTCTGTACTTACATAAATACAATGTGCCTGCGTCTCTTCGAGAAACCGATAGTCTGATGTAATCAGATCCTCGCTGGATATCTTTAAATACGCGTTAAAATCGGGCAAACCGAGAAGATCCTCGGCTGTAACACCCTGCGGCAGTTCCAAGGAAACGGAACGGCCACCGTCATCGTACCAAAGAAATACCTCTTTGCCATCGGTTATCAGCGTTTGCCGCAGCTGACCGTCCGTCACTTCCGCGTGGAGCAATGCTCCTTTAACCCACAGATCAACATTCCTGGTTCTTTGCCTGTTTTCGTTGCCAACTATCACATCATAGCTCTGTCGGTAGGCAGCAGGACGTTTCAGCGTCTGCAGGACGGAGGCCACATTTTCATTGGTAACAGCGATAAAATGATCATTGTTATTGGCAGAATCAGACTGAACGGGACGTTCACCCGTTTCTCCGGGAGCGACAGGCAGAACAATGCTCTCATTACTGACGGAAGCTGACTGGGTGACAAACAGTAAAATCAAAAGAAAGGCTGCGATAATGACTGCGGCGGCTACGATCCATACGGCCTTGCCGGGACGCTCTTTAAAGGACATGGGTCGAACCACCTTTCTAAAATCAATCAGCCGTTAAAATCTTCAGGCACTTCGTCCGTCAGACCGAAGTGATAACGAATGGCATGGGCAATGCGGCGGCAAGCCTGACCGTCACCGTAGGGATTGACAGCCTTGGCCATGGCTGCGTAAGCTTCCTTGCTGTCCAGCAGCTCATTGGCCATAGCCAGAATATCATCATAGCACACACCTGCCAGTTTGGCAGTACCGGCAGCAACAGCCTCAGGACGTTCTGTCTCCTTACGCATGACCAGAACCGGCTTGCCCAGAGCGGGTGCTTCTTCCTGCAGACCGCCGGAATCTGTCATGACCATGTAGCAGCGTGCAATCAGATTGTGCATTTCCTGCACATCCACGGGATCAATGAGATAAATACGGTCTTTTCCGCCGAGATACTTGGCAGCGCACTCTCTCACAACGGGACTCAGATGGACAGGATAAACCACATCCACATCGGGATGGAGACGAACAACTTCTGCAATCGCCTTCATGATGTTTTCCATCGGTTCACCGTAGTTTTCACGGCGATGGCAGGTTACAACGATCACGCGGCGATTTTCGAAATCCAGATGGTTGAGTGTATCGTCCGCAAAGACATAGTCTTCCTTAACAGTATAGCCCATAGCATCGATCGCTGTATTACCGGTAATGAAAATCTTACCGCCAATAGCTTCACGGCGCAGGTTATCCGCATTGGATTTGGTGGGAGAGAAATGGAGTTCTGCGATATCGCCAACCATGGTGCGGTTCATTTCTTCCGGGAAGGGTGAGTACTTGTCCCATGTCCGCAGACCGGCCTCCACATGACCCACCGGCACCTGATGGTAGAAGGCAGCCAGCGCACCGGCAAAGGTGGTGGAAGTATCGCCATGAACGAGAATCATGTCCGGCTTGCATGCTTCCATCACCCGTTCCATACCGAGAAGAGTCTTGGTCGTGATGGTAGACAGGGTCTGACGCTTTTCCATAATGTCCAGATCATAGTCACCCTTCAGCTGGAAGATATCCATGACGGAATCCAACATTTCTCTGTGCTGTCCGGTCAGGCAGCAGATACTTTCCAGGTCGGGATACTTGGCCAGTTCCTTGACCAGAGGCGCCATTTTGATTGCCTCCGGACGGGTGCCGAAAACAGACATGATCTTAATTTTCTTCATGATGTTCTTCCTCTGTTTCTGTAGAATGAACAGGCTTCTTGAAAATAATACGCAAACCGATGGCACCGACAATGATCACGGCACCGATCAGGATCAAAGCCTTGAACTCACCGGAGGAGGTCAGCAGCACAGCGGCCAGACCCAAAATAGCGGTGAGCATATAGGAAATTGCAACTGCCTGCTTCTGATTGAAGCCCATGTCGATCAGACGGTGGTGCACATGACCTCTGTCTGCGACCATGGGGTTCTGCCCTTTTGCAATACGACGCAAAAAAGCAAAGCAGATATCGAAAATGGGAATACCCAAAATCAAAAACGGGACTGCAAAGGAAATAATCGCATACAGCTTAAACAGACCCTGCACGGACAAAACGGCCAGAATAAAGCCAAGGAATGTCGCACCGGTGTCACCCATAAAAATCTTGGCAGGGTTCTTGTTGTAGGGAATGAAGCCAACACAAGCACCCAGAAGTGCAGCCAAGATGATGGAAATATTCATTTCGGCAACCATCAGCGCAATCACCAGCAGAGATGCGGTAGAGATGGCGGAAACACCAACAGCAAGACCGTCCAGACCGTCAATAAAATTAACGGCATTGGTGATGGCCACAATCCAGATAATCGTCAGCGGTACGGATACCCAGCCCAGATTGATATAGGAAGTTGCACTGAACACGTTGGGATTGGAGATAAACTGGATGGTACAGCCGTGATAAACAACCACACCAGCTGCTGCGATCTGAACCAGAAATTTGGGCAAAGCCTTCAACGTCATGATGTCATCCAGAACGCCCAGTATCACGATCATGACGGAACCCAGCAAAATACCCTGCATCTGTCGGTCGATATCCGCAAAGATAATGACCGAGAAAAGAAAGGCAATGAAAATGGCAAGTCCACCCAATCTGGGAATGGGTGTTTTGTGCATCCTTCGATTATCCTTCGGGACGTCAATGGCACCGACCTTGTAAGCCAGATTTTTCACCATAGGAGTGGCAAAAAAGGCAATCAATCCGGCAAGCACCAATGCGGCTACCAGTTTCATGACAAAATGAAAATCAGGCATTTATTCCACCTCATTTTGCAGGGACAAAGCCCACTTTCTTGTACACCTTACGCAGTGTCTTGTTGGCAAGATACTGCGCCTTTGCAGCACCTTCCTGATAAATGCTTTCCAGATAAGCCTTGTCCTGCATCAAGCGGTTAGCCTCGTCCTGAATGGGACGCAGCAGCTCCACAACAGCCTCACCGACAGCAGGCTTGAAAATACCGTAGCCCTGACCGTCGAATTCGGCTTCAGCTTCCGCCATCGTCTTGCCGGTGGCAGCACAGTAGATGGTCAGCAGATTGGAAATACCGGGCTTGTTTTCCTGATCAAAGCGAACAGCTGCCTCGCAATCGGTAACAGCACGCTTGAACTTACGCATAATGTCCTCGGGCTTGTCCATGAGGAAGACACATCCGTCCGGCTCAGACTTGGACATTTTGTTCTCAGGTGCACCCAGACTCATAACGCGGGCACCCATCTTGGGAATAAAGGCCTCGGGAATGGTAAAGGTATCGGGGAAATGATAGTTAAAACGGTTGGCAATGTCACGGCACAGTTCCACATGCTGCATCTGGTCTGCGCCGACAGGAACCAGATCTGCCTGATACAGAAGGATATCCGATGCCATCAGAACAGGATAGGTAAACAAGCCGGCTGTGATATTGTCTGCGTGTTTCTGTGACTTATCCTTAAACTGGGTCATACGTCCCAGCTCGCCGTACTGGGTATAGCAGCCAAGAACCCAGTTCAGTTCTGCATGCTGGGGAACATGGCTCTGAATAAACATGATGTTCTTTTCGGGATCCAGACCGCAGGCAATATACTGAGCCAGCTGTGCCACAGAACGGCGGCGCAGATCGGCAGGGACCTGCCGAACGGTAATGGCATGCATATCCACGATGCAGAACAGACAGTCATATTCGTGCTGCAGATTAACCCAGTTCTTAATGGCACCCATATAGGAACCCAGAGTCAGATCACCGCTGGGCTGAATACCGGAAAAAATACGCTTTTTTGCGTCCATGATAAAGTACCTCTTTTCCCTATTGGTCATAGATACAATCATTCTATCACAAAAGGTGCAATTTCGCAATAAATCATTGACGAAGGACGAAATAAAATATATTATATTCAAAGACAATGAAAACGGAGGAAAACCAAATGGATTTCTTTGAAGAACTGGAAAGCCGAATTCCCAAGGGTAAGGTGCGAACCCGCTTCGCTCCCAGTCCTACCGGCTATATGCACGTAGGCAATCTGCGTACCGCTCTGTATACCTGGCTGATTGCCAGACATCAGGAAGGCACCTTTATCCTGCGTATTGAAGATACCGACCAGGGCAGACTGGTGGAAGGTGCCGTAGACGTCATTTATAAGACAATGGCTGAGTGCGGTCTGAACCACGATGAAGGACCCGATGTCGGCGGTCCTACCGGCCCCTATATCCAGACCGAGCGCAGAGGTCTTTACAAGCAGTTTGCCGAAAAGCTCGTTGAGCTTGGTGCTGCCTATCGCTGCTTCTGCAATAAGGACGACAATGAAGAGCAGGAAGTAGCTGAAGGCGTCAGCATCCATAAGTATGACGGCCGCTGCAGCCGTCTGAGCGCAGAAGAGATTCAGGCCAAGCTGGATGCCGGTGTCCCTTACGTCATCCGTCAGAAGATTCCCGCAGAAGGCTCTACCACCTTCCATGATGCCAGCTTCGGTGATATCACCGTGGAAAACAGCACTCTGGACGATCAGGTTCTCATCAAGCAGGACGGTCTGCCTACCTATAACTTCGCCAACGTCATTGACGATCATCTGATGGGTATCACCCATGTGGTTCGCGGCAGTGAGTACCTCTCCTCCGCCCCCAAGTATAACCTGCTGTACGAAGCCTTCGGCTGGGAAATCCCCACCTATGTCCACTGCTCCCCTGTTATGCGTGACGCACAGCACAAGATGTCCAAGCGCCACGGTGACCCCAGCTATGAAGATCTCATCGCACAGGGCTTCCTGACCGACGCTGTTCTCAACTACGTTGCGCTTCTCGGCTGGTCTCCCAAGGGTGAGCTTTCCGAGCAGGAATTCTTCACGTTGGACGAGCTGGTGAAGGCCTTTGATATTTCCGGCATTTCCAAGTCCCCTGCCGTCTTCGATATCGTGAAGCTGAAGTGGATGAATGCCGAATATATCAAGAAGCTGTCCCCCGAAGCCTTCTTCGAAAAGGCAGAACCTTGGCTGAAACAGGCTGTTCAGAGTCCTTCAATCGATCTGCGTGCTGTTGCCGCTTTGGTGCAGTCCCGCTGCGAAGTTCTCTCCGATCTGCCTGAGCGTGTAGACTTCCTGGACAAGCTTCCTGCTTATGATACCGAACTCTATGTCCATAAGAAGTCCAAGACCAACCTGGAAAATTCTCTGGACTCCCTGCAGAAGATCCTGCCTGTTCTGGAAAAACTCGATGTCTGGACCAACGAGTCTCTCTATGAAGCACTCGTTGCCATTGCAGCAGAACTGGAAGTCAAGAATTCCATCATTCTCTGGCCCCTGCGCGTGGCTGTTTCCGGTAAGGCCTCCACTCCCGGCGGTGCAACGGAACTGTGCGCACTCCTGGGTAAAGAGGAATCTCTCTCCCGTATCCGTACCGGCATCTCCCTGCTGGGCGGTTAATCAGAAAAAAGCACTGTGGAAATCCACAGTGCTTTTTTCTTAAGAAAGAATGATACAGATCAGACCGCTGCTGCCTTCATTGATGATCCGGGACAGCGTTGCCTGAAGCTTGTGCTGGGATTCCTCGGGCATTCGCTTCAGCTTTGAGCCAAGTCCTTCGTTGACAAGTTCATATACGGATTTGCCAAAAATATTGCTCTGCCATAGCTTTTCCGTATCACCGTCATACTCTTGCAGTAAATACTGCAGAAGATCCTCCGATTGCTTCTCATCTCCCACAATGGGGCTGATTTCAGTTTCAATATCAGCGCGGAGCATATGGATCGAGGGTGCGCTGGCCTTCATTTTCACACCGTAATTGCTGCCTTTTCGGACAATCTGCGGCACCTCCAGATGCATCTCGTCCGGTGACGGCATGACAATTCCGTAGCCGGTGGCACGCACCTGCTCCAGCGCACCGGAAACCTTGTCGTAACACCGCTTAGCCTCCGCCAGTTCCTGAAGCAATTGCATCAGACCCGCATCATTTTTGATCGGATATCCGCATGCAGCGGACAGGACTTCGTAAAACAAGGAAGGCAGAATCCGGATTTCGAGATTTACGATTCCGTTACCGCCGTCAATCTCCGCAACACTTGCATTTTCAACGCTTTCAAGAGCCATCAATTTCTCCAAAACAGATTCTGCACATCGCATGCTGCTGAAATCACGGTTATTCTCCCGGATTAATTCACAAAGCTCTTTTTTGATTGGATGCTCCAACGGCAGCGCACGCATCCATTCTGGAAGATAATAGCGCATTTCCGAAACCGGGAATTCCATGAGAATTTTCTCAAGAATATCCTGTACGTCCTTCTCCTGCAAAGTCAGGCAGTTGACACACAGGCATCTCACCTGCAGAGTATCTTCCAGCTTCTTCCTGAGTTCCTGCGCTTCCCTTCCCTGTGGCTGAACAGAATTGACGAGAACCAAAAAAGGCTTCCCTGTTGCCTTCATATCTGCAATAGCACGGGTTTCCGCTTCCGCGTAGTCCTCTCTCGGAATATCCGTCACAGTTCCGTCTGTCGTGACGATAATGCCAATGGAACAGTGTTCCTCCATGATTTTCTTGGTTCCAAGCTCAGCGGCCTGTGTCATCGGAATTTCCTGCGGATACCAAGGTGTCGTCACCATTCTGGGCTGCCCTTCCTCATCAACACCCATCGCGCCCGGTATCATATATCCCACGCTGTCGATCATGCGCACCGATAATTTCGCTGTGCCGTCCAAGGAAACTGTTACCGCTTCCTCCGGTACAAACTTCGGTTCCGAGGTCATGATTGTTTTTCCCGAACCGCTTTGAGGCAGTTCATCTTTGGCCCGTTCCTTCTGATAGATATTTTCGATATGCGGAATGACCATCGTTTCCATGACCCGTTTGACAAAGGTAGACTTCCCGGTTCTAACAGGGCCTACAACACCGATATAAATGTTTCCGCCGGTTCGTTCCGAGATTTCCTGATAAATATTCGTGGCTGCAGGATGCATAGCACGTTCCTCCGTTTCTGCAATACTTGTACACCATACCTATGTCTCTGCAGCCTCTTATATGATAGGATTTTTCCTATAAAACAGGTAAAAGCAGCATAGAGTCCTGATCCAGTTCCTCCGAGTCCAATTGGTTCGCTTTCAGAATGTCTTCCACCGTTGTTCTGTATGCTTTTGCGATTTCCCACAAGGGCACATTTTTTCCAACCTTTCGCACAATCAGTGCAGGACGCATGTCCTCCGTATCCAGATCCTCAATCACACCTGCACACATTGTTCGCAGTTTTTCCTGCGAGCAGCACAGAACATCCAAACGAACGGAGCACTTAGTCTCCACACCGCCTGCATCTGCTGCAGCTGATATTTCTCCCACCGGGTCAGCAAACGCGTGGCAGCCGGCCCCGCAGAAGAGTGCAATATCATAGGCACTCTCCAGCTTCGATGCCAGCGATACCAGATTACCGCTTTCATCGTACCCCAAAACCCGTACAGTCATCGGCACCTTCACGGTTGATTTGTCCGTTTCTCGGATCACCGTAGGATAGTCATAATAGATTGATACATCCAATACATCCCGTACCTCGCCGCTCAATCGGTGTCTGACAGTCTGTGTTGCCGTATGCCGGTCCAAACTTCCTTCAAGTTCAAACTCCTTCCATTGCGGCAAAAGCCTGCCTTTTGTGCTGTAAGCATCCTCAATCAAATGAACTGTCTTCAAGCCGCTGACAACACACTGCGCCAGTATGTTTACGGTGACGGTATAGTGCTCATCGTCACCCACCGGTGTCTGCAAATCATATCCCGTAATCATCAGTTTGGTATGTACTGCTTCCTCATCGTAATCCGTACCCATCTCACAATACTGAGAAAACGGGATTGTTTCTTCATGGGCATATAGCATGCCGTTCTCAGAGAGATACAGCATCCTGCATCTCAGAACCCCTTTGAACACAGCCTTATTACCAACTAATTTTTCATCTGTCACTTCCGCCCGGCAGCGAAGTCCGTAAACCTCGCTTACGGGAGGTTTTCCGAGCGGCATTTCAATGGTGTCGCCGACCGAAAACGACTTCTCTCCGGTTTCCAGCGGAATCAGCGTAGTATAGGAAGCAGTCTTCGTCTCCAACCCCGGAATGTCCTCCTCCAGTTGATACTGCGCATCGGAGCAATTCTCGTAGACGGTGATCTCGCAGCCCAGATTGACCCGAAGCATGACCTTTCGGGAATTGATCATACGGGCGTCAACAGAGCAAACCCGAACCGAACACAGCACCTGTCCATGAGGTGTCAGCGCAGGGTGGTCAAATTTCACAGCGAACGGAATGTAAACCTCCATATGGCGTGGATGTGACTGATCCTCCGGGATACAAATGACACCACCCTTCACTCCGCCTGCGATCGTCACACCGCCATCTCTGCAATCCTTGCCTCTCAGAATGGCCTCTGCGCTGCAATCAACGATACTCGAAATATCGGGACAGCTGTCAGGAACGATCATTTCGGCGGTTTCCTCCTGAAAGCGCACTTCCTGCACAATATTACGTAAAAAATGATATGATTGGCTCTGAACGGAAAGTTCCATAGACCTCACTCCTTGTATGTTATACCATAACTATACGCGGGAACGGACAAGGATATGCTACGGACGGCCAAACAGAAGAGCGATGACAATCAAAACAGAACCAATCAACAACCGAATACCCCAGCCTCCAAATAAACAGGATAGAATGAAGCTAATGCCTGCAGTCAAAAGGACAATCCCTAAAATGCGAGATCGATGACACATAATACCGCCTCCCTATTCCAATGATATGATGAAAACAAAAATACGTTCCGCTGACTATCGTTCAGCGGTACGTTTCTATTATTTTATATCCCAGGGTTTTAGATCCTTCGCCTTTTCATAAAGACGAACATAGCTTTCGTATCGGGTAGGCTGGATCAAGCCTTTCTTCAATGCCTCAGTCACACAGCATCCCGGCTCCTTCAGATGGGCACAGTCGTGGAACTGGCACCGTCCAAGATGGGGAGCAAAATCCGGGAACGCATACTGCAGATTCTCCTTAAGTATGATCTCCATTTGGTCCGTATCAAAGGAAGGAAAACCGGGTGTATCTGCAACAACGGTATTGTCATCCAGACGGAACAATTCAATATGCCGCGTGGTATGGCGACCGCGGCCCAGTTTCTCCGAAACCTCTCCCGTTTCAATGTTCAGTCCGGGAGCCAGACAGTTTAAAATACTGCTCTTTCCCACACCGGAATTGCCGGAAAAAGCGACAACCTTGCCGGAAATCAGCCTTCTCAGATCCTCAACACCCTCACCGGTCACAGCGCTGGTCAACACCACTTCATAGCCGGCCTTACTGTAGATCTCAGCCAGCGTCGTACCGGACTGCAGATCACTTTTATTAACGCAGATCACAACCGGAACATTCTGATCACCGGCAATGGCAGTAATGCGGTCAATGAGAAACGGCTCTGTCACCGGGATCGCCTCTGAAACCAGAAGCACCAGCATATCCAGATTGGCAACGGCAGGACGGACAAAACTGTTTGTTCTGGGACAGATCGTTTCCAGCATACCTTTCCCGTTTTCCACAGATATTTCGACCCGATCACCAACCAAAGGTGTGAGACCTTCCTTGCGGAAGCGACCTCTGGCTTTGCATTCTATTAATCCGTCATCTGTCTGCACATAGTAGAAGCCGCTGAGCGCCTTCATAATTTTTCCTGAAATCAATAGACAATTTCTCCTGCATCAAAATCGTAGGACATGGTGCTCCAAGGTGTATTATCGATCAGAACCTCGATCAAATGAATTCCGACTCCATCCAATGCAATGGGAATCTGATGATTGGTCACAGTAGCGGGATCGACCTCAAACTCATCCTGCTTAATGCCGTCCATAAATACAGAGACCATCATAACATCCTCCATATCCGGGAGAATGATATTGATCACTCGCGTTTTCGGCATGCCGGGGAAACCGGTAACATCGCCGTTTAACGGATCATCCTCAGCATCTGTAGGACCATTGGAGATTTGCAGGTTGATCGTTGTACCCTCTTTTACCATCTCATCCTGCTGAATACTTTGGAAAATAACAGTACCCTTGGGTTCATCGCTGTCCACACGGGCAATATCGTGATCGAGCTTGGCCTCTGCCAGTTTCTCAACAGCTCTGGCTTCCTCCAATCCCAACAATCCGGGAACGGGGGTCAGCTTAATCTCAGGTCCTGTGCTCACAATCAGCGTCACCACTTGACCTGCAGTCAACGGCTCACCGGCAGAAGGCACAGTCCGAATAACACAACCGTCCGCGACAAGATCACTGGTTTCATACAGCAGATCCACATCGATATCCAACAGCAGATTATCCAAAATGGTCGTCGCATTCTGCACCGTCTGGTTGACCAAATCACGCATAGCATCAGTCGTCGTACCGGTAGAAACCGTCAGAGAAATGGAACTGCCTGCCTTTGCCATGCGGTCGCCCTTCGGACTCTGACTGATGATATAACCGGGCTCAACTGTGTCGCTGGGCAGCCATTCACCGATAAAGATATTGAACTGAGGATATGCACCGTGATTGATATTTTCCGCATACTGACCCACAAAATTGGGAACCTCAATTTCCTCTGTTCCCGCGAAGATATCCGCAAGGAAGAACGAATACAGAAAATATCCAATGCCAACAACCGCAAGAACAATGCAGATAATACCTGCAATCAGACCGGCAGAACCGGTTTTCTTGCGTTTGCTCTGCGTTTTCTTTCTGGCAGCCACTGCAGCTTTACCGTGAACTGCTCTGTCTGCAGCAGTAACAGGTGCTTCTGTGCGTTCCTTCGCTTCGGGAACGACAGCGGCCGCCAGATTGATGTTGGGATTCTTTCGGAATTCATCCAGTTCCCACAGCATCTCACCGGCACTCTCATACCGCTCATCCAGGTCTGCATTCATGGCCTTCATGGTAATCTGCTCAATACCCAGAGGAATCTGGGGCTGCAGGGTTCTGGGCATCACTGCCTGCGCGTTGATATGCTGAATAGCCACGGATACAGGCGTCTCGCCATCAAAAGGCGGCTTGCCTGTAAGCATCTCATACATAACTACACCCAGAGAATACAAATCAGATCGATAATCGATTTTACCGCCCTTTGCCTGTTCGGGAGAGATATAGTGCACAGAACCAAGAGCCTCACGCGTCAAAGTGCTCTGAGCGGAAGAGACACGCGCAATTCCAAAATCCGCAACCTTAACGCTGCCATCTTTGAGAATGATGATATTGTGGGGCTTGATATCCCGGTGAATAATACCTCTGCTATGTGCGTGCTCCAAAGCCTTGGCGATCTGGGTAGCAAAATGCAGAACCTCCCGCCAGTTCAGAGCACCTTTCTGCTCCATGTACTGTTTCAGCGTGATGCCTTCGATCAGTTCCATGACAATATAATCCACATTATCGGAATGAGACACATCGTAAACATTGATAATGTTGGGATGAGACATCATAGCGACAGCCTGGGATTCCGCATGGAATCTGCGGCGGAACTCCGCATCCTGAGACAGATCATCCTTCAATATTTTTATGGCCACGATACGATTGAGACGATGGCAGCGAGCCTTATAAACAACTGCCATTCCTCCGGTACCGATTACTTCCAGTATTTCATACCGGTTATCCAACAGCCTGCCTATGTAGTTTTCCATAAGTAGCTCCGTTACCGATCACTCGGCCCGTCCTGTTGCGGCCGACGGACGCCGTAATATAGAAAAGAGGTTACACAGAAACCAGAACAACGGTGACGTTGTCAGGTGCACCTCTGTAATTGGCAATTTTCAGCAATCTTTGACAGCAATCGTTCTTGTTGACGCCATGAACGACTTCAAAGAGCATCTCCTGATCGGACATGGTATTGGACAATCCGTCAGAGCAGAGCAAAATTGTATCTCCCTTGGAAAGCGTGTGGTGGTACAGATCGCTCTCGACATTCTCTTCTGTTCCGATTGCTCTTGTAATCAGATTCTTACCGGGATGATTTTTCGCAGACTCACGGGATAATTCACCTCGCTGAACCATCAGCTCCACAAGGGAATGATCTGTTGTAATACTGCGTACACCGTCCTTATTGAACAGATATGCCCGGCTGTCGCCCACGTTCAGAACCGTTGCATGATCCTTTTGAATGAAAGCAGCAACCAACGTCGTACCCATGCCCTTGTATTCCTCGCTGAGCTGGGACTGTTCATAAACTGCCTTGTTGGCCAGTTCGGTTGAGTCGATCAGCATCTGATCAATACGTTCCTGTTTCATGTTGGAGCGAACCGTCCGCTTTACCTCTTCCGTAAACACCTCAACTGCCATTTTGCTGGCAATATTACCGGAGCGGGCACCGCCCATTCCATCGCAAACAAGTACAAGAAGCTGGTCTCTGCTAAGCTTTTCAATGGCATAATCATCCTGGTTCTGGGTGCGAACCATACCCGGATCGGTCAAGCCCCATGCCTGCATCGTCATTCCTCCTTGCTTTTTTCATATTTTCGCCGCAGCTGACCGCAGGAAGCGTCAATATCGCTGCCAAGGGTGCGGCGCACCGTAGCGGGAATACCGTGTTTCTCCAATTCCTGCTGAAACTCCATAACAGCTTTTCGGGTACTGGGCTTCAGAGGACTCTCCTCAATATTGTTGAGAGGGATCAGATTCACGTGTGCGGCAATTCCATTCAGTTTTTTTGCCAGGATTCGAGCAGTTTCAACAGAGTCGTTCACATCCCGAATCATGGCATACTCAAAGGAGATCCGCCGTCCCGTTTTTTCGAAGTAGGCCTTGCAGGCCTGCAAAAGGGTATCCACATTGTATTTCTTATTCACCGGCATCAACTGTGTCCGAACCTCATCTGTCGGCGCATGAAGCGAAACTGATAAGGTCAGCTGCAATTTTTCTTCCGCCAGACGTTCAATGCGATCAACCAGACCGCAGGTAGAAAGACTGATATGACGCATGCCGATGTTCATTCCGTCCGGGCTATTGATCAGTTCCAGAAAGCGAAGGACCGTATCATAATTGTCCAGTGGCTCTCCGATGCCCATCAAAACGATGTTGGAGATTTCAAGCCCTGAATCCAGCGAAGCAAACAGCACCTGATCCAACATCTCCGAAGGGGCCAACCGCCGAACCAGACCGCCTTTGGTAGAGGCGCAGAAGGCACAGCCCATGGCACAGCCTACTTCGGAGGAAATGCAGATGGAGTTTCCGTGATGATAGCGCATCAACACGGACTCCACACAGTTGCCGTCACGCAGGCGCCACAGATACTTGATGGTTCCGTCCTTCTGGGATTCCTGTTTTCTGACAACATGGGGAACCGTAATGTAAAAAGCGTCATCCAGCTTCTGACGAAGTCCCTTCGACAGGTTCGTCATCTCGTCAAAGCTACGGCAGCCCTTGTGCAGCCAAGTAAACACCTGCTTTGTACGGAAAGCAGGTTCACCCATGGCCTTGAGTGCCTCTGCAAGTTCTGTTTGGTTGAAGGATTTGATATCCTGCTTCATCGGGTTCTCCTCAATTTACAAATAAAGAAGCCGTCTGTCCCATGAACGCTGGGCAGTAACGTCAGCATTCCGGAGGTTTCAGCATTCAGACCCTTTGGTATTTCGAAGGGTTCCATAGAGAATTGCGGATGGCTGTCCAAAAACCATTTCACAACCTCTTCATTTTCTCTTTTCAATATGGTGCAGGTACTGTACAGCAGCACGCCGCCGGGATTTACATAGGAGCAAAGCTGACCTAAAATACGTTTCTGCACATCCGGCAGCTTTGCAAGTTCATCCAGGTTTTTGTAACGAATGTCCGGCTTCTTTCGAATAACACCGAAACCGGAGCAGGGCACATCTGCGATTACGGCATCCATGGAGCATTCCCATCCGTCTACCGGTTTGGAAGCATCCTGCAGCATGGGTTCCATAATGGAGATATGCAGCCGTTCGGCGCCTTTTCTCAGCAGCTCAATCTTGTGCTTGTGGATATCACAGGAGGTGATGTGTCCTCTATTCTCCATGGCTAAGGCAGCTGCAAAACTCTTACCGCCGGGTGCAGAGCATCCGTCCAGTACCTTCATACCGGGTCGAAGACCGGCCGCCTCCACAGCAAGGCGAGCAGCCGGATCCTGGACAAAGAAACCGCCATCCTGAAACAGCGGCATCCTCTCCAGATTACCAAAACCGGAAATATGATAGGCATGGGCAAGCCAAGGATGAGGAATGGCTTCCGCACCGGTCTCCTGTAATGCAGAAAGGACGGTTTCGTCATCGGAAACCAGTGTATTGACCTGAATCGTTGTCTGCGCTGCCTCATTATGGCTCGCCAGAAGCGCTTCAATCGCATCCTCACCAACAGAATCCTGCAGAAGCTCCACCAGCGGCTGTGGATGACTGTATCGAACAGACAAATCCCGAGGCGGCTGAAGATGTTCCTTTTCACGGACAGCATGGCGAAGAACACCGTTGATCAGTCCTGCTGCGCTGCGGTTGGCATATTTCTTTCCTTGCTCCACAGCTTCGTTTACTGCTGCAGACACAGGAATCTTGTCCATCATCAGAATCTGATACAGACCGATCCGAAGAATGTCCAGAACGACAGGCTGCAGCTTGTTCATACTTCCTGTGAGCAGTTGCTGAATATAGTGATCCAACAGCATTCTATTTTGCAGAACACCGTAACACAGTCTGCTGGCCAATGCCGCATCTCGGCGATCCAGCCTGTCTCTGGCAATGTATTCTTTTAATACACCGTCTGCCCATGCGCCCTGCTTTCTGCAGGCGATCAAGGCGGATAAGGCTGTCACTCTGGCACTCATAGCTGCTCCTTAATTTAAATCTCGATGGGATGACCCCGGAAATAATCTGCGGCAGCCATACGCTTGCCGCCCTCGGCCTGCAGTTGGGTGATAACCGCAATTTTGCTGTCACCGCAGGCAATTTCAAGGCCCTTCTTGGTTAAGGCCAGAAGCGTTCCGGGTTTTGCGTCCGTGGTTCTTCCCGTATCCTCTACACGGAAAATTTTAAAGTTCTTATCCTGAACAACCGATGTCGCAACAGGCCAGGGAATCAAACCTCTCACCTGATCAATCACATACTGAAGGGGCTGCTCCCAGTTGATGGGACACAGGGACTTATCCAGCATAGGGGCATAGGTCGCCTTGCTGCTGTCCTGCGCGGTTCTGACTGCAGTTCCGTTCTTTAGGTTCTCAATGGTATCACAGGCAAGCTCAGCCGCAATTACAGCCAGCCGATCCATCAGCTCTGCACCCGTCTCCATGGGATCAATGGGTGTTTTTCTGACTTCAATCATGTCGCCTTCATCCATACCGGCAGACATATACATGGCGGTCACACCGGTTTCCGGCATATGGTTCAGAATGGACCACTGCACAGGACCTGCGCCGCGAAGCTCCGGTAGAATACTGGCATGCATATTCACGCAGCCCATAGGAGGAATATCCAGAGCTGCCTGAGGCAGGATCTTTCCGTAGGCAACCACGACCACCAGATCGGGTGCGATTGCCTTCAGTTCCTCAATCACCGCAGGGTCACGGAAGGTCGTCGGCTGAAATACAGGAATATCTCTTGTGGTGGCATACTCCTTAACAGGAGACATCGTCATTTTCATGCCGCGGTTCTTGGGTGTATCCGGTTTTGTATAGACAGCCGCTACATCATAGCCGGCCTCGCAGATGCGCTGAAGGCAGGTTTTGGCAATGTCGGGCGTGCCCATGAAAACTAATTTCATTCTTCTTCGTCCTCTTCCATCAATTCGTCCAGTTCTTCCTGTGTCAGCATACGCTCAGCGACCTCTGTGTAAAGCTGACCGTCCAAATGAGCCAGTTCATGGCAGAAGCACCGGGCAATCAGTTCTTCCCCCTCCGCTTCATACCATTCGCCGTTGCGGTCCTGTGCACGTACCTTAACAACGTTGGGGCGGGTCACAATTCCGTATTTACCGGGAACGCTGAGACAACCTTCCAGACCGGTCTGTTCACCGCTCTGCTCAATGATTTCCGGATTTACCAGTTCCAGAATTCCGTCTTCACCTGCGTCCACAATCACAACTCTGCGAAGAACACCTACCTGAGGCGCAGCCAGACCGACGCCGTTGGCTTCTTCCAGCGTTTCGATCATATCGTCGATCAGAATACTCAGCCGATCATCAAATTTTGTGACAGGACGGCAGACCTTGGACAGCACACTGTCCCCTACCGTAACAATATTTCTTAATGCCATGATACTACCTTCTATTCGTAAGCATTGATATCTACAAAGGCAGAAACGCCCTTATTTTCTTTATTCTTCGCAAAAACGCGAAGTAAATGTGCCAAAAGAAGCCGGATAGACTTCTGATTGGTACAATGTAGTGTCACCCGATACCGGTACGTGTTGTTTACTTTGGAAACAGCAGCAGGCGTCGGTCCCAGGAGCTGTGCGGAAATGTCTGCATACTCCTTCGATTGCAGCGCATTCTGCAGCATCTGTCGGAAAGAATGAGCCGATGCCGCAACCTGGCTTTCAAAGACGCCGACAAACATCACCGCAAATACATCTCCAAAGGGAGGTGCCTTCTGAATGCCCCGCAGGGTCACTTCCAGGTCGTAAAACCGACCATAATCCTGACGGGCAGCCAACTGAATGACCGTATGTTCCGGTGTCATGGTCTGGATCATTGCGCGTCCCATACTGGCTCCGCGACCGGAACGTCCAATGACCTGTGTCAGCATGGAGAAGGTTGTCTCCGCGGCACGGTAATGATCCACATACAGAGAACTGTCCGCATCAACAATTCCAACCAGCGTTACGTTTTCGAAATTCAACCCCTTGGCAACCATTTGTGTGCCAATGAGAATGGGTATCTTTTCATTTTCAAATTTGGAAAGCAGCACATCGTGACTGTTGACGGCAGAAACCGTATCTGCATCCATCCGGAGAATTTCGGTTCCCGGAAAAAGCTGCTCCAATTCCTGCTGTATTTTCTGCGTGCCGGTTCCCACTGTTTTCAGATGTCCGCCGCACTTTTCGCAAGATGACGCAACAGCTTGAGAGTACCCGCAATGATGACACATCAGTCGCCCATTGGCAGCATGATACGTCAGACTGACGCTGCATCTGGGGCACATGATCACTTCGCCGCAGTCCACACAAATCATGCATCTGCCTGCACCGCGTCGGTTTAAGAACAAAATACTCTGCTTGCCCGCTTCGATATTTGCGCGAAGAGCAGCAGCAAGGCTGCGACTGATCGAACCGCCGTTTCCATCCCGCAGTTCTCTGCGCATATCCACCAGTTCGGCTTGGGGCAATTCCCTGCCGTTGTAACGATCCGGCAGCGTGTACAGCTTGTACACACCGCTTTTCGCCAGATACATACTTTCCAGAGAGGGTGTCGCAGAGCCAAGGAGTACGAGAGCACGCTCCCTATTTCCTCGGTATATGGCGATTTCACGGGCGTGGTAGCGCGGTGCATTCTCTGATTTGTAGGTGTGTTCCTGCTCCTCATCCACAATCAAAAGACCGAGGTTCTCTACAGGAGCAAAAACCGCAGAGCGGGTTCCCACAACAACATGAGCTTTGCCGCTCTTGATTCGTTTCCATTCGTCGTAACGCTCGGAAACCCGCAGGGCGCTGTGCAGAACCGCTACTTCCCTGCCGAAATGGCTCATAAGCAGCTGTAAAAGCTGCGGTGTCAGCGCAATTTCCGGAACAAGTAAAATCGCCGAGCGACCTTGCTCCAGCATCTCCCGAATCAAACGGATATAGACAGCGGTCTTGCCGCTTCCCGTAACACCGTGGAGCAGCGCGATACCGGGATTTTCAAGCCGGGACTGTTCCAGCAAACCGTCAAAGACCGACTGCTGAGAAGCGTTCAGATGCAGCGGTTTGGCCTGTTCCACAAATTCCGGAAGAGAACTGCGAAACACATCCCGGACAGACAGTTCCAGATAGCCCAGGGACTCCAAACGGCGGATGGTTCCCATGTTGGCACCGGTCAGATAGCAGATTTCTTTGGTGCTGCCGCTGCCGATGGTGCACAGGAGTTTCAGCACCTCGTACTGCAGCGGAGCGGAGCGCTTTTTTTGATTGGCAAACTCCATGGTTTCTTCCGCTGAGACGGAAAGTGCTGCAATTTTCTCGGTTTTATCGCGAATTTTTCGATCAAAATCCACCGATGACGCGATTATTTTGCGTTTTTTCAGGTACGAAAGTCCAATTTCTGAAGCATTTTCGTCTGAAATTGCCTCAATCAAAGCTGTCGTCGACATCTTTCCGCCATAATTTTGAAGAATTTTTGCAATATTATACGCTTCTTCGCAGGAATTTTTCAAAGATTCCAAATCGAGGACATCCTCATTCAGCGCAAACTGCTCCTGTGAACGAAACCACAGACCTGCCGGAAGCATGGCCTTGATGGCATCATAAAAGGTACAGAAATAGCGGTCCCGAATAAAGGCTGCCATGCGGATGTGACCTTCGGACAAAACCGGTGTTTCGTCCAGAACACGATCAATCGGTTTCAGCCCCTCTGCTGTTCCCTCGGTAACAGAGAGAACAACACCTTCGCTGCGGCGATTACCGCGACCGAAAGGAACCGTCACCCGCATGCCGGGAAATACGAAAATCCCTTCGGGTATCTTATAGGAGTAAGGCTTATCAATGGCGTAAACAGCCGCCGAAACAGCAACCGAAGCAACCAAAGCACATACCCCCTTAATACGACTTCAAGGCGTAGGCAAAATGCCTGCGCCTTGGATGGCAAACTCAGCGACTATACTCGTCCTTCACAGAGGCACTCAGCTTGCCGTCTGCTACTTCATGAATAGCAAGTGTGACAGGCTTTTCTTCCAGCGCGTAGCCTTCCTGCTCGGCCTCGATGGAAATCTGGCGGGCACGGCGGGCCACCACATTCACCAGAAGATAGCGGCTGTCAACATGTTTCAAAAGTTCAGACATAGGGGGATAAAGCATAATTAAGGTTCCTCCTTAAGTAAATTCATTCTGGATTTTGTTTTGCATTTTTCAGCGCAGATGATCGCGGAAATTTCGGAAACGGCCTTGTCCACCTGATCGTTGACGACAAGATAGTCGTATTCATGGGCATGGGAATACTCCCAGCGAGCCTGCTTCAGGCGGTTCTGAACAATATCTGCCGCGGTATCACCGCGTCCGGTCAGACGCTTTTCCAGCTCTGCAAAAGACGGCGCCATCATGAAAACCAGAACAGCATCCGGTCTGCGTTTTTTAACATTCAAAGCACCTTGAACTTCAATATCCAGCAGGATATCCTGCCCGTTTGCAAGAGCCTTATCCAGAGGTGCTTCGGGTGTTCCGTAATAATTGCCGACATATTCGGCATATTCCAGCAATTCCTGTCGGTCAATCATTCCGCGGAAGGCATCATGATCCACGAAGAAATAGTTGACACCGTCAACCTCTCCGGGACGAATGGGTCGGGTCGTGGCAGAAACGGAAAAATGCAGATTGGGGCTTTGCGCCATCAGCTGCTTTACGACCGTACTCTTACCAACACCGGATGGACCGGAAATGACAATCAGTTTTCCACTCATTCTTCTTCCTCCGCAGTCATGTCATTTTTCCCGGCTGCTCTTGCCGCAATCGATTCCGGTTGGATCGCCGAAAGAATCACATGATCTGTATCCATAAGTATGACGGCCTTTGTTTTGCGGCCATAGGTCGCATCCACCAGCATACTGCGATCCTTTGCTTCCTGAACAATTCGCTTGATGGGTGCGGATTCGGGGCTGACAATGGTCAGAATTCGATGGGATGAGACCATATTTCCAAAACCAATATTGATCAGTTTCATAGGCCCTCCCGTTATTCGATATTCTGAACCTGCTCGCGAATCTTTTCCAGTTCAGCCTTGATATCCACAACGTTTCTGGCCTGTTCCAGATCGTTGCCCTTAGAGCCGATGGTGTTGGCTTCCCGGTTCATTTCCTGCAGAAGGAAGTCCAATTTGCGACCAATGGCACCACCGTCAGCCAGCATCTGCTGCAGCTGATTCAAATGGCTGCGAAGACGGACAGTCTCTTCATCCACAGCAATTTTATCGGCAAAAACAGCAGCTTCCGTCAGAATTCTGCTCTCATCCACAGTAGAAGCAGACAGCACTTCCTGCATCTTAGCGTAAAGTCTTTCGCGGTATTCGGCCGCGGTCACAGGGCTTCTTGCCTCAACCTTCTCAACCAGAGAGAGGATTGTCTCCCGTCGATTGAGGAGGTCACGCTCCAGAGCGGCACCCTCGACAGTGCGCATGTTATCATACTGATCCAATGCTTCGGATACCACAGAGAGAATTTCAGCAGCTCTGGCCTCTTCATCGATGTCGGGCTTTTCTGTTACAAATACATCAGGCAGACGGGTCAGCGACGTCACGGAAATATCGTCACGGACAGGATAATCCGCAGCAACCTGCTGCATGGCTGCAAGGTAGCCTTCCAGCACGGGTCTGTTCAAGGTGACCTTTACTTCTTCACCGGCAGTATTGATCACGGTAATGTACACATCAACCTTACCGCGGCTCACATGCTCCTTTACCAGCTGCTTGACGCGGTCTTCCGCGTAGCCATAGATTCGGGGCATTTTTACATTACAATCCAGATATCGGTTATTGACCGAGCGAACCTCGACCGTGATCTCACGGCCCTCAATCATATTGCAGGCTCTGCCATAGCCGGTCATACTTCTAATCAAACTATATCCCTCCACAGGCAGACTGTACGCAGGGGCACTGCGCACAGTCATTTTTCATTATTATTCCGTTACCGGCACAAGATCCACCACGATGGTATACTCCGTCTCACCAATGACACCGGCACCCTCATAGCCATCGATATAGATCTTAGCGGGCATTGTCATGGAGGTGGTCGTCTGCGAGAAAGTCACATTGGAGAAATCAATGACCACACGGACATTATCCTCAGAAATAAGATCAATATCCGTCTCGTTTGCACGAATGGTGATCGGCAGAACGCTGGTTCTGGCGGTTGCCTCCAGCGTAGTCGGCACACCGGTAAAGCTGAAATGATTACTGGAGATACGCATCTGCCGGATCGACTTGTTCTTGATCTGAACAGAAACGGTAGCCTCCTGTTCGCCGCTGAGGTTGGTGCAGCCCTCGGGAACCGTGATCATTCGGATCACATCTTCCTTGTTGGTCATGAGGCTTGCAAGATCCACAGCAGGAAGCTTGATGCTCTGAATGCTCTCCAAAACCTTAGGATCGGCAGACAAGCGGACAGTCTTGGGCGAAATATCGATCACAGTATCTTCCTCAGATGCACCTCCGCCTGCAATGACGGGTGCTTCCAGAGGGACATCCTTATACATCAGAATCGGCAGGATGACTTCGATTTCTGACACCTTGGATGTGATCTTCGTATCGTTGATCATCTCACCTGCCTCATCCATCAACTGATAGGACAAGGTCGCAGTCACAGTCTGATCGACATTTTCACGCTTCAGGATGGCCTGTGCATATGCAACCTTCTTGACGGAATCGGCAGGACCTTCGATCAGAATATCCGTATAGTTCTGAACAAGACGGTCTGCCGTATAACCTTCCAGAATATCGACCTCGGTGAGAATCTTAACGGGAACAGTTCGCTCGTCCAGATCTTCCAGCACGATGCTGACCTGTCCCGGCGTCATCGTGTTCATTGTCAAATTCTGTGCAGATACCGATGCAGGCAGTTTCAGATCGTGAATATCAAAGGCAAAGGGATATTCTCCTGCATTTCGCAGGCTGCTGACATCGATATTAAGAGCGATCTCCGTCTTGTTTTCCGTCAGCTTATTGAGGTCAGACAGCTTGCCGGTCAGATTCAGAGAAACACCCATCGGCACATTGCTGTTCGTGATCAGAAGATCGTAGTCTTCCCGCAGGACATCCTCGCCGACAAAGACAACGGGGATATTGCTGATGTTGCGATCTTCCACCGGGTTCTCAATCGTAACAACATAGACCCACAGGCCTACAGAAACAACCAATGCCAGCAATATACTAAACCACTTTTTATTTTGCATTGTCTTGATCCTTTTTGGTCAAAAATTGTTTTGTTTTCATCCACAATGTCTGCTGCTCTTCTTCCTTGGGCATCAGTTCATTGGTCAGAAGACGCTCCAACGTCTGAGGTGCGAGATGGCGCTTCAGCATGCCGCCAATGGCAACGGAAATGGTACCGGTTTCCTCGGAAACGATTACAACAATCGCATCGGAAACTTCGCTGGTACCGACACCGGCCCGATGGCGCGTGCCAAGATCGCTGTGCAAATTGGGGTTCTCGGAAAGAGGCATCACACAGCCTGCGACAGCAACACGGCCGTTACGGATAATAACGGCGCCGTCATGCAAGGCAGCCTTGGGGAAGAAAATATTTCGGAGCAGCTGTTCCGACACCACCGCATCGATAGGTGTACCGGTCTTGAAATATTCCTCCAGAGAGGTTTTGCGTTCAAAGGCCAGAAGTACACCGATACGCTCCTTGGACATGAGCTCGCAAGCGGAAACTGTGGCATGAATTGCCTCACTCATCTCATTCTTGGGAGCACTGCCGCCAACCCATTCCATCAAGCTCTTGCCGCCAAAACGTTCCAGCGCACGGCGAAGTTCCGGCTGGAACATGATCACAACGGCAATAAAACCAAGTGACAGAATATTGCTGAGAACAAAATGGAGAACATAGAAGTTCAACACATCTGTAATCCATGTCAAAAGCAAAAGCGCAACAATGGCCTTTGCAACCCGGGCAGTACTGGTTGAACGAACCATGTTGATCAGTTTAAACAGTAAAAATGCGACAATAAGAATATCGAGAACGTCTGTTACGCCGATACCCCGAAACGCATTGATTGAGTTTTGAAAAAGCGCACGTAATTCACGCAATGGTTTACACCACCATTCTGAAAGTAGCTATAAAGAAACAAAATAATTATAGCCCAGAAACGTGAATTTAGCAAGTGTTAACCGTAATTATTTAGGGAAAGAATTTCTTTCAGAGCACCAACCAGCACCTCGATCTCATTCCGGGTATTTTGACAAGAAACGCTGACACGAACAGTTCCCTGCGATAGAGTCCCGGCAGAGCTGTGGGCCAAAGGTGCGCAATGCAGTCCGGCTCTTACAGCAATGTCCGCATCTGACAGCATCTGCGCCACTTCCTCACAGTCGAGACCGTCGATTTGAAAAGACAGCACACCGACCTGTACAGCGTCTGACCCGCAGAACAGCCGGGTATCCGGCAACACTGACATCTCGGTTTTCAGAAGTTTCAGCAGTTCACACTCTTTGTTTCTGATAACCTCCATACCGGTTTCCCGGATCCACTCCATGCCTGCCAGCAGACCGGCGATTCCCGGGATGTTGTGGGTTCCCGCTTCGGAAATGTCGGGAAGAAAATCCGGCATCTCTACATCCAACGAAAGACTGCCTGTGCCGCCTGTCAGAAGGGGTTTGGGCAGCCGACCGCACAGAAGAAGACCCGTCCCCTGTGGTCCAAGAAGTCCTTTGTGGCCCGGGGCAGCAATAAAGGCTGCGTGAAGTTTATTCAAAGATACCGGAAGCACACCGGCTGACTGAGCAGCATCCAAAACAAAAGGAATGTTTCGCAAGCAGCATAGTTCAGCGATCTGTTCTACCGGAAGAACATAGCCGAACACGTTGGATACATGAGTGCAGATTACCGCTTTTGTCCCCGGTGTTATTGCATCGGCGAATGCCTGCAGGGCATCTGCCCTATCAAACAGTTTACGACCTGCAACCACAATATTCGCGCCCACGTGGTACAAGGTTCGCATAACGGCATTATGCTCAAATCCGGAAACAACCACCCTGTCTCCCCTTTCCACGAGAGAACGGATAGCTATATTCAAGCCGTGAGTGGCACCGGAAGTAAAGACCACCTGTTCAGGCTTTGCACCAAAGAGCTCTCCTGCCACAGTTCTGCATTCGTAGGCTATCTCAGCGGCGCGACGTGCTGCCTCATGTCCGCTGCGTCCGAGGCTTGCACAAGTTTTCATTGCATTCAGAACAGCGCCATAAACCTGAGACGGCTTGTGCAGCGAGGTCGCTGCGTGATCAAGGTAGATCACAGAAATACCTCCCTTGCATCGCCGCCTACGGTGATACGAAATATCTTCTGTGGAACCACACCTGCATTTTGCAGGATAAGAACGGCACCATACACGTCGGTCACCCGAAGTTCGGCTGCATATCCGCAGCCACTTGCAGATATGATCCTTTGTGCACGCACAAGTTTAGCGGGAATGCCATGCCGCTGCAGTACAGCAATCCCACTTTGCGCTTGTGTCACAGATTGAAAGGTAAAATAATATGCTTCCATTGCTCTACCCTCCCAGCCATCCTATGTCGGAAGGTGACGAATCGTAACACCTCTCTGCGGTTCACAGAGAGGTGTTTTTTTCGAGCAAGCACACAGCGTGACAGGAGATGCCTTCACCTCTGCCGGTGAAACCAAGCCGTTCCTCCGTTGTTGCTTTGATATTCAGTTGATCTTCCTCAAGGTGAAGCCGTTGAGTCAGTCTTTCCTTCATGAGGGGAATGTAGGGAGACAGTTTCGGTTTCTGTGCAATGACTGTTACATCAATATTGGAGATCGTATACCCTTTTTGGGCGATTGCTTCGCTGACATGGTCGAGGAGCAGCAGACTGTCAATACCACGGTAGGCCTCGTCCGTGTCAGGAAAATGCTTTCCGATATCTCCAAGAGCAGCCGCACCAAGAAGCGCATCCATGACGGCATGAACCAACACATCCGCATCGGAGTGACCGTCCAGACCTTTTTCGTAGGAAATCTCAACGCCGCCAAGAACAAGTTTTCTGCCCTCCACCAGTCGGTGGACATCGTAACCGTGTCCAATTCTCATTACTGTTCCCTCCTCCTCAAGATTGCATCCGCAAGTATGAGATCCATCGGGGTTGTAATTTTAATATTTTCTTCACTGCCCTCCGTGAGATAAACACCCATGCCAAGCGTCTCAACTGCGGAACAGTCATCGGTAATCGGAAGCTCCTTGTCTATCGCATTCTGCAGAGCGCCACGAAGGAGATCGTAATCAAAAATCTGAGGTGTTTGAATCGCAAAAAGTGCAGAACGGTCCGGTGTGTTTACAACAAAATGCTCCTTTGTCACCTTGATGGTATCCTTTACAGGGATCGCAGGTGCCGCAGCATGATACAACCTGGCCTTGCCGATCGTTTTCTCGATAATCTCAGGGGTAACCAGCGGACGTGCTCCATCGTGAATTGCTGCCAGACCTACATTTTCTGACACATGATCCAGACCGCGCATGACAGAATCCACTCTTGAGCAGCCACCTTCCACTACGGCTTTCACCTTTTTGAAACCCTTCGCTCCGCACATAGAGCGAATATAACCGAGGAGATCCTTGCGGGTAACAACGATGATCTCATCGACAGAAGGACAATTTTGAAATGCCTCAATACTTCTTTCAATCACAGGCTTGCCGAGAAGCTCTGCGAGAATTTTATCTTCGCCCTTCATTCGGCTGGACTGACCGGCAGCTACGATGACAGCCGCACAGAGGCTGTTTCTTCTCTTATTAGCAAAATCTAACAGCTTTCTCAGCATTCTAACACCTCTTAAAGGCTCATAACAATTTCTTTGAAGGTCTTTCCTCGGACCATGAAATTCTTAAACTGATCAAATGCAGCACAGGCGGGAGAGAGCGTCACCACATCGCCGGAATCTGCAAAACTCTTTGCTGCCAGGACAGCCTCGGAAAGGTTCTCGGTTATTCGAATAGGAAGTTCCCGTTCATCATAGGCAGGTACAGAGGTAACGGCCGCTTTGATTTTTTCTGCGGTATGACCGCAGAGAACCAGAGCCTTGACGTGGGTGATAATCTCCGGACCGAGGACATCGAATGGAATTTGCTTATCGTAACCACCGGCAATCAGGATAACCTTTTGGTCAAAGGCATGCAGACCGGCGATGGTTCTGGAGGGGCTGCTGGCAATAGAATCATTGTAGTAGCGGACACCGTCCAACTCACGAACCAACTCAATTCGATGCTCTACACCCTTGAAATTCCGCGCGACAGTCAGAATATCCTCGAAAGATGCCAGACCTTCCACTGCTGCTATGGCAGCCATGTAGTTTTCTACATTATGCAGTCCCGGAATGGCGATATCATTGCGGTTCATGATGGCTTTTCCGTTGACAAAAATTGTATTATCGCAGAAGCAGACACCTTTTTCCAGATAGTATTCCCGAGAAAAATGAGCTACATCTGCTGCCACATTCTCGGAAAAAGAGGCGGTGATTTCATTATCCAGATTGAGAACCAGCTTATCACCGGGCTTTTGATGCCGGAATATATTAGCCTTGGCTTCGATATACTCATCCATGTCCTTATGGACATCCAGATGGTTCGGCGCGAGGTTCGTGACAACCGCAATATGAGGAGACTGGTTCATGTGCATCAGCTGGAAGGAGCTCAGCTCCACAACAGCAATGTCATCGGCCTGCATCTGATCTGCCATGGGCAACAAGGGCTGACCGATATTGCCGCCCACCCAGACACGGTGGCCGGCCTGCTTCAAAATTTCTGCAATCAGAGTGGTCGTGGTTGTTTTTCCGTCAGAACCGGTGACTGCAATGATCGGACAGGGACAGACCGCAAAAAACGCTTCCATTTCGGAGGTGATAACAGCCCCCGACTCTCTCAACGTGCACAGAGCGGGAATATTCGGATGCATGCCCGGTGTGCGGAAAACAACATCCGCCTTCAAATCATCCAGATAGCCGTTTCCTAAACGCAGAACGGTTCCATCCCGTTCCAAATCAAGAACCTCTTGATCGAGCGTGATTCGCTCAGCCCTGTCACAGGCTGTTACGGACAGACCTCGATCCAAGAGCATCCTGATCAGAGGGCGGTTGCTGACACCAATGCCCAGAACGGCAATACTTTTTTCTTTCAGTTGTTCAAAATAACGATCCACCAAATTGTTCATGGAGATACCTCATTTTTCAAATCTACTCATATTATAGCCATTGGACAGGATTTTTGCAATTCATTTGACAACAAGAGAGAAATAAAGTAAAATAAGCGGGCGACCGGGTTGGACAGTCGCGTGTGCAGTGCCGAAAGGCCGTACATGAGGAAAGTCCGGGCTCCGCAGGGCAAGGATAACGGGTAACGCCCGCCGAAGGCAACTTCAGGAAAAGTGCAACAGAGATATACCGCCATCTTCCGATGGTAAGGGTGGAAAGGTGCGGTAAGAGCGCACCCGATGGTGTGGAAGCATCCATCGCTGCAAA